>NZ_CAXIQJ010000003.1:0-63023 GCF_964031195.1 Spiroplasma endosymbiont of Phycita roborella | reverse complement strand
AATTAATAAATTAAAAGAAAAAGCAACTGATTTATTTACTAGTGCAGAAAAAAGAGCAATTAAACACGCACAATTAATTCCATTAAATTCACCAGTATTTATGGGTTGTAAAATTCAACCTTTGTCATTAGATAAATGTGCAATTACTATTTATCATCGTAATCCTAAATATAAACCAATTACAGTTGTTGATAGTATTCTTAAAGCAAAAACTTTTGTTACTCAAATACATCCATTTCATTGATATCGTTGATATAGTGGTTGATACATTGGTTATGGTGTTAATCGTAATAAATGATTAAAAGCAATAGCATTTGCTCCACCAGTTGTTCAACAAGTAATTAGAGATAGTTTTAAAGTATATAGAGAAATATTTAGAACTATTAGAACTTATCATAAAGTAGTAAATGTTATTAATAATCCTATTGAAAATATTAACAAATCATTTAAAAATGTTGGTTTAAAATTTTCAGTAAACACTTTATTTGGTACTGGATTATTACATCATTTAGAAAAATTTGCATATAGTCAAGTTGTAGAAAAGGGTAAGAAAAAGTTGCAAAAAGAAATTATCCATATTTCACATAGAAAAACTAAAACAAAAACTAAGCATTATAAAAAAGCATTTTTTAAGGAATGATAAATTATGATTAATAAACTTTGAACTGATGTCAGTCTTGAAAATTATAATAACTGATATCCATTAACTGGAAAAATTACAGAAACCCCACAGCAATATATACAAACATGATCTAATGTTAATGATTGATTTAAAACTTTTGCTATTCGTGCTCAAAATGATATTAATGCTTATCTTGATTTTATTTTATCTAAATTTCCTTTCGATAGTTTTAAAGATGAATTAATTAAAGAAACATTAAGAGATATGGTTTATGTTATGGTTGAACATTGAGTATTTAATCGTACACCAATTGAATTTAATGTTGATGCTACTATTCAATTTAATAATGGTACTCAATTTAGTGCAAATAGTACTCCTACAATTAATGTTTGAGATTTAGCACCTAGTAGAATGAAAATATGAGCAAGATTAACAGAATTAAAACAAATATTTTCAAGTTATAATGATGATGAAATAGATGTTGAAAAAATTGACTTAAAAGCATTTTATACTAGAAATCAAGTTGATGAATTAATTGAACAACAAAAAGAATTTACATTATCAAAACAAATTAAATTATATGATGATTTAGTTGATGATAATGAAAATGAAATATATAGAGGTCCTGTTAGTAAATTTATTAATAAAGGTTATGTTGCAACAGATTATGATAAAGAAACTGAAACAATGATTTTAGATTGACCAGATGAAATTGGAACATTACCACCAGAAGCATTACAAAATAATCCGCAAATTGGTGATTTTACTCATGCACCAACTTGTGATTTTTCTGCTAAACAACAAAAACGAATTACTACTAATGAAAATGAAATTACCAAATTAAATACTGAATTAATTAAAGCAAATGAAAATATTAATGATGTTAAAAATAATTGATTTAATATTGAAACTAGTCCTTTATGAAAGAAAGTTAAAAATGAAAATATTAAAACAGATATATGATATATTATTGATTGAACATATTATTTTATCGATAGTAAACAACTTATTATAAGTAATAATAAATTAACTAAATCTAATATAAGAATTACTAATAGTCAAATAGAACAAAAGCAAATAATAATTGAAAATATTGATGTTAATATTGATAAAGTAACATTATTATATGATGTTGATTTAATAAAGTTTATTGCTACTAATAACACAAAAAAGTATAAACCAATAATTCATAATATATATCAATATCAAGGAATAGGTACACCAACTGAATTTATAGCAGAAGAAAATACTGAACGTGATTATTATACAAAACTAGAAACTAATAATTTATTAGATAAAAAACAAAATAAATTAATTGCTGGTACTAATATAACTATTGATGAAAATAATAAAATTAGTGCTATTGGTGGTTCTACTGATTTAACTGATTATTATAAAAAAGAAGAAATAGATAAAAAATTAGAAGATACAAAAGCATTATTTCCAATTGCTTTTTCTATGAATGCTATTGGTCAAGAAATTCCTAATTTAGAAACTACTAATAAAACAGTTGTTGGTGCTATTAATGAAAATAAAAGTAATATTGATAAAAAACAAGATAAAGAAAATTGAAAAATAATAGGTAAAAGTCTTGATAATCGTACATGAGAAGATTTTGCTCTTAGTTTTAATAAATATTATAGAGTATTTATAACATGAGATAAACCACCTTTTAATCAAACAAGTGTAAAACTAAAAATAGAGTTTAAGAGTTCTGCATATATAGGTGGAGATTATATGCTTGTTAAAGGTAAAATTGATAATGAAGATGCTTCATTAATTATTAAACTAGGAACTGTTGATGGTAATAAAAGTCAATTAATTATTATTGGTGGAAATAAACAATATGGGAATATATTTTCATTAGAAGAATTACAAGATACTATTAAAGTTGATATTAAATCAAAATTACAAATAAGGTCTGGTAGTTTAACTACAAATGAAATAGAAGAAAATATTTGAGATATTGAATTAAAAAATAATCCAACACCAAGTCCAAGTGGTTCAAATTGAAAAGAAGTAGGAACAAGAGAGAAAAATAAATGAGATAATTGACAAATTACTTATTATTTTCAAGAGAATAAACATTATAGAGTTTATTATTCTTGAAGTATATATAATCCAGTTTATACTATTCAAGAATTTATTATAACTGATAAAAAAATTGCTGGTGTACCAATACAAACCTTTAATGATAGTGCTAATATAGTAATTTTATCAGTTCAACATGCTAAATTTATTACTATTTATAGTGGAAAAGGTAATTTAAAAGGTAATGTATGAAAATTAGAAGAATTACAAGAATAATATTATGTTTTTTAAAATTATAAAAATTATTTTAGGTTTAATTGGAGTAATTCTGTCATCAGCAACAGCGGGTTTAATTATATTTATCATTGTAAAAATAATATTAAAAATTAATCAAATATTTTAGAAAGGTGGTGAATATTATGTTAAGTTTATTTAAAAGAAAAGATAAAACAAATACTAGTGATAATCAAAATGAAAAAGTAAAATTTTTAACTAATAAAAATAAAAGTACACATGCTTCTATTTTAAATTATTTTGGTTTTAAGAGGCTTTTTAATAATCTGTGTATCTTTGTTTTACAAAGTTACTAATTTAGATTAATTCTGTCTTCAAATTTTATCATAAAATGAGCAATTGCTGTATTTCAATTTTGAATAGGCAATGTTCATTTTTTTGTTATATTTTCAATTGCCAAGTAAAATATTTTGAAAACTGCCATATCATTAGGAAAAACTTTTTTATTTCTGATGATTTTTCGTAATTGACTATTAACAGATTCAATAGCATTTGTAGTATAAATCACTCTTTTGATTTCTACTGGATAACTAATAAAAACCATTAAATTATCTCAATTTTTATATCAAGATTTAGTAATTTGAGGATATTGTTTATTTCATTTACTTTCAAACGATTCTAAAGCTTGCATTGCTTGTTCTTCACTACATGCACTATAAATTGGTTTTAAATCTGCAACTAGACCTTTTCGATGTTTGTATGAAACATATTTTAAACTATTTCTAATTTGATGAACAATGCATAATTGATGTTCTGTTTTAGGATAAACTGATTGTATTGCTTCTGACATGCCTGTTAAATTATCACTACAAGCAATAAGAATATCATTTAAGCCACGATTTTTCATTTCTGTGAAATTAGATAATCAAAACTTAGAACCTTCATTTTCACTGATTCATAATCCTAAAACATCTTTTTTGCCTTCTAAATCAACTCCTAATGCTATATAAACTGATTTGTTAATAATCCGTTTATCTTGTCGTACTTTAACTACTATACAATCAAAATAAACAATAGGATAAATACTTTCTAATGGTCGATTTTGTCATGCTTTAACATCATCAATAACATCATCAGTAATTTGACTAATAACACTTTCACTAATATCAGCACCATGATATAACTCTTGCAACTGCATTCTAATGTCAGATAATGTCATTCCTTTTGCATACAAGGAAAGAACTTGTTGATCAAAACCATCAAATCTTCTTTGCCTTTTAGGAACTATTACAGGAGTAAAATTACTATTGCGATCTCTTGGTACATCAATTTCAATTTTACCTTGTTGAGTTATTAATTTTTTTGAACTTGTACCATTACGAGCATTTTCAGTAGTACTATGTTGATTTTTTTCATATCCTAAATAATTTTGCATTTCAGAATTCAACATTTTTTCAACTAATCTTTTTGTTAATTCTTTATATAAACCGCCAGGTTTAAAAACTGTTGTTAAATCTTCAGTATTTTCTAGTAATAAATCTACTGCTTTTGATATTGGATCATTATTATTAAAGTTATCTTTTTTAGCCATCTGTAACTCACTCTTTCTAGTCATTTAATTATATTTACTAGAATTAATTAAACATAGTTATTTTTGTAAGTTACACAGATTACTAAACATTTCCGGTTTTAATGATTTTAATCATGAAACTTATTTTACTGATTTTGTAGCAGAAAATAATGCTAATTTATATAATGCTCCATTAGATATTAATAATGAAACTATTAAACAATATTTAATTCAACAAGAATTTTATAGAAAAAATTGAAATTCTATTTTTAAGTTAAGTAAATTAGGAATTAGTGGTTATTTAATTTATATTGCTAATGATGACTTATATTTTCAAGTAGTGGATATACAACAAAGAGTTTATGATATTACTGGTAAATTAATTCAATGTACTATTTTTTATGATAGTTATCAACAAAATGCACAAACTGTAAGATTATTTGAAATTTATACACTAAATAATGAACAAGTAACTATTAATCGTGCAATTTATAGTATTAATGATAATAAAAAACAATTTCCATTATCTTTTAAAGAATATAGTAATAATCCTAATTTAGAACAAGAACAAACACTAAATATTAATTATATACCAATAGCAATTATGCGAAATAAAGCAAATGAATTAGCAGATTGTAATAAAGTAATGGATAAAATTAAAGCATTAGATGTCATTTATGAACAAATTGTTTTAGATACCATTTTAAATTCACCTAAATTTATATTTAGTCAAACTTATGGTAATGTTCAATCAGCATTAGAAGAAGCAGTAAGAACATTAGTTACTAAAAACTACATATTTAAAAGTGGTGGAGATAATAATGAACAAAACGAAAATATCAATATGACAAATAGTAATTTTAAAGGTAAAAATTTAACTGATATATATGATTGAAATGTTAATGAAATATTTAAACGTTGTGGTATTCATATACCAAGTCAAAAGAAATCTGCACAACAATCAGTACCCGAAAGTACAGCTGTAAATATTTCTACTATTAATTATATTGAACAAAAATTATGGCAATTTAATATTGATATTCTTAAATTTATTCAAATATTAGTACGTTTAGATAAAGATTTATTAAATAGTAAAACATTTAATATTAATGATGAACAAGAAATTAATAATTTAACTGTTAAATTAAAATTATTTAATCCCGAAAATAACCAATTAATAGGAGAGAACAATGGAAAACAACAACAAACCACAAACGAAGTTTCCACAGAAACAAACTAAACTTAATCAAGCAGAAGTAGAAAATGATTATTTAATTGATAATATTCCTTATGATTTTACAAATATGATGGGTGCTACTAGTGACCCAGATATTAATAGAGCATATGATGAATTTAAAAAAAGAACAATTTATATTTATGAAATTGAACGTTTATTTAAAAATAATGAAAATAATAGTTTAAAATTTTCAGCAAATACTATTAAAATAGGTTTTATTGATATTGATAAAGTATTAAAAACTACTGCTGTTGAAACATCTGATTTTACTATGCAATTAAATCAAAGAGCAAGTACTAATATTAATGATAATACAATTGAATATAGTATGACTGATATTAAAAATTTAATATTTCAAGAAATAAATTTATTAAATCAATTTAAGTTATATGCAGTTAATATAAATGAACCTTTAACTGAAAATAATATTGATAATTTATATATAATTAATAATTATTCACAACCTTATCAAAATCCAAAAACTAGAAGTACTAAAAGTATAACTATTATTAAAATTAAAGATTTTAAAACAAGAGATGGTTATCCAATCATTATTAAATTACAAAAACCATTAGATAAAGATACAAAAGTTACTGGTTTAAAAATTAAAGCCCCTAGAAGCATGATTTTTGGCAATATAAAGGTACTTGGTGAAGTTGACAATATGGAAGTATACCCAAAGTTATTTGTTAAAGATAAGATAGCATTTCCGCTATTATCAATGCCTATTGAAACTCAACCAAAAGTTAGAATATTACAACAATGATTTAGTGAACAAATATTACCTTGAAACTTAGCAAAACAATTTATAGGACAAGAAAAATCAGTTTTAGATTTAATTAAAATTAGTACTGGAACTGAAACAAGAAGAGAAGTTATTAAAAATGCAAGAGTGACACATGCTTGATTAGGATATGAAATGGGTACTGTTTGAGATGGTAAGTGACCATTAAAAAAACAAAAAGAATTAAAAGATAAAGAAGTTTGAAATTTTGCTGGTGAAAGTCAATTTTATAGTTATGTTGCTACAAATGATAAATTTGATGATATTGAAATTGAAATAAAAGACGCACCAACTAATGATAGTTTACAAAAAGTATTATTAGGCATGCTAAGTTATACATATAATTATAATAGGAATTTTGATGGTTTTAAACCAGATACTTTAAATTCAAAAATAGCAGAATTACGTGCTAAATTTGAAGGACAAAAACCAGAAGAAGTTATTACAAATTTATTTAAACAATGGGAATTAGATTATCCAAATTATGTAAAATTACAACAAATACAAATTTTAAAAAAAATAATAAATATGCTTTCTAAATATATTTATTCTACTAGTTCAATTAATAAGGGTTTGAATGATGATTATAAACTTTTATTACCTTATTATTTTGAATTAAAATCAAATCCAATTCATACAAATCCAACTGATGTTTGAGAATTTAAAGATGTAAAAGTAATATTAAATTAAAAAATAATGATATTAGTCAAAATGAATTATTTAAACTAGATGATAACCAATTTAACTGACTATCTATTACAAATGAATTAGAAAGTAATAATATTCCATCATTAATTCCTGCTGATTGAACACTAGGTAATGGTGAATATGGTAAGTATTTTACAAGAGCAATTATTGATAAAAATAAAATTGAAAATGCTTTAAATTTATATGGTTCAAATAAATCTCAATTATTTTCTAAATTAGAATTTTATAAAGAAATTGCACAAATTGATAATAATAGTGAATTTAAATTACAAATCGAAAATCCGATTAATAACTTAAATCGGATTGAACTTAGTGGTATATTTGGCTCTGGAAATTATGATTTAATTTTAATAACTGATAAACAAGAAATAAATTTAACTAATATTAATTTATTTGATAAATATAACGAAAATATTTCTTATATAAATTTAGAAATTTAGATTTTTTTATTGAAATATCCAACTGGATAAATTCCATCTCACTTTATATCAACATTAGGATAAGTTGGATTAATAGATAAATATAAAGTTATTTTATGAATATCATCTGTTTTTCTTTCTCATATTGTTGTACAAGACCCCCCCAGTGAACATTACCATCATAATCTAAGTAATATTTTAAATCATTTACTTTATTATGTGCTATTGAACCAATTATTAAACCAGTTACTCCACTTACTGCACCAGTTAGTGCTAATGCTAATGTTATTTTACTTAAATTTGTTTTTATTCATGTTTTCATAATAAATTTCTCCTTTTTTCCTTGATTTTACTTATAAATTGTACTATTTTTGATTATTTTTACAAGTATGCTTTTAAATGGAAAATAATGCCTAAATAAAAGGCGTTTATTTTGTGATACCTATACTATTAATGATATTCAACTTGTTTATTATATAGCAAATGTGAAGATGCTTTTTTTGACACTAGCATTATTTTTACCCCTAATTACATTTTTATATGGATATAGTGAATAAAATAAAGCATCGTAAGGGTCTTGGTACATATTTTTATCAGGAATGTTAGTTTTTGTTTCATCATAACGTAATTCTTCTAAACATTGAGTAGTTTTTGGTAAATCATCTTGATTTGCATAAAAGTTTCCATAACTCATAATATTTCTCATTCAAACTACTCTATTAGTTAATCCTGCTTCTTGATTTAAATTTGAAGCATGTTTAATAGCAGTTTGTGTTATTAGAATAGTATTATGCTCATCTATTAATTTTTGATTTAATCAATCAATTGCTGTTCTTGCTTTATCATCATAAAAATAAATTGCTTGGTCAAAATTTTCAAAATTATCCATTAATCCTAAAATTTCATTTACATAAGCATTAATTTTTTCATTTTCATTAATAAAATCATTAGGTGTAACTACTAATTCACAAATAATATAAGCATCATAATATCCAGTATTATTATATTGTTTAAAACCAACTATCATAAATACAGTATGGTCTTTATGTCCAGTTGCTCAATCAACACCAACTGAATAAAAATCAAATTTATACATATCTTTTTCTTCATTATAAAATTGTTTTAAATCATATGGTTGTCAATATTTTACTGTTTTTTGAAATGGAAAAATTGTTGCATCACTATCTAAAAATTCAAAACCATAAAAAACAGTATTAAATTCATCGGGATTACTTTTTTTCATTTCTAATAATGTTCTTTTTTGAATGTCTGGTAATTTATTTCAAAATGGTTGAATAGTAAATCTTAATATAAATAAACCTAAACCACTAAAAATTTCTTTATTTTCATAATAAACTTTACCAACTTTTTTAAGATTTTCCATAATTTTATCATTTAATGGTAAAAATGGCGTGCAATACTTTAAATAAAATGGATGGTATTTATCGTATGGATTACATGTAAAAGTAATGAAAAAACTTTTATAAAAATAACGAGTAATCTTTTGTCCAAAGGTAGAACTATATATATTTTTATCAATAAATGTTCAACTTCACTCTTTAATAGGTTCATTTGATACTTTAATACGATTACTTCTAAACATAAAGTTTTGTAAACGTTCATATCGATATGTTAATTGCTTTTCAGTTAATATTTCTTTTTCTTCTGCCATAATAATTTCATCTGTTCTTGAACCTAAAAAACTTGAACCACCTGCTTCTTTTCCAAAAATTTTATTACCATTAGCATAACCAATAAAGTCAATTTGTTGATTATTAGGAAAAATAATACAACCACCATCCTTAGTAATTTTTCATTTAATTCCATGTGGATTATTAGGTAGTAAATTAATATTATATGTATCTAATAAAACTTGACAAACATTCATTAAAGCACCAATTGTAGTTTCACTATGAGTATTTTCATATCTTCTTACTTCTTGAACACTACTATCACTAAAATTACAACATATAAATAAATCAAATGCTAAGCAATTTCAAGTTTTTCTTGTTCCACGTGCTGTTGGTATAAAACGATAAAAACAATTAGTAGTAAAATATTCGGCTCATTCATCACCAACAAATTTTTTAAAAATATCTCAACTAAAACCATAATTATTATCACTAAAATTAAGATTATATTTTTTATTTAATTGTGCATAACTAGTGATAAAAGCCATATTTACTCCTTATTAACATATATAAGTTAAAATTAAATTATTTAAAAGAAAGGAACATTAAAAATGTTAACACTACCATTCCCTAATCATTTTGATTGAGACAAACACTATTTTAATCAAGATGAATTAAATTTACAACAAACAGAAGAATTATTTAAAAAAATAGATGATTATTTATGAAATACATGTAATAAATCTTTATATAAATCATATAGATTTAGAAAAAGAAAATTAAAAACAAAAAAAGGTTTATTAAATTATAAACGACGTATTTGTACATATTATAACCCAAAAACACAAAAAAAGGAATTTGTTTCATTATTAGATATATATCTTGGTGTTAAAAAGTATAGTAAATTAGCACCAGATGTTATTAAACAAATTTTAAAATATTTTGCTGATGGTAAAAAGTATCGTGATGTTTGTGATACTTTTATTGAAGATTTAATAAGTAATAGTACAGTTTGTAGAAGATATCAAAAATTTGAATTACCAAAAGCAAATATTCCCAAAATACCATTACAACCAAATCAAAATTTATATGTAAATATTGATGATGGTCATCGAAAATTTAAGTTTAATGAAAAACACAATACTAAAAATTGTAAAAAATGTTCGATGAGATTAATAGTAATGTGTACTGGTAAAAAGAAAAATGGAAAATTAATTAATAAAAGAGCAGTTTGTAAAATAAGAGTTTCAAAAACAGAAATTGGTGCTGAAAAAACCGCAAAATTAATAGAAAAATATGGTAATTTATTTTTTGAAAACTTTGACCAAGCAAATTTAATAGTTTGTGGTGATAGTGCAAAATGAATTAGAAAAACTGCTACAATTTTAAATGCCAAATTTATTTTAGATAAATTTCATGCTTTTCATGTTTTATTTCTTGGTATCATGGCTGGAAGAAGAAAAAATCAAATTGCTAAATTACACTATCAAAATGCAATAAATTTATTTGCCAAAGGTGAATATTATGAATTAATTGATTTTTTACAATCATTAACTTTACAATATAAAAAATTAAAAGTTGGTTATTTTATTAATGCAAAAGATGGTGTATTAAACCAAGCATTAGTTGAAAATATTGGTTGCTTTACTGAAACTAATATTAAACAAATTTTAAAGCATATGATTGGTGATAGAACTTATAACATTGATATGTATACAAAAATGGTTAATTTTAAATGCTATCAAATAAATACTGCCATCCAGTTATTATAAATTAAAATAAAAATCCCTAATTAAGGGATTTGCCTAAGAGACCACGTACTTTACATACGCTTAGTAATCATAACGGTATACGGTTTATCTTAAAGGACTTTATTACATTATAACATATTAAAAACTTATTAAAGATGCTTTAATAAGAATTTTTGAGTTATAAAATTAAGTATTATTGTGTCAATATCGAGTGAAAATTTCCCAAAAATATTTTTTAAAAAATAAATTATTTTGAAAAGTTATACTGTTAAATAAACATAAATTCCAAATAAATTCTTTTCTAGATAAAAATAGAAATAAAGTTTTTTAATTTTTTAAAATTTTTTGTATAATTAATTTATACAAAAAATTATATAAGTTTTTAACTCATTTATTTTAAGATAAAATAAATGAGTTTTTTTATTATTTATTCAAAGGAGAAAATAAAAAATGTTTAAAGTTAAACCTAATTCACCAGTTTATGAATTTTATTATTCTGAAATAAAAAAATTAGAGGGTAAAATTAAAGATAATAAAGAATTAGATAATATAATAAATACTGAAAAAAATCTTAAAGAAGAAATAGAAAAACTAGAAATATATCTAAAAACATTAAATGAAAATTTAAAAAAGAAATATAAAATAATTCCATATATTGAAAAATTAAATATATATGATTTAGAAGATAAAATCGAATCAAAAGGACAAAAAAGGGTTGATAATGTAGGAAAATATTTAAAATTAAAATCAAGTTTAGATTATGATTTTGATTCAATTTTTGAACAATGAAAACGCAGTGCAAACAGTGAAAATCAACCTTTAACAAGTGGATATAAACCAAGCTCACCACAGATGTAAAAGGGGAAGATATTGCATTTGCAATATCTTTATATCTTTAAAATTGATTTTAAGACACCAAATTTGCTCATATACAAATGTTTTAAAATTTTATATGGTTTAGTATTAATAAAATAAATCTCTTCTAAAATATGTTTTTTTACTTTTAATTAAAAATTATTGATATCCATATCTTCAAGGATGGTCTTTATTTGGTATATAAACTTTTTTAGTTTTTATCAAATCTTCTTTAATAATTGGTTTTAATGCTATTTCTTTTAGTTCATATATTTTATTATTATAACTAAGATAGAATTCATTAATAAATGATTTAAGTACAATTACATCAGTTCTAGGTTGTATATATTGAACTTTGTTATTTTTATAAGGAAAATATTTTTTACCATAATATGTTATAGTTGAACCACTATCTGTTTTTCTTTTACAAAATCTTGAAAGATAAACATTTATTTCATTTTGTGTAGGAGCTTTAACCATAGCAGATTTATTATCATCAATAGGAAAAGCAAACTGATTATTAAAAATGTTTATATATGTTTTAAGAAATTTATTACCATCTTCTAAATTTTTAATTTTATTAAGTCGTAATTCACTAATTAAGCGACTTTGAAGTGTTCCAAATAATCGTTCAATTCTGCCTTTAGCTTGTGGAATTGAGGTTCTAATTACTTCAACACCTAAATCATTACAGCATTTTTGAAATTGAGTATAAGTGTCATTTTCTGTGTTTATTTTACCTGAATCAATTTTTTTCTTATATCCAAAAACTGTTCTATTATCAGTATAAAATATCTTTGGTATGCCATATTTAGTTAAAATTTGATAAAAAACATTATAATAACCATCTAATGTCTCTTGGTGATCAAATCATAGTCCAACAATATTTCCTGTAGCATCATCAATTGCAGCATGTAAAAATGCTTTTGGTTTATCGTTACCAAATCAATGATGATTACTTGCATCCATTTGAATTAATTCACCAAAATTTGTTCTACGATTTCTTGTGGGATGCAAGTTATTTTTTTTATTCTTATGTCTTTTTGGTGAAGTGATTTTTTCTTGAATTAATAGATTATAAACTGTACTATATGCAATTTTAGTGTTTTCTTCATTAATTAATTTTTCCTGAAAATGTTGAAAATTAAAATTATAATATTTTGTTTTATATAAGTTTATAATTTTATTTTTAATTTCTATTTTTGTTGCCTTATTAGAAATTTTATTGCGAGATTTATGAATAAAACCAACTTTACCTTCTTTATTAAAAATTTGAATTAATTGGTTAATTCTTCTAATAGTTAGGTTAAGTTTATTTTTGGCTTGATGTTTAGATAATTTATTAATAACAATGTCATTTATAATTTTGTATTTATATTTTTCTTTCATAGTCATGCTTCTTTCCATTTTTATCACCAAGTATATTTAACTTCACTTTTTGAGAAATTTTCACTCGATAACTAATAGGAAATTATCACTAAATAATGACAAAATTAAGTATTATTGTTGACTAATATTTTTCAAGTGTTAAGATTAACATACAATTGCATATTGAAGTCAAAATTATTCTCGTCTAACTTTATAATTTTAAGACAAATTTGAATATTATTGACAACATCGGTACGCTCCCAAAAAATTTTAACATTAATGGGTACTATTGCTTTTGGTAGTGGAATAGTAACGCCAGTTTTAGCTTGTTCTGATCAACAACAAGATAGTATTTTAAAAGCAATTACTAATGGTAATGGTAATTATAATGGTTGAGAAGCAACTTTGTCAAAAGTTGGTATTAAAAAACCAGTGGATGTTCCTATTGATGGTCAAAGACCTGAAAAAGAACAAGTTATTAAAAATGAAGCATTAGAAAACAGTCTTGCACAATCACTTGCCAAATTAATTTTAGATAAAGCAAATATTAAAGAACCAACTTGATTTGATAGTCAATTAGAAGTGGGTACTAAATGTTATTATTTTACGATTGATAATGGTAAAATAGATGAATTAACAAAATCAAGAACTTGAGATGTTGATACTTCAACTGGTAGAATTAGTATTAATATTACTTATCAAGTTGGAGTAGTAAATAATGATAAAAGTTTTAAAGTTGAACAATACATAAAAAAAACTTTTAATATAAAATGTTCTTATACACAAAGCGATTACATAGTTTATAGTTGTGTTAGTGATGTTACTAAATTATCAGAACAAATAGTACCAATTAGTGTTGATGAAAAAACTAAACCTGATATTGATAAAACATATGCTGATTTTTCTCAAAAAACTAAAACTTTAGTTCAAGAAGGAATAAGTTTAGCATTAAATAATAATCCTCATGTTAATTCTGTTAATATTAATATCAAAGGAATTGATGGTCAAAAAGTTACAAGTTCTGGGCCTAATAAATTAGAACTTAAAGTTAATTTTGTGATTAGTTTTCAAGATTCATTAATTGACATGTCTTTACCTTCGCCTTATGATGATAGTAATTATGTTCCAACAATACTTCAATTTAATAGTTAAAAAGGAGTTTAATATGTCCAATAATTCAGAAGCAAAAAATAAAGATAAAGAGCCACCGTTAATTGTTGATGCCTTTACTTTTAAAAATATTGGTGTTAAGCAAGAGATCCATTCTTCATGAAAAAACTTTAATTGAAAAATAATTTCCAAAAATTTATTATTAATTTTTATTGGTGCTTTTTTAACAACTGTTTCCTTTTTTTATTTTATTAATCGTGCTGGTTTATATACTAATGGTTTATCAGCTTTTGCACAATTAATAGCTAAATTTATTGCCTTATCTTATAATGGCAGTATTACTGAACAAGAAACAACCCAAGCATTTTGATTTTATCCAGTATATTTTCTTATTAATGGTCCTATCATTATTTGAGGATTATTCAAGGTTGGATTTCGTTTTACTCTTTATACTATTATTTATTTGTTATTTCAAAACGGAATTAACTTTTTGTTAACATCAATTGATGTTCTTAAAAATTTTCAAGTTTTAGGTAATGAGCCATTAAAAGGTACTACAGATTATTGGCACTTAGTTTTACCACGTACTTTTATTTTTGCTGCTTTAGGTGGATTAATTTATGGTGCTGGTATTGGTATTTTATTTAAAACTGGTGGATCTAGTGGTGGTATGGATTTTATTAGTACTTATATTTCTATGAAACGTAAATATTCAATTGCTACTATTATTAGAAATACTAATATTATTATTGTTGTTATTGTTTTAATTCTTGATGGAACTTTTTTACAGAAAACTAGTCTTGTTGATAATTTTTTAGTTAGACCTTATTTTATGTCAACGCTTGTTTATATTTATGTAGCAGCTTTTGTTATGAATAGAGTTTATCCAAAATATATGTTGATGAGTGTCTTTATTATTTCTAATGAATTAGAGCAAATCCGTAATGATATTTATCAAAATAATTATTTACGTGGTGGTAATGTTTGAAATGTGAAAGGTTTGTATTCAGGTAATGAATATAAAATGATGATGACAACAATGTCATTATTAGAATATAATTTTTTTAAAACAAAAATAGTTCGAATCGATCCTAAAGTTTTTATGGTAGCAGTTCCTGCAAAATATATGCATGGTGGTAATGCAGGTAAACTTCCACAAAATGCACCTGTTAATATTACTGAAATTAATGATTTTTTAGAAAAAAACTAATAATATATATGTTATAATGTAATTAGTTTTATAATAATAGGTTTTTAGACTTCTAAATAGATTATTACATCTATAGTTAGTCTTTTTCTATTTTTTATAAAACAAAATTAGTTATAAACTATATTAAGAATTAAAAAAGAATGGAATAATTATGAAACATAATTTATCGCCAAAGGTTGTAAATGAGATTGTTAATAATATTCATACTGACTATAATAATAGTAGTAATCATTGATGAATTAAATTAATAAATAATCGTTTATGAATTAGTTTATGAATTATTACTACCATTATTGCTCTAATTGCTATTGGTGCTAGTATTGGTATTAACAAATCATCATTTATTAAAAAACCATTTACCATTATTAGTATTATTGGATTTATTGTTGGATGTTTTTTATTAGTACAGAGTTTTGTATTAAAAACTAAAATTCATGAAAAATTAATAGAAGAATTACCAATTATTAACTATTATCAATGAGTTATTAAAGATAATAATTCACAAATGAATTTAACAACTATTAGTGATTATTGAACAATTGAACCACAAGGTAATTTACCTTTAGATGAACAACCTAATTATTATTATAATTATTGCGAACAAGTAATGATAGGAAGTATTAATGGTCAAAATTTTAACTATGGAAGTATCATTAACCAAAAAGTTATGTATGAAACAAGTTCTGGATATAATAGTGCTGCTCAAGTTATTGAAACAGAAAAAATTACTTGTTATTATACACGTTTTGTTTATTACACAACTATTATTAGGAATAATAATTTTACAATGACATTAACACCACGTAATATATTTTCAAAAAAATTTCGTAGTAAAAAGAAAGTTCAATTAGAATCACATTTATTTGAAGATTTATTTGAAGTAAAATGTGATAATCAAATTAAATTAAGATTAATTTTAGAACCAAAAGTAATGAATTTACTTAATGAATTTGCTTATAGTTTAGGAAATAAGGATTTACCAGTTATTCACATAGAAAATGAACAATTAACATTAAGTTGAAAATATGAATTAGGAAAAAATCCATATAATGATGGAAAAGGAAAATTGATGGTTTTACCCACTACTACTAATCTTGAAAAGTTTATTAATAAATTATTAGCAATGATTAGTAAAGATATTTTAAATTTAACGCAAGCACAAATGTGAGTTAATAGCTTACAATTATAATAATAATTTATATAAATTACTTTACAATAATTTAAAAATAAGGTAGATAAAATTATGAATAACTATCAATTATTAAAATCAAGTTGAAAATGATTTAACAATAAATATTTGATGCAGACGATCTTATGAATATTGTTAACAATTTGTTTGATTATTTGTGCAATTTTATGAGAAGTTAAAAGTAGTATTTTTAATAAAATTTAAACATTTGATTTTTTTAATAATGCTAGTATTACTGATGAAACTATTATTACTTTAAAAACTTATTTATATATTGCTATTTTTAGTAGTTGTATTGCAAGTAATACTTTAATATTTATTCAAATCAGATGTTGAATGAAAAAATATATTGAAAATAAATATAAGGTAATTTCAAATTTTGAAAATAATTTCTTTATTTTTAAAGCTTTATTAGTATTAAATGTTGCTAGAAACATTACTTATATTTTTTGTTTTACTAATGTTTTTACCACATTATTTGTTTTAATTTATTGATTTTGTTATTTTATTATTTATATTATTTTAGAAAAAATATTAGAAGAAAAAAATCAGATTCTTGGTAATCCTTGATGAAAAGATATAGAAAAACGATCATTATTTATTATTTTAGGTTTTGAAGTTTTATATTTAATTGTAAAAAATTCAATTTTGAATTTTACTAAGGGTGCTATTAACATTGATCAAGTTTTAAAGTACTTTATTCCCGCTAGTTCTTTAGCATTAATATTAGCAGTCTTTATTCAAAGTTTAGTTAAAAACGATGTTAAAACTATTTTAAAAAATATTAAAGATGTTAAAACCAAAGTTGATGATTTTAAAATATTTTATAATTGAGATTATAAAAATATCATTAGTGATTTTCTATTTGTTAAAGAAGCACCAATAATTATTCGAAATGAATTAAAACAAAAAGTATTAACTAATGAAGAAAAAAATAAAATATTTGAACTTTTACATGAAATTTATCAATTTCTAATATTTGTTGAAAAACAAAATATTAAAGTTAGTGAGTTGAAATATATTTATTATCATTTATTTTATGAAATAACAGATCACGCTGAAATTTCACAAATTAAAAATAGAATTATTAATACAAAAAAGAAAAATTTGAAGATAATACTAAAAAAGTAGTGATTATCTAAGGAAGTTTATTATGAAAAAAATATTAAAAATTATAAGTGTTTTTGCATTTACTAGTATTACTAGTATTAATATTAGCGCATGTGATGTTTTTCACAATTCATCAGTTGATTATCAGCAATTATTAGAAGATGCTGCAAATTTAATTGCTAATAATACTTATCCCAATTTTACTAATTTTTTAAAACCCGAAAATAAAACTCATGTTTCTGATTTTAAAAAATTAATTGAAGACAATATTTGGAACTTGTTTAATACTGCTCCAGAAGATTTTAGTAATATTACTTATGAAATTACTAATGGTCAAGATGAAATAAAAAAAATTAATAGTACTAACATTAAAATTCATTTAACTATTTATAATAATTCTGCAGTAAAAGATTGTAGTTTTAATGCTAATTTTAGTCCATTACAAGATTATATAAATGAAAAATTAGAACCATTAGTTAATGGAACACAATATTTATCAATTAATAAAAAGGATAGTGGTGGATTTTATAATGATTTAGTTACTGCTGGTGCTACTTTTAAAAGAGAAGAAAAAAATCAAAAAGAACAATATTTAAGAAATAATTCAGCTGCAGCTGAAAATTTTTGAAAATCATTTCAAGAGTGAATTCCTTCTGAAGAAGTGAAAAACCCTTTACTTGGTAATATTTTAGTTCCATTGTTAAATTTTATTCCAAAAAAACCCGTTACTTGGTTAACTTTTGATAATTTTAAACCATATTTGTTAAATGCTGGTGGATATAATAATGTTATTGCTATTACTGGTAATAAAAAATTTGGTGATAAATATTATGATTATATAAAAATTGGATTAGAGGGTAAAAATTCAAAGGATATTGCTTTTGGTAATAAATATGAAGGTTTAACTTTTATTTTTACTACTAATAGTTAATTAATAAATTTTTAGTTCCTTTTTGAAAAGATAAAAATTAATAATAAAAATTACTTTTATAACTATTTTTGTTTTAAAAAAATTAAAAAAATATAGACAAGTTATAAAACACATGCTATTATTTTTTCATACCTTTTTAGGTTAAATAATATATGCGACTAAAAGAAGTAGTTTCACGTAATAATTATATTACTGGAAGCTACTTTTTATTTTAAAAAAGTAGCAACTTAAAAAAATATTATTATATATGAAAGAAGTGTTTAAAATGTCTCCTTTATTTACAGGTAAACAAAATCCTAATATTCGTAGAATGTCTGATGATAGTGCAATAAGTTTATTGGGTTCAAGTGGTGATTTTTCTAGCATATCTAATAGTAGTACAATATCTATTTTTGAAGTGGATGGGTTACATGGATGGGTTACACTTTATTGGACACTAATTACATAGACAAGTGAACAAATTAGTTAAAAGAAAGGAATTATAATTATGGTCACTATTAACTCATATTCAGATGAATTTAAAAAACAAATAGTAGCTTTATATCAAAGTGGCAAATCAGTATCTTGCCTTGTTAAAGAATACAATGTTACAAGAGCAGCTACTTACAATTGAATTAAGCAATTTACTAATTCAGGTAGTTTTAAAACTAAAGATAATCTTTCAGATTTAGAAAAACAATTAATTCAAGCAAATAAAGAATTAAAACAGTTACGAATGGAAATTGATATTTTAAAGCAAGCAGCACTAATAATAGGCAGAAAGTAGAGATTATTGCAAATAATAAATCTAAATATAAAATTCGCACAATGTGTCATTTTTTAAAACTCTCTAAATCAACATATTATTTTAATTTAAAGAAAAAAAATAAAATTCAAAATAATATTTATGAACAAGCTGTTATTAGTGCTTTTAAAGAAAATAAAGAAGTTTATGGTACTAGAAGATTAAAAGTCATACTAGCAAACCAAGAAATTTATTTATCACGCAGAAAAATTAAAGAAATTATGAATAAGCATAATTTAATATCAAAATACACTAAATTATCATTCAAAAATTATCATAATAAAGTCAATGATAGTCAAATAACCAATCTTGTTAATAGAAACTTTAATAATAGAATTAAAAATGAAGTTATTGTTAGTGATTTAACTTATGTTCAAGTTAATGGTAAATGAAACTATATTTGCCTATTAATCGACCTATTTAACCGCGAAATTATTGGACATAGTGTTGGAGTTAAAAAAGATGCATCATTAGTATATCAAGCATTTATGCAATCAAATCACTGTTTAAAAGATATTGAAATATTTCATACTGATCGCGGTAATGAATTCAATAATAAAACTATTGATAAGCTTTTATTAGCTTTCAACATAACTCGATCTTTAAGCAAAAAAGGATGTCCTTATGACAATGCTGTTGCTGAAGCAACTTTTAAAACTTTCAAAATTGAATTTATTAATGATAAAAATTTTACATCATTAATCCAATTAAAATTAGAATTATTTGATTACATCAATTGATATAACAACATAAGAATTCACAGTACTCTAAACTACCTAACTCCAATTAGTTATCAAAAACAAATGTCTACCAAAAAATAGTCCTAAAAAGGGTTGCCATTCCAACACTTCTTCAGATATTTCACAAGAGTTTGCTGGAGTAGTATTTACTTTAAGTGATGAATTAGATTTATATTCTTAACAACTAAAAAAACAAAATAAAATAATTAAGTAAATTTACTTAATTATTTTATACTGTCAATTCAGTTATTTTTATTTAATAGAAGTAGTTCAACCACGTGTTCTTTTAACTGCTTCTTGTCAACCCTTATAAAAAGTTTCTGCTTTTTTTTCTGTCATAATTGGTTTATATTCTTTTTCAATTTTATTTATTTTTTTAATATCATTAATATTTCAAAATCCAATTGCAAGTCCTGCTAAGTAAGCAGTACCCATTGCTGTAGTCTCAGTATTTTTAGGTTTAATTAAATTAGTACGACTAATGTCACTTTGGAATTGCATAATATATGAATTATTACTTGCTCCACCATCAACTTTAATCTTAATTTTTAAATCTTTTAAATCTTTATTTAATTTAACATCTGCTTGCATTGCCAGAATAACATCTTGTGACTGATAAGCTAATGATTCAATGGTACCTTTAACAATATGTTCACGTTTCGTACCACGTTCTAAACCAAATATAGCACCACGTGCTGTTGAATCTCAATAAGGGGCACCCAAACCAACAAAAGCAGGTACTACATAAATACGCTGTTCTTCTTTAGGATCAACAATTTGTGAATATCATAGACTTTCATCGGAACGATATAACATTCGTAATTGATCACGTAAAAACTGAACAGCAGCTCCTGCAATAAAAACTGAACCTTCTAAAGCAAAAACTGGTTCTTCGCCTAATATTTGATAAGCAATAGTGGTTAGTAAACCTTGTTTTGAAAAAAGAGGAGTATTTCCAATGTTCATTAAAATAAAACAACCAGTACCATAAGTATTTTTGATTTCACCAGGTGTTAAACATAATTGACCAAATAATGCAGCTTGTTGATCACCAATTGCAGCAGTAATAGGAATTTCTTGCTCATCATTTTGGAATAACATTCCTTTATAAGTAGTTCCAATTTTACCTGAACTGGCAACTACTTCTGGTAGCATATTTTTAGGAATATCAAATAATTCTAGTAATTCTTCATCTCATTTTTTAGTATTAATGTTGAATAACATTGTTCGTGAAGCATTTGTAATATCAATAACATGTTTAGTTTTTTCAACATTATTTTCAATACCATTTGTCATTTTATAAATTAATCAACTATCAATAGTACCAAAAGCTAGTTTTCCTTTTTTTGCTAATTCACGTGCATTTTTAACATTATCTAAAATTCATTTTATTTTAGTAGCAGAAAAATAAGAATCAATTAGTAAGCCGGTTTTTTTATGAATTTTTTCTTTTCATCCTTTTTTTGTTAACTCTTCACAGTAATCTGCTGTTCTGCGATCTTGTCAAACAATAGCGTTATAAATTGGTAAACCTGTATCACGATTTCATACTACTGTTGTTTCACGTTGATTAGTAATACCAATTGCTTCAATTTGATTAGATTTAATATTACTTTTATTTAAAGCTTGTTGCATTGTTGTTAATTGATTATTTCAAATTCCAAGTGCATCATGTTCAACTCAACCTGATTGAGGGGGGTAGTGCTGAGGTATATCAATTTGATGGATACCAGTAATTTTTCCTTCTTTATCAATAATTAAAGTACGACAACTAGATGTACCTTCATCTAATGCCATAATATATTTTTTTTCTTCTGACATATTATTTATCCTTTCTGTACTTTTATTAAAGTATTTCAATTACTTGAATTAAACCACCAGCAATAATTGCTCCTAAAATTGGTCCAATAACAGGCACTGGAGCATATTTTCAATCAGAACTTCCTTTATTTGCTATTGGTAAAATAGCATGAATAATTCTTGGTCCTAAATCTCGAGCTGGATTAATAGCAAAACCTGTTGGTCCACCAATAGCAAGTCCAATAACCATAACACCAATACCAACAGTCGCAGGTCCAGTAATAAACGCAGAACCACTATTAAATATTTTATAATTAATAACTAAATTTTTAATACCAATAGTAGCACAAACAATCATAACTAGCATAAATGTTCCAATAATTTCTGTTATAGTATTTCAAATATAACTACGTTCGGCTGGGGCTGTTGCAAAAGTTGCTAAAATTTTATTATTATCTTCAGTAATGTTATATTGTTTAAAATATGCTAAGTAAACAACTAATTGTCCTAACATTGCACCTAAAAATTGAAATAAAATATAAAATGGAATATAAAGGAAGTTTTCCCCAATAAAAGCTGTTTTTTTATTAGCAACTCATAATCCAATAGTAACAGCTGGATTTAAATGTGCTCCTGAAATTCCACTTAACATTGCAGCAATAGCAACAGCAAATCCTCATCCAGTACAAATAACAAGCCAACCACTATTTTCTCCCTTTGTTTTTTTTAATAAAACGTTGGCAACAACACAATTTCCTAGTAAAATTAGGATAAATGTGCCAAATAGTTCACCAATAATTACTTGTGAGACTTCTGGCATAATATTTTCCTCCTTAAATTAAATATTTTTTATCATATTTGCTACTAGTAAAGCAATTGCTGGTGCTGAACTTAGACCTGGTGATTTAATACCAGCAACATTAATAAAGTTAGGATTATTACTAGCAAATTTTATGAAAAAATCATCAGTTTCAACACAAATTGCTCGTGAACCACTAATTACTTTACAAGTTTTATTAATATTTAAAGTTGGAATAATTTTTAGACCAATTTTATTAATAAGTTCAATATCTTCAATTGTAATTAATCTAGTATCACTTTTCGGTACATTTTCATGAGAAGTAGGACCCACCAAGATATGACCATCAAGCATTGGGGCAACTATTACTCCTTTACCATGAATAGTAGGTATCATAAATAGAATGTGATTATTTATAATATGATTTTCGGTTTTTTCAAGAATACAATACTGTCCTCTTCTAGTTTTTAAAGTGAAATCTTGACAATTTATTAACTTTACAATATCATCAGCATAATGACCAGCAGCATTAATAATATATTTTGAAGTAAAAGTTACTTTTTTTTGATTATTTAAACAAGTAACTCGAAAACCTGAATTTAATGTTTCAATATTAATTACTTGATGATCAACTTTTAGTTGTCCTTTATTTTTAATCATGCGATTAATTAAAGATTGTGTTAATAATACTGGATCAACAGCATATGAAGCAGAACAAAGTAGTGCACTAGTAACTTTTGGATTAACATTAGGTTCTAATGAAATTACTTCTTCTCTTGTTAATATTGATAATTCTTTTTTAGCAAGACCATTAGTAATACCGCGTGCATATAATTTTTGTATTTCTGAGTTTTCTTCTTTGCTAAAAGCAAGTATTAAAGAATCAATTTTTTTTCATGGAAAATCTAAATTTTTAAATCAATCATTTTCATATAATTTTCTGCCCTCTAGATTTAATTTAGCATTTAGTTTTCCTGGTGTTGGATCAAATCCACCATGAATGACTCCAGAATTTCCTTCTGATGTTTCTTGGGCAATTCTTAAATTTTTTTCTAAAATAACTACTTTTAAGTTTCTTTTTGATAATTCATCACTAATAGCAGCACCAATAACACCAGCACCAATAGTAATAACATCAAAATCAAATTCCATTACTTTCACCTCTCTCTAAACATCATTAAGAACAAAAGTTCTATCTGTGTATAGTTTAATTATAATATATTTTTTTATTATTAACTTAATTCCAAATATTAGGTTAATTTTTAGACATTTTTAAATGAGATTTTATTAAAAAAAATAAGAAAAATTTGTGTTATATTATAAATAACGATATAAGTTCAATATCGTTATAATTTTAATGAGTATATATAAAAAGATATCTAATTATTAAAATTGTATTATTTAAAAGGTAGGTATATGAATGAAACAATTACTAATGACATTAAGTACATTAACAACATTAACTTTAACAAGTAATACTGTTATTAATAGTATTAATGATAATATTGTTAATAACAGTAGCTTAACAAATAAATCATCAATAAAGAATTCTACAAATTCATTATTTAATAATCAATGAAATGTTTTAGATACTAGTGATTGAATTACTAACCAATCAATAACTGATTATAAGTTTTACAGTTATGATACTTCAGCATTAAAAAATTATACTTTTGCCAATGCTCAAAATACTTTTTTAGTAGATACAACAGGTAATCTAGTTTATAATACCAAAGTCATTGTTCCTGATAAAGATAAATCAGATATTGAAAATACTAAACAAGAAATGAATAATACTAAAAAAGTAACTACTATTAAAGATACATATAATCCATATAGTAAAAGTAAATATAGTACTTCTTATTTTAGTGGTGATAATCAAGATTGAAAGTTAATTCAGCAAGGTGGAATTGAAAAACACATTGATATTTCACAACAAGCAGGTGCTGATAAAGTTGAACATAGTGATAATTTAAGTGAAACATTGGGTCTATATTATATTGCTAAAGCAACATTATCTAATAAAATTGATAGAACGATTGCTCAACAATTAGCTAATTATTTTATTAGTCAAAGTAGTTTAAAAGAACAAATTAATAATGAATTAGTTACTAAAATTATTGATTTAATTATTGATAATAAAGATATTTATAATTTTATTTATAATCTACCATTTAATATTAGCGACAAAAACTATTCATTAAACTATATTTTTGATAAAGATAATAATTTAATTGAAATTTATTATAACAAATGAAATGCTGATCCAGTTACTAAAAATTTAAATTATAAATATAGTGATAGTTATAACGGTACTTCTTCTAATAATGGATATACAAGTGATACTAAAATTATATTTAATGATTGAACGAAGTATGCTAATAATTGAACTGATTTTACTAATATTTTTTCTACTATTACTTTTGATAATAATTCTTTTATTTCTGCAGTAACACCAGGAGGGACAGATAAAAAAAGTAATATGAGTGTTGCAACAAAAAATATTACGGAAACTATAACTATTCAATTTAAAGTTTATAGTCATGATAGTGTATTTTTATATTGGGCAACTTTAGCTATTTGAATTAATATTTGACATGATGATCATAATGTTTACTTAGATATACAAATAGAAGAAAGTGCTAGTGGAGGAACTAAAACTTTAACTTCTAATATAGATATAAACGATGTGTCTTTTATTTCTACAATGAAATAATTGATGTGTTTAACAGTTAAATAAATAAGTTTAATTAAGAAAAATTAAAAATAAAAATATTTAGTTAAGTATAAAGGATATTGAATTAAAAATGCTGGACAATTACCAGCATTTTTAAAGTTATATTTGATAATAAACTATATTAGAAAATTAAACTATTATTTATTCAAACTCTGATTTAGGAAATACATATTTATCGATAGCTTTTGCAACACCACCACAAGTATTTTTACTAGTAACATCATATGCTATTTCTTTTAAATTAGGATGAGCATTTTGCATTGCAATACCATATTTAGCCCACTTTATTAATTTATAATCATTCATACCATCACCACAAGCTAGTACTTGGTCAGGAGTAATATTTCATTTTTTGCATAAAAATTGTACAGCAGCAGCTTTATTAATACCAATTGGATTAATTTCGATAACACTATGAGAAGAAGTAGCAAGTTCTAAATCTTTTATAGTATTTAATTGTTCTAAAATTGGATTAACTTGTTTTTTCTTTTTACAAAATAATAAAATTTTATACATACCCTCATCGGTATTCTCATCAATTTGTTTAGTTGGTAGGTTATTAAAATTTTCCATAATTTTAACTTTTAGTGATCTGCGATTAATTAAGCCTGTTTTATTATCGGTACTATATCCTCACATTGCTAAATTATTTTTATTAGCAAATTTAACTATTGTTTGTATTTGCTCTTTTGTTAATGATTTTTCATATAATATATCTAATCTATTATCATTAGTAATATCAAGGATGTTACCACCATTATAACAAATAATATGACCGGTTTTTTCGTGCATTAAACATGCTTTTGCAATATCAATGGTTGAACTTGGTGCTCTTCCTGTTGCAATAATAACTTTAATATTTTTTTGATATGCTTTTTGAATTGCAATTAGATTTTTAGGATGAATTTTTCATCTACTTTTTAGTAAAGTTCCATCTAGATCAAGAACAATTAATTTAATAGCCATTATAAATACCTTATTTTCCCATTTCTTCGATAATATTAGTCATATCTTTTTCAGAAACTAAACCAAAAGTTTTTTTAACTTCTTTTCCTTCTTTATTAAAATAAATTAATGTTGGAATTGATTGGATTTCATACTCTTTTGCTAGTTCTTTAGCTTTGTCAACATCAACTTTAATAAAATTAATATTTTTGTGTTTTTCGTCATTAGCAACATTTTCAAATCTTGGCCCTAACATTTTACAAGGACCACATCATTCTGCTGAAAAATCAATTACTGTTATTTTTTTTGATTGTAAAAGTTGCTCAACTTCTTTTATAGAATTAATATGTTGTATTTTGCTTTCATTATGCATGTGTTCACTACCTTTTCTTTTAATTTATTTTATGGTTTAATTTTATCATTAGTTTTAATTTTTAAAACATTAAACGATAAAATATTTTTTTTAATTTTAGTTATTACTATATAAATATTTATAATTTTTTTAGAATAAATTTATAAGAAAATTGTAAATTATTTTGTTTAAAATTAAAGAAATATCTTTTCAATTTTAGAATATATCTGTTATAATCTGAAATATATAGGTTAGGACTAAACAATTTGAGAAGGGGATAAATAAATTATTAGTATATTTTATAAAACTGTTTAATAAATAGATGTAAATGAATTTTAAAAGGTGTAGAGTTAATATTTATTTATGGTATTTCAAAAAAATAGTTTGGTAGAGAGTTATTTTTTAATTTTTAATATTATTTATTTTTCCACAAAAACAAAAATTGTAAAAACCTATGTGTTAAAGTATGTTTATATTAAGTTTTTAAGAGCAGGTTATTTGGGTTACTATAATTTATGCATCCTTTTAGAAGGAGAGTAAAAAATGTCTGTTTTTAATAGACTTGCATGTGTTTTTAAGCCACCTGCAAAAAAAGAAATTTTTAGTGAAGACTTAAAGCAAGTTAATAAAAAATTTATTATTTTGCGTAATCAAGTTTTTGGTTTTAGCATTTTATCATATATTCTTTACTACTTTACTCGTCAAGCGTATACAGTAGCGGGTTCTGCTTTAGAAAGCAATGGTAGCATAACTAAAATGGAGTATGCTTTAATGGGAACAATTTTTGCGGTTGTTTATGGTGGTGCTAAATTTATTGTTGGAAATGTCGCTGACCGTAGTTCAGGAAGAGTAATCATGATTGTTGGATTATTTGTTTCTTCTATTTTAAATATTATTATGGGTGGTGTAGTTGCTTTTGCTGGAACTAAAATTAGTGTTGGCCCATTTGTAATGATGTTGAGTTTGATTGCGATGTTGGCTGTTTTCCAAGGTATGGGTTGACCAGCTACAGCTAGACTATTTTCTCATTGATTTACTGATAAAGAACGTTCAGGACGTATTGGAATTTGAAACTCAGGACAAAATATTGGTGCTGCTTTATTACCAGTTGTTGTTATTTCTTTAGTAACAGTACTTGATCCGGGTGGAACAATTTATGGTTTATATTTTTGAATTCCTAGTATTTTTGCTTTAGCTATGATTCCATTATGTTTATGAGGATTACGTGATCGCCCCGAAGCAGAAGGGTTACCTACTGTTGAAAAATGAAAAGGTGTTCTAGAACATAAAGAAGAAAAAGCAGAACTTAATTGAAAAGAAATTTTTGTAAAGTATATTTTAAAAAATAAATTTTTATGAATATTAGCATTTGCTAATATTTGAGTATATGTTGTACGACAAGGACTGGCAGGATGAACATTAATTTTAATGAAAGATGTTCATGGTTTAGATTTAAAACATAGTAAATGATTTGCTGCCTGTTTTGAATTATCTGGTTTATTTGGTGGTATTTCTGCAGCATATTTTGCTAAGTGATTTTTTAATAATCGTAAAGCACCATTAATGATATTTGGATTATTAATTGCACTTTGTGGACTGGTTTTATTGCAAGTTGCTCCTCGTGGTAATATGCCTATGCTTATTACTGCTTTAATTATTGCTGGTTTTGGTGTTTATATGCCACAAGCAATGATTGGTGCTACTGCTATTGAACTAACAAATAAGAAAGCAGCTGCTACTGCTTCAGGATTTACAGGATTATCTGGTTATTTTCTTGGTGATGCTCTTTTTTCAAAAGTAGTAATTGCTGGTATTGGTAATGAAAACTGAGATTATGTATTTTATTACTTTTATGGTTGTATTACTGCTGCTATTATTTCATTAGCTTTACTATGAACAAAAAATCAAGATAATAAAATATTATAAAAATATTATTAAATTAGCACCATAATAAGGGTGCTAATTTTTTTATTTAAAATGATATTTTAATAATAAAATTAATAAAATTTTATTGATTTTCAAAGTTGCGGTTTTATAATAAATTTAAGACACACAAAATTATTGGTTATTAGCCTACTAGTATTATTTTTTATTTTTACTAAGTAGTTTTTTTATGTTTTTTTGTAATGTCTTAAAGGAAAAATATATTGTTATTTTAAAATAAATCTAGTTATATATTCTTATTTTTTATTTAATGAAATTACAATATATTATTTATGGGGTTTTTCTTTTACATATTGATAGAAAAAATGAAATTTAGTTGATTCAATTATTCTTTGTAAGTAAAACAATAATTTCTTATATATAAAAAATATATATTATGAACTTTTAGTTTTAATTTAAATAGTTCTCTTAAAAAGAGATATTGGAATAAAATCAAGAAATATAAGCAAATTGAATTAATATAGAAACATATAAATAGAACATTTAACATAAATATTAAAATTTCAAAATAAAACCTATATTTCTTTAAAAAGAAAATGAAAATATTATGTTAATTTTAAAATATGTTTAAAAAATCTTTGGAAACTTTTCTCAATCTTTATGCAATAAAATTTTAATTATACATAATAGAGAAAACGTGTTATTAATATAAGTTTAAAAAGGAAAGAAGCAAAGACAAATGTGTCCAATAAATGGTAATAGTGCCAGTATAAGAAATCAAAATATGGAATCTTTAGTGGTGGGAGTAGAAAATAATAATGAAATAGTTATTACTAAAACTAAAAAAATTATTGCAGAACTTGCAAATATTAATTTAAGAATTCATTATTATACCAATTACATTAATCAATATTGAAATAGTGATGAACAAAAATATAAAAATAAAGCAAGAATATATTTTGATTATTTAGGAGAAATTTATGAAAATTTACCAAAATTTATTAAAAAAGAAAGTGAAATAAGTTCAAATAATTGTTGTTGAAAAACTATTGAATATTTATCTTCTCCAATTGTATTATTAACAGGTATTTCAATTAGAGTAGCACAAAGATATTTTTCAATAGCTGTAGTATCAGAAAAGTCTATAATAGGTAAAACTTTTATAGAACAATTAGAAATATTAGGCAAAGGAATGTGAGAATCATTAAAAATTCCTGAAAATTATGCTATGGCTGGTGTTGATACACTTACATCTTATTTTTTATCTTACTATCCATTTGGATTAAAAAGTATTATTGATTTATTACCTTCAAATCAATTAACACAAAAAAAGAATTAGATGAATATTTACCATTCGAAATTATTATTAATAAATTAGAAAAACATTTAGAATTTAAAGAATATGAAAAATTAAATAAAATTAATTCGAACTTAGATAATTTGTGTACTAATTTGTCAACAATTATCAAAAAACATGATGTAATAAATCATATTAAAGATGAATTAAAAAATATTGATTTTAATGATGAATTTACTTTTGAAAAATTTAATTCTTTAATTCGTGCAGAAATCAGTAATGATTTTTTAAAAGAACTTTTAAATGAATTAAGTAAATTATCAAAAACTGATTTAAAAAATGAAGACTATTCTATTAAAGAAATTATAAAAAATAGTTTATTCAATACTAACTTTTTTTTAACAACATTATTAATAAATCATTTAGTTATTACTGCTTCTTCTGCTTATACTGCTGAAACATTAACATGAGAATCTTATACAGAAGATATAGTATCAATTAATAATATTATTTCAACTATTGTTCGTGCTACAGTAATGAGATTTGTTAATGAATATTTTATTAAAAATGCATTAAATACAATTTTTGAACCAGTAAAAAATTATTTTTGCCCTCAAAATAATGATCATACATTGCTACAATCATTTAAAAATTGAGTTAAAAATCAAAATAAATTAAGTCAATTAGGAGTCTTTATCGTTAGTTTTCTTTTTATTAGCGCCATTACTAATGCTATTAAAACTTATGCAGCAGATGTTACACAAAATAAAGGAGATTGAAAAAAAGCTTGAATTCAATTTAAAGAAACATTTCCAAAATTAGGAATGGTATTATCAGCACTTGGTGTAACTAGTTCTGATTTATATAATTTAACAAATAAAATGAAACCAGCTTTTAAATTAAAATATAAACAAAAAGAACAACAAAAGATTATTGATGAAGTATTATCTGAATTACCAAATATAATAAATCAAGCAAATGGAAATACTGCTAGTGATGGAAGAAGTTTTCTTACTAGAAGAATAAATGGTCATATTAATAATATTAATGAATGAGATGAAAATGATGTGCAAGATATAAATAACTCAGATAGAGAATCTCTTATTCCTAATAATAATCATAATCATGATCGTTCTCTTATCCAATGCGTAACTATCTAATTATATTAATATAGTGAAAAGATTCCTACTTTTAATGAAATTAAAAGTATGGATGGGTTACACTTTATTGGACATAGTGTTGGAGTTAAAAAAGATGCATCATTAGTATATCAAGCATTTATGCAATCAAATCACTGTTTAAAAGATATTGAAATATTTCATACTGATCGCGGTAATGAATTCAATAATAAAACTATTGATAAGCTTTTATTAGCTTTCAACATAACTCGATCTTTAAGCAAAAAAGGATGTCCTTATGACAATGCTGTTGCTGAAGCAACTTTTAAAACTTTTGGATGGGTTACACTTTATTGGACACTAATTACATAGACAAGTGAACAAATTAGTTAAAAGAAAGGAATTATAATTATGGTCACTATTAACTCATATTCAGATGAATTTAAAAAACAAATGTCTACCAAAAAATAGTCCTAAAAAGGGTTGCCATTCCAATATGAAAAATATTTAAAAATATTAAAATCATTTTTATTTATAAAAAGTTTAAATTATAATAAATATTTTATACAATATTTGATTTTTTTTATTATAATTTAGTAGACTATTAATAAACATATTTTATAAGGAGTGAAATATATATAATGTTAAAAATGAAAGGTATTGGTGCTAGTAATGGCATTGCTCTAGCCAAAGCATTAATCTTAAAACATGAAACTATCAAAACTAATCCTAAAAAAATTAATGAAAAAGAAATAGAAGGAGAAGTTAAAAAGTTACATGATGCCTTAAAAATAGCAGGTGATGAAATTAAACAACTCATCCAAAATACAACAAAAACTTTGGGTGAAGAAAAAGCCGCTGTTTTTGAAGCTCATTTTTTAGTAACAACTGATCCAGTATTAATTAAAGATACTGAAAAGTTAATTAAAGAAGAAAAATATAATGCTGCTAATGCTTTAGAAAGTACTGCTAATAAAGCAATTGCAACATTGCAAGCAATGGATGATGATTATTTTCGTGAACGTGCTGCTGATTTTATTGATGTTCGTGATCGAATTTTACGTAAAATTTTAAATATTAAAACTATTGATTTAAGTGCAATTAAAGAAGAAACAATTATTGTTAGTCATGATCTAACACCTTCAGAAACAAGTCAATTGAATCCTAAGTTTGTTAAAGGATTTTTATGTGATATTGGTGGTAGAACTTCTCATGCAGCAATTATGGCTCGTAGTCTTGGTATTCCAGCAGTTCTTGGGTTAAAAAATGTTACTACAAAAGTAAAAAATAATCAATTTTGTGTATTAGATGGTAATAGTGGTGAAATTGAAATTGATTTAAATAGTAGTGAAAAAAATAAATGAGTTGCTAAACAAAACGCATGAATTGAAGAACAAAAAGAATTATTAGTATTTAAAGGTAAATTAACTAAAACCAGTGATAATCATGAAGTAAAGTTAGAAGCAAATATTGGTTCACCTAAAGATATGATTAAAGCAATTGAATATGATGCACAAGGAGTAGGACTTTTTAGAAGTGAATTTCTTTATATGGAAAGTAGTGATTTTCCAAGTGATGATATTCAATTTGAAGAATATAAAAAAGTATTGTCTGCTACTAAACATAAAGTTGTTATTAGAACTTTAGATATTGGTGGTGATAAAGAATTATCATATTTAGATTTACCAAAAGAAATGAATCCTTTCCTTGGTTATCGTGCCATTCGTTTGTGTTTAGATCGTAAAGATATTTTTAAAACTCAGTTACGTGCTTTAATTCGTGCTTCAGCTTTTGGTAAATTAGCTATTATGTTTCCAATGATTGCTACTGTTGAAGAATTTAAAGCAGCTAAATCATTATATGAAACTTGCAAAAAAGAATTAATTAAAGAAAAAGTTAAAGTTAGTGATGATATTCAAGTTGGAATGATGATTGAAATTCCAGCAGCAGCAGTTAATGCAGAAATATTTGCTAAATATGCGGATTTCTTTTCAATTGGAACTAATGATTTAATTCAATATAGTTTAGCCGCTGATCGTATGTCAGAAAAAGTGTCTTATTTATATCAACCATATCATCCATCAATTTTACGTTTGATTAAGATGACAATTGATGGTGGACATAAATATAATCGTCCTGTTGCCATGTGTGGTGAAATGGCTGGTGATAAAATTGCTGTTCCACTACTAGTTGGTCTAGGGCTAGATGAATTTTCAATGTCTGCATCTAGTATTTTAGAAACTAGAAAAATTATTAGTACTTTAAATAAAAAGGATACAGAAATATTAGCATCAAAAGCATTACAATGTGAAACCAATGAAGAAGTTAAATCATTAGTAGAAAAATTTTTATCAAAAAAATAAAAATATTATTTATTTTTAAAGTTACATTATTTAATGTTAAAATTATAAACATCTAATTTACATAATTTTGAGGAGAATCGACATATGTTTTTCAAGAAAAAAAAACAATTACCTTTATTAATTTATGCACCAGTTACTGGTAAAGTTATTAACCTTAGTAAAGTTGAAGATCCAGTATTTGCTCAGAAAATGTTAGGGACTGGTTTTGCTATTATTCCTGAATATAAAGGTAAAGATGGAGTTGAATTTGTATCACCATTTGATGGAAAATTAGCAACAGTATTTAATACAGGACATGCTTATGGTATTAAAGATGTAAATACAGGTATTGAATGTTTAGTTCATATTGGTATTGATACTGTTGAATTAGCTGGTAAGGGCTTTGATATTAAAGTTGAACAAGGTAAACCAATTAAAAAATCAGAAGTAATGGTAGTTGCTAATTTACAAGAAGTTAAGAATAAAGGTAAAAAAGTAACAACACCAATTGTTTTCACTAATGAAACAATGGAAGGTTATGTTGTAAAGCAAGTAGTAAAAGATGATGAACAAGTAACGGTTGGTCAATTAATTGCTGAAGTCACTAAGAAATAAATATTTTTATTAAAACAAAACCATTTAAGGTTTTGTTTTAATAAAAATAAAATTAATTTGATAAAATATTAATAAGTATTTATATATTATTGGAGGGTATCATTTATTATGGATAATTTTTGGCAACATTATTGATGAGCAATACTTATCGTAGTTTTAGCTATGTTAATAATACTTTATATTTTATATAGAATTTATCAAATTTTCCATATTGATTATCACTGAGAACTGAATCGTCATTTTCCACAATGAAGTAACGAGGGAATCATCACTAGGGATAACTATTTTTTACATACTGAATTTAAATTTGTTGATAATAGTAAATATATTATTATTGGTATTCATGGTATGGGTGCCTCTTTAACAGACTTTAAAACAGCTGCTAAGTTTTTTACTAAACATGGTATTTCATTTTTAAGTTTTGATCAACGAGGTTGAGGAGAAAATGAAAAATGAAAATATCATACTTTAGGAACAACTATTAATGATATTAAAGATATTATAACGGTTTTGAATGAACGTTATCCTAATAAAAAAATTTTATTAATGGGTGAATCATTAGGTTCTGCATTAACAGCATTAGCAATTAAAAGATTACCAAAAATGATTGATGGTGCAATTTTAACTAATTTTGTTACTAAGAAACAAATATTTAAAATAAAACCTTCATTAGTTTGTCATGCAATTTGAGGATTTCTATTTTATAAACATCATCCATTACCTATTACTTTTGATATGGAAACAATTTCTATTAATTCTAATTATATTAAAAAAGGGAAAATTAGAGCAATGACTAATATGAAATTTACATTATTATTTTCCTTACAAGCACAAAAATTAAGTAAACAAGTACCAAAAAATCTTAATAGTGCTAAATGTCCGGTTTTGATTGTTCAATCTGCAAAAGATATATTTGCTGATTTTGATAAAATTGCAAAAAATAATAAACGTTGAAGACAAGGGATAACTTATAGTTTTTATGAAGAAGGTAATCATGCGATTTTAAATGAACCCAATATTAATATTATTTTAGAAGATATTTTAACTTGAATAGAAAAAGAACATATATAATGATTATTTATGATATTAGATCAAAAAATAATTAGAAAATTTAAAAATAGTAAATAATAGTTGATTGCGTAATTTTTATTTTATAGTTATAATAGTATTTATAATTTAATAATTGTTCATACCTAGTATAGTAATTTAACTATACTAGGTTTTATTAAATTAAAATTATATGTGAAAAGGAAGATAAAAATTATGAATATTATTACAGATCAAAAAGAATTAATGAATGAAATTGAAGGTTTATTAGAAGAAATTGAAAATAAAATTGAAGTAGAAAGAAGAATTGATAAAACTAAAAAAGAAATATTAGGTGATATTTCAGATTCTGTAGGAACTCCTGCCTATATGCAAACAGCTGGACTAGTACAATATATTAAACAACAATTAAACGAGGAGAAGTCAAAAACAAATCCTAATATTAAACAATTAATGTCAATTATGTCAGAACTTAATGAAGTAAAAGAAAAAATAGATGTCACAGGTCAAGATTATAATTGACGTAATGCTAGAAAATATAAAACATCTAATAATCCAGAATTTTTAAAAATAATTGAAAACCTTAAAGTTGAGTGTTTAGAAATTCACGAAGAATATTTAATTAATAATTCTAATCAAATGGCAGAAAACCAACCATCAGCATCTAATCAAAGTAGTGTAAGACAACATTCATTGTAAAAATAATGCCTTAATTAAGGCATCATTTTTTGAGGCTTTTTAATAATCTGTGTATCTTTGTTTTACAAAGTTACTAATTTAGATTAATTCTGTCTTCAAATTTTATCATAAAATGAGCAATTGCTGTATTTCAATTTTGAATAGGCAATGTTCATTTTTTTGTTATATTTTCAATTGCCAAGTAAAATATTTTGAAAACTGCCATATCATTAGGAAAAACTTTTTTATTTCTGATGATTTTTCGTAATTGACTATTAACAGATTCAATAGCATTTGTAGTATAAATCACTCTTTTGATTTCTACTGGATAACTAATAAAAACCATTAAATTATCTCAATTTTTATATCAAGATTTAGTAATTTGAGGATATTGTTTATTTCATTTACTTTCAAACGATTCTAAAGCTTGCATTGCTTGTTCTTCACTACATGCACTATAAATTGGTTTTAAATCTGCAACTAGACCTTTTCGATGTTTGTATGAAACATATTTTAAACTATTTCTAATTTGATGAACAATGCATAATTGATGTTCTGTTTTAGGATAAACTGATTGTATTGCTTCTGACATGCCTGTTAAATTATCACTACAAGCAATAAGAATATCATTTAAGCCACGATTTTTCATTTCTGTGAAATTAGATAATCAAAACTTAGAACCTTCATTTTCACTAATTCATAATCCTAAAACATCTTTTTTGCCTTCTAAATCAACTCCTAATGCTATATAAACTGATTTGTTAATAATCCGTTTATCTTGTCGTACTTTAACTACTATACAATCAAAATAAACAATAGGATAAATACTTTCTAATGGTCGATTTTGTCATGCTTTAACATCATCAATAACATCATCAGTAATTTGACTAATAACACTTTCACTAATATCAGCACCATGATATAACTCTTGCAACTGCATTCTAATGTCAGATAATGTCATTCCTTTTGCATACAAGGAAAGAACTTGTTGATCAAAACCATCAAATCTTCTTTGCCTTTTAGGAACTATTACAGGAGTAAAATTACTATTGCGATCTCTTGGTACATCAATTTCAATTTTACCTTGTTGAGTTATTAATTTTTTTGAACTTGTACCATTACGAGCATTTTCAGTAGTACTATGTTGATTTTTTTCATATCCTAAATAATTTTGCATTTCAGAATTCAACATTTTTTCAACTAATCTTTTTGTTAATTCTTTATATAAACCGCCAGGTTTAAAAACTGTTGTTAAATCTTCAGTATTTTCTAGTAATAAATCTACTGCTTTTGATATTGGATCATTATTATTAAAGTTATCTTTTTTAGCCATCTGTAACTCACTCTTTCTAGTCATTTAATTATATTTACTAGAATTAATTAAACATAGTTATTTTTGTAAGTTACACAGATTACTAAACATTTCCCATTTTTTATATATTAAATTTAATTATTTTTTAAATTGAAAACTAATATTATCTAAATCAATTGCTAAACTACAACCAGCAATTAAATTTGGTGATGAAGTAACACGTGCATTTCATTGATAATAAATATTATTATCATCATGGTATACATAAAGTTCAATAATTGGAAGTTGAATAATAAGATCAGAAATTGCTACAACATTATAAGGATTTTGTAGTTCATATTTAATATTTTTATTAGTAGTAATATTATTAGTATCACCAGTAAGATTATTATTTTCTTTATATGTACCCATATTATTAATTGATAGTTTAGAATTATTAAAATTAAATTTAGGATAAAGTTGTGAAAATTGTTCTCAATTTTTTGCATATTTAGTTCAATTTAAAATGATTTGTTGATCACTATTTTTTGATCAATCATTTTTATTAATATTGCTAAAGTCTTCTTTATAATGATAGTTAATACTTTGTTTTATATTTTGGACATTTCATTTTGTATAGTAAATTGCTACTAAGTTATTATCATTATCAAAAATAAAATTTAATGAATAATCTTTTATATTTAGGAAAAGGGGTGAATTTTTAATAAAGTTAAAGATGTTATTATTTTCAACAATTAAGTTAATAATATTATTTGTTAATTGGTTACTAATTAGTTTGTTTAAACTGCTTTTATTAATGAATTGTTGACTAATATTATAAGCTATTGCTAAAGAAATTTTATTATTAATAGCAGCATCAGCAATGTAATATAATCCTAAGTTCTCACTAAGATTGTTATTATTTTCAATTTTAGAAGCACCAGCAATGTTAGAAATATCAATATTTTGTTCAAGACCACCAAATTGTAAATATGTTCAATTATTGTCACCAATAAAATTATTTTGTTGATATTCACTAAAATTGTAAGCATCAGAATAATTAGGATTGCTTTTAAGTGATGTTACTTTTTTGTGGCTGTTCATTTCTTGTTTTGTATTTTCAATATTTAATTTATCTTCATTAGGAATAGTAACTTTGGTATTATAAACTAGGTTACCTGTTGTATCTACTAAGAAGACGTTTCTAGCATTGGTAAAAGTATAACTTTTTAATGCTGAAGTATCATAACTATAAAATTTATGATCGGTTGTTGATTGGTTAGTAATTCAGTCACTATTATTTAAATATTGATATTGATTATTAAATAATGATGTTTGATTAGTAGTGGCGTTTGCTTTTTGTAAATCATTTTTGCTACTATTAAAGTGATTCACACTAGTTAAAATAGTGGTACTTGTTGCTAGTGAAAAAATACCAACTGTTAAAATATTTATTGTTTTTCTCATATTTTATACCTTTAAAGTTAATATATAATTTTAATAAAGATATAAAGTTTATATCATCATTAAAATTATAACGATATTAAACTATCTTTATTTATATTATAGTACTTTTAGCGAAATTCTACAATTATGAGTTAAATATTTATTTAACTTTTCTCATAGATTCAAAAAAAGATTTAATTTGAAAATTTTCAGTACTTATTACTAGTCTAGGAGCTTTTAATTCTGTTAAAATTTGATTTAAAATTTTGCAAATTTCTTCTACAAATAATTTTAATGTTTTAATAACATTAAATCCAAAAATAAATATATAATTTTTTCTATTATCAATAAATTCATAATAATTATAATTAGTATCAACTCAAATTCATAAATAATTAGGATTTGAATTTATTTGATTGATTGAAATATATTTTTCCATTTTTTCTTCTTTAATAAGATTTAAAATTCATGTACTTCTTTCATTATCATTAACTATTTTAAAATAATGAATAAAACTATTAATAATTAAATTATCATAATCCATTTTTTTTAGTTGTTGATTAATAATTTTGTTTTTATTAAAAATCTGTTTTTCAGATAACATAATTAAATTATTTTTAACTGCAAAATTTAATTTTGTTTTTAAATTTTCATATGATACTTGCTTTTTTTCTGAATTGTAACCTTACATAAAAATACTATGTGTTAATAAATTACGCATAAATTTTAATCAAAAAATAATATTTAATTTCTCAAAATTATTTTTAATTTTATTTATTTTACTTTTATTTTTTTTAGTTAAATTTTTACTTTTATATATGTTTAAAATTTCAAAAGAAAAATAAACAAGTTCATACACATCATATAAATAATTTACTAAAGTTCTAATATTAGTGATAATACTACATTTAGATTTTTCTAATATAATTAAATCATTACTAATACTTGTAATATTAACTCTAGCATTTAGTAATTTTTGTATTTGTTTTTGATCATAAGATCACTTTTTTTCTTTAGAAGCCTCATTTAATAAAACTGAAACAAAAAAATCTATATATTCAAATATATAACTTTCTAATTTAACTATTGCATTAAGTTTATCTTCATAGGAATTATTATTTTTCATATTATTATATTCCTTACTAAATTTGAAAATATTAATTTTATTTTTTAATTTAAATATGGGAATATTAATGGTTCATTAAAAATTTTACCCCATAATTCCAGCTTCATATAAATGTTTAAAGTGACATTCTTTAACTTTTAATTCATCAAAAGTACCAACTTGAACTAAACCTTTTTCTTTTTCTAAAACTAAAATCTTATCAACAGTTTTAATTGTTGATAAACGATGGGCAATAATAATACTAGTACGACCAATCATTAATTTATTAAATTGTGCTTGTATTTCCTTTTCGACAATATTATCTAAAGCACTAGTAGCTTCATCTAAAATTAATAGTTCTGGATTTTTTAAAAAGATACGAGCAATAGCTACTCTTTGTTTTTGACCACCAGATAAGTTAATCCCACGTTCACCTAAAATTGTATTATAACCATTAGGTAATTGTTCAATGTAATCATGTAAGTTAGCTTTACTTGCAGCAATTTTGATTTCTTCTAAAGTTGGTCCTTGCTTAGTATAACTAATGTTTTCGGCAAATGTGCCAAATAAAATTTGTGGATCTTGTTCAATATAGCCAATATGATGTAAGTATTGTGCTAAGTCAATATCACGTAAATCAGTATTATTATTAATTAAAATTCTTCCTTCAGCAGGGTCATAGTAACGTAGTAATAACTTAGAAATAGTAGTTTTTCCGACACCAGTTGCACCAACAATAGCATAACTTTTACCTTTTTCAAAAGTGAAAGAGAAGTTATTTAAAATTCAGTCTTCTTTTTCATCATAGCGGAAATTAACATTTTCAAAAATAATATCACTAGTAATTTGTTTTACTGGTAAGGCTTTTTCTTTATTAACTATTTTTGGTTTAATATTAAGAATTTCATTAACTCTTAAAATTGAAGTTGATGTTTTAGCTCAATTACCTAAGAATTGAATACTTTGAATAACTGGGAAAATTAAAGTGTTGACTGCTAATAAAAAAGCAATTAGTGTTGAAACACTAATGATGTGTTTACTTACAAACATGAAACCAGCAACTAAACCAACAATGTTAATTCCTGTTAGTAATGTAATTAGTAATGCTCTAGTAAAACTTTCAAAAGTAATAGTTTTTTTTGCTGCTTGATAATATTTAAGATGTTCATTAGAAAATCTTTTATTTTCACTTTTTTCTGTAGCATTACTTTTAATTAAAGTAATAGTATTTAGTCGATCAGTAATATCAGCATTAACTTCAGTGTAAACTTTTCTTCATTTATAGTTTAAATAACGAATAATTTGAACATTTAATACTGATATTATTAAAATTGATAAAACAATACCTAAAACAATTAATGATAATTGTCAATTTAAAGAAAAAATAACGTAAATTGAACCAAAAAAAGTCACAATTGAACTAAGCATAGTTAAAAGAATAGATTGCATATTTTCACCAATAACACTAGTATCACTAATTAGTTTTGTTAAAGTGTCACCAATTTTGCGATCTTCATAATATGACATATCTAAATCTAGTAAATGTTTTAAAACTTTATTTCGATATTCAATTTCAACTTTAACACCAATGATGCTTCCTGTTAAATTACGAAAGTACATAAATAATCCTGATGCAATTTGTAAACTAATTAAAATATAAGCTAAAGTAGTAATTTTTTCTCATTGAAAACCATCGGGGGTAGCTAAAAAATTATTAGTAATTTTAGGAATAATTACTGAAATTATTGAAGAAGCAATAGTGGTTAGTATTGCAATTAGATAAAGTAGTGGATATTTTTTAAAGTATTTAATAACTGCGCTTAAGAAACCACTTTTTTTTATTTTTAATTCATTATAATCAGTCACGCTTTTTTTTATTTTTGCTGTTGTATTTTCTTTTGTCGGCGAAGCAGTAATTTTTGTTTTATTTTTTTTGGACATAATATTTGTTCTCCTTATTAATAATTTATTTTTATTTGTTATAGTGGTAAACCCAATTCTTTTAATGGAATATAATTAAAAAAATAACGACAATTACTATCTATTATATAATTTAAAGTATCTTTATATTCTGGTTTTTTAAATCAATCACTTAATAAATATCAGTATTCAATTTTGCAATCATTACTGAACAAATACATCTTCTGTTTTAAGTTATACTTCCCTTTTCTTTAATATTATATATTAAATAATTAATAAATAAGTATTTTACTATAGATACTATTTGTTAATTTTTATTACTTCACGTTTCATATATTGTTAAAAACTTATTATTTAATGGTTTTTTTTGCTCTAGTAAATGCTTTTTTAAAATTTCTAGATAGTATTTAAAAGCAACAGTTAAATCTTGAAAGGCAAGTTTTCTTAATTCTTCAACATAATAATGGTTACGTTCAATTGATATTTTATCTGCTAATAATACTATTAATTCTAAAGTTTTCATTTCGTTTGCACCAGTAGTGTGTTTAGCAATTGCATGAAGAACTAAATCATCATGGTACTGATAATGATTTTTTAAATACAATGCTGCTACATAACCATGTCAAACTGGAAATGGTTCTTGTAAAATTTCTTTATTATATTTTGTTAAAAATTTAGTCATTTTATTTTTACTTCATTGTTTGCAAAGGTCATGATAAGTTCCAGCAATTAGGGCTTTATTAGCATCTTCGTTATAATGGATTGCTAATTTAGCAGCCATTTTACCAACATTAATACAATGTTCAGTTCTATTGTTATCCAAATTTGCTTTTAAACGCTCATAACTATATATTAAATTATTGTTAATATAATCATTAATTTTAATATCGATTTGATTAATAATTTCACCATTTCTAATTTTGGCAGAGCTAATATCACTGCTTGGTCGAACTACTAAATTTTGACATTTGTATTTTGACATTAGTTCTAATGTTTTACGATAATGAGGGCGATTAACAACAATAATTTTAACTAAATTAATTAACTGTTCAATTCCTTGTCATTTATTTAAGGTATATAAATTATCAGAACCAATAATAAAAAAGAATTTGTGATTTGGATAGTTTTCAATAAAGTAGTTAATAGTATTAATAGTATAACTAGGTTGCTTACTTGTTAGTTCATAATCATTTAATTTTATTCAAGAATAGTTTTTAATAACTAAATTAATCATATCGACTCTTTGTTGATCGCTGGCACTGACACTATCTTTTAACGGATTTTGTTTTGTTGGTAAAATTCAAACTTCATCAAGTGAAAGTTTATGATAAGCTGTATTTGCAATGTTTAAATGTTGATTATGAAATGGATCAAAAGTTCCACCAAAAATGCCAATTCTTTTCATTATTTGCTAGTTCCTAATGATTCTAAAATTTCTTTATTATATTTTTTTGTTCTTATCATTTTAATTTCATGTAAATAAGGTGGATGACCATTAATTCATGGCGTTTCTAAAATTTTTATTTTAGTAAGCAACAATGGATGATAAATAATGTTAATTAAAGTTTGAAAACCAAGATAACCCATTCCTAAGTTAGCATGACGATCTTTATGAGCATTGATTGGGTTTTTAGAATCATTAACATGAATAACTAATAATTTATCTAATCCAATAAGTTGATCAAATTTTTGTATTATTTGTTCTAAATTATTATTAAGATCATAACCAGCATCAGATAAGTGACAAGTATCTCAACAAACACCAATTAGTTCGGGTCTTTTTACATTATTAATAATATATTGAAGTTGTTCAAAAGTAGTTCCTACTTCACTACCTTTTCCTGACATTGTTTCCAAAGCAATTTTTACAGTTTGTTTTTCTAAACATGCTGCATTTAGTCCTTTAACAATTTGTTCTAAAGCAGTTTGTGGTAAAGCACCAACAGCGCTACCTGGATGTAAAACCAAAGTTTTAATGCCAATATCTTGACAGCGAATTATTTCTTGTCGTAAGAAATCTACTGCTAATTGGTAAGTACTTTTGTTAATACTATTAGCCAGATTAATAATGTAAGGAGCATGAACAATAAGATTATTAATATCAATATTTTTTTCAATTAGTTTTTCTGTAAATTCTTTAATAAATAATGCTTTGGTTGGTTTACGAATTGTATTTTGTGGAGCACCTGTATAAAACATAAACGTATTGGCATTATAACTTAGAGCCTCTTCAAGAGCACCCAATAAATATTTTGGTGCTTTCATTGAAACATGAGATCCAATAATTAATTTGTCATTTTCCATCTTGCTTCCTCTTTCATTATTAATTTTCATCAAAAAGTTTTTTTCTTCTTGCAATTGCTTGTGTTTTTTTAATTTTCTTAATTGATGCTTTAATGTGTTGTTTTCTTGTTTCTTTTTTTATTGCTTCTAAATCTTTATTAAATTTTTTCTTATAACCAGGAGTTACATTTTTATTTTTTTTAAAGCGATTAATAACATATTGCTCTTCTTTATTTCTTTCTATTTTTCGTTTATGAGCAACGATGTTGTCATTACTAATTTCTGGTAGTAACTTATTATCTTTAATTTTATAGTATTCTATTGGAACATTTAAATTTTTTAACTTATGAATAGTAGAATTATCACTCTTATCATAAAATACATAAGAAATACCTGAATAGTTAGCTCGTCCTGTTCGCCCTGCTCGATGAAAATAATATTCTAGATTATTTGTCGGTAATTGTAAAGAGATAACATGAGATACCCCTTCAATATCAATACCACGTGCTGCGATATCTGAACAAACAACATATTGATATTCAAAATTTTTAATACGTTTAAAAGTTTGAGAACGTTCTCGTGCTGGTAATCCACCATGTAAGATTGCTACTTTTTTATTTTCTTCAATTAAGACGTTTGCAATTTCTTCAATATTTTCTTTGTTATTAACAAAAATTAAGCATAAATAAGGATCAAACATTGTTAATAATGATTGTAGTTGTTTTTTACTATCTTGATGATGACGATTAATAAAAATATGTTGAATTTTTTGAGATTTATTATCAATACTAATTGTAGTAGCGTTAGTAATATATTTTTTTAATCAAGTAACTAGTTGGGGTAATATTGTTGCTGAAAAAGTCATAATTTGAGTATTTTTATTCATTTTAGTAATTAAAAAATCTAAATCTTCCATGAATCCCATATCAAATAACATATCACATTCATCAATAACTAAAGTGTTAGTAGTAGTAATTGCTAACATATTAAGTTCATATAAACGTTTTAATCTAGTTGGAGTTCCAATTACAATTTGTGGTTGATTATTACTTAAATTATTACTTTGACGAATAATATCTTTGCCACCCACTAAACAAGCAATGCTAATATTTTGATCTTTGATTAAAGCTTTTAAAAAATTGAACGTTTGTTGAGCAAGTTCACGAGTAGGTGTAATAATAACTGCTTGTGTTACTTTTAAAGTAACATTACAATTATTTAAAATTGGAATTAAATAAGTATGAGTTTTACCACTACCAGTAGCACTTTTAATAATTAAGTTTTTATTAGTTAATGCTAAAGGAATAATTTCGGTTTGGACTGGTGTTGGATTAATTAGTTTTTCTTTTTTTAAATTTTCAATTAGTCATGGTTGTAAATTAAATTGTTGAAATGACATGCGTTCACCTTTTTCTTTAATGCAATATTAATATTTTATCTTATTTTTACTAAGTTCTTTAAAAAATAAGATAAAAAACTTTATTAAAAGTAATAATAATTACTATTTTAATGTTTAAGATTATTAATTTTCAAAAAATAAAAAAATACATCAGTAATTTATACAACTAATTGTTTATTTAAATTTCTACTCTAATAAAAGTAAAATGTCAATAGATTATTTTTAATCATGTAAAATTAACTTAGAAAAAAATTAAGGGCTTAGAAAAGAGGTTTGTAATTTATGTCAGAAGAAGATGAAGAAGAAAAGAAAAAGAAGAAGAAATCAACAAAAATTATTGCTGGTCTTATCGGCTCTGCAGCTTTAATTGGAGCCACCATTGCTGGTGGTATGACAGCTATTGCCGAAACAGAAGGAGAAAAAGAAGAAGAAGAGGAAGAAAAAAATAAAAAAAATCAAATGATTCGATCTCTAAACAATCATCAATTAGTGATAATAAACAAACTTTAGCAGTAATTTTCAAAAACAAAACAAATCTGCAATTAAAACCTGAAGACAAATTGAAAATGACAAGTCCAGAAACTGTAAAGGAGGTTATTAAAGAGAGACTAATTGAAAATAATCCACAATCAAATTTAATAAAAGAAAAAATTATTTTAGGTAATTTAAAATATAATAATATGAACATTAAACCAACTACTTTAACAGTTGAAATGACTTATGATGACCCTTTAGTTATTGGAAGTGTAATTTTAAATGTAATTTATCCAAAATAAAAGATAAGAAGAACTTGTTTATAAAATGACGCAAATTTATATATTAAGAAAATTTAGGGGGTTATTTATATGCAAAATAATTTAAATATAATGTTTTTAGTTAATTGATCAGATTTTTCAATAAAGGACTGAATAATCATAGGATTATCAATATTATTATTAATGCTAACTTTTATTTTTATTTTAGTTATTTTTCTTTTTAAAAGAAAAAGATTTAAGTTTAAAATAAATAATATTATAAGTGATAATTTAGTAAAAATAGGTAAAAATAATTATAAATTTTCAAGTAGAAATGCTTTTATACTCTTTAATGAAATTAAATCAATAATTTTAGATAAGCGTTATAAGTATTTTTATAAATTTAAAAAGAGATATAAAGATGGTAGTTTAAATAATGAACTTTTTGATATAGTTCAAAAATATTATTTAAAAAATGAAAAAGAATTAAAGAAAAAACCAAAACCTTTATTTGAAAATAAAAAAAATGATAAACCCAGTGATGCTGTTAATAAAAAAGATGATAAAAAAGTTAAATTTGTTTTTGATGATCAAGAAATGACAGTAAAAATTGAAGAAGATAAATAAAACTACTCAATTGAGTAGTTTTATTTATCTATAACTATTTTTTATATTTTAAAAATATGTATAAAAATTTAACACCAAATATTCTAGATATTATGATATAATTTTTTAAACTTAATTTAAGTTTTCAACTCATTATTTTAATTTTTAAAGTATATGGGTTTTTTATTTTTTTGAAAGGAAGATAAAAAGATATGTATAGTAAAGTTAAAAAAATAAAAAGTATATATAAATTAATTGCTGAAATTAAAGAAGAAATAAAACTTCCAGAAGGATTTGAAGAAAGAAAAATGTACCATGCTTGAATACAAGAACCACTTTGCAATGTTGTAGATACCACTTGATATTATGAAATTGATATAAAAATTCAAAATAAGATTGGGAGCGTGTCGAAGATGTCGATAACTAAAAAGTTTTAAAAATAGCTCCTTTCTTTTTTAAATCCTTGAATTAAAAATAAATGACAAAAGACGAGAATAAAATTCTTGTCTTTTTTTTGTAATTGTAAAATTTTAAAATTTTTATTATTAACATCCTTTAAATATCTACTACACGCAGTGACCAAGTAGGAGAAAGTTAATAATTAATAATCTTCTTTAACGCTATTATCAACACGTGTTAGGGAACTAAAAAAGTGAACTACAACACAGTTGTTAAAAATAGTAGCTAGAACATGTGGACTTGCATGGATAAATAAAAAGTGGAGTGATACCTAATAAAATATACTAACCATTTAATGGTAATTCTTGGGGTGGGAGCGAATTGGAAACTAGTATATATAGACCTGTTGTAGGGACCTATTGTATTAATTCTATTCTTTATTTAACCAACCTTGCCACTCCCCAGTGAGCAAGTGTTGGTTTTATTTTTTATTTTTTTTGAAAAATTTTTTTGGGCGAGAAAATAAATTTCAAACTTGTAAAAAAAATTGAGCGGTGCCGGTTCAATTAAAATATTAATTTATTAAACATAAATTAAATAAATATTGAATCGAATGCCTCAATGTTTTTTAAAATTTCACAATTTATTTTTGAGCCCAGAATTTCTGGAATGAATAAAACTAATAATAGTATTATTAATAATTTAAAAATCAAAATATATGTCCTTTATGCTAGAAGCAACAGGACATATTAGGAAAGGATTATTATGCAAATAGAATTTAAAAAAGAACAAATTGTTAAAGATAAACCACAATCTATTCTTATTGATTATGTTGAATATAAATTATCACTTCCAAAATGAATGATTAAAAATAATTCTTTTATTGTTGATAATAATTACACATATTGGGTTTTTAATTCTGAAAATATTAAAAGAGAATTAAATGGTGATGAATTAACAAAATTATTAGAACCATATATTTCTGAACAGAAAATAACTGTTAATAAACCAGAAACACCCAAAGAATATTATCTTAATGATATAAAACTTGAACCATTAACATTTTATGAACAGCATAATAGTTGATTTATTGGTGAAATAACTGATAGTAAAACAAAGATTACTAATCCTTGTTTTAAATATAATGTTACATGAGAAGAAAACAGAAAAGGTTTTAAACTAAATAATCCATATAACCATAATGATTTGTCAATTAATTATATAGTCACTTCTTATAAACATATTTCAACTCATAATGAAAAGATATTTTATTTATAAAGAAAAAAACTATGAATAATAAAAATAAAAAATGTGAATTAAGAGTTTGTATGGATAAAGTTTGAAAAGAATGTATTAATAATTCTACTAAAACTATTAAATATAAAAATTGACCAATACCTTATTTAATATGTGACAGTTGTTATAACAAAATACCTAAATACCTTAAACAAACAGCAAAAATAATTGAAAAGGGATGATTTACATAATGGAAAAAAAGATTATTGAATATAAAGTAGGATTAATCAAACAAATTGATAGTTTACAAAAAAATAATTTAGTTTGTGGACATAAAGAGTTTATCGAAGAATGTAAATATTGCTGAAGTAATTGTGATTTAGAAATTATTAAAACAATTGTTAGAGGTTAATTTGATTAATGCAATATGACTTAATTATTGGAATTGACCCTGCTGGTATTGGTAGTAATGGAATTATTATATACTCAAATGAAACTAATAATATTGTTTTTAATGAAACATTTAAAACTAAAACAGTTTTAAAAAGCAAAAATCTATTTAAAGAATACTTTTTATTAATTAAAAAACATTTTGATAATAAAAAAATATTAGTTATTGTAGAAAATTTCTTTTTAAATTCAAAACAATTATTAACAAATCCATTAGCAACTCCTAAAATTATTGGTGCTTTAATAGTATTAGCAGAAGATGTTATGAATTGAGATTATTTAGAAAGTGAACCAAAAAATAAAAACAAAATAGAAAATTATAAAGGAAATATAAAATTAACAAAACATGAACAAGATGCATATAAGCATATTAAATATTATTTAAGGAATTATAAAAATGAAAGAGAAAGCCAATTATGTCAAATTAACAGTAAAACTGAGTAACACTATTGAAACAAAATATTACGAAAAAGGTAATAAAGAATTATATTATAGTGTTCGAGGTCAATGAAATGGATTAAACTATGTTACTTTAATTTTTAACAACCCAAAATTTTATAGACGCTGTATTTTATTAAACAAAAACGATGAAATTATTGTAACTGGTCAAATTTTTAACACTTTAAATATTCCTAAAAATCGTGCATTTTGTTCAATAAATGTTAAATGATTTAAAAAATGAAAAGAGTAAAAAATGATATTATGAAAAATTTTATTAATAATACCAATATTAATAACAAGCATAACACTAATAATATTTTTAATATTTATTAGTAAAGAATTAAAAAATGAATATAAAGTATTAAAAATATTAAGTGAAATTGCTAATCAAATTAAAAATAAGGAGAAATAATATGAAATATGAAGATAAATGTTCTATGTGCAATAAAGTAAAAGAAAACTTTTTATCCAATACCTGTAATAGTTGTTGATTAGAATCAGTTAATAAATGAAATAGAAGAAGTTGAAGAAATTTAGGAGACATTGATAATCAATAAAGAAAATATACCATGTTGTTTTAGTGAAGTTAATGAACTTGGTAAACATATAACAAATTGTAATAATTTACCAACAAAATTAGATAAAGATAATGTTCAAGTAAGATATTTTTGTGATAAACATATGATAAAAGTTGAAAATATAAGAAGAAAAATTGTCCAAAAATATATTAATGAATATAAAGAAAAATTAATTTTAGATATCGATGAAATGGATGGGTTACACTTTATTGGACACTAATTACATAGACAAGTGAACAAATTAGTTAAAAGAAAGGAATTATAATTATGGTCACTATTAACTCATATTCAGATGAATTTAAAAAACAAATAGTAGCTTTATATCAAAGTGGCAAATCAGTATCTTGCCTTGTTAAAGAATACAATGTTACAAGAGCAGCTACTTACAATTGAATTAAGCAATTTACTAATTCAGGTAGTTTTAAAACTAAAGATAATCTTTCAGATTTAGAAAAACAATTAATTCAAGCAAATAAAGAATTAAAACAGTTACGAATGAAAATTGATATTTTAAAGCAAGCAGCACTAATAATAGGCAGAAAGTAGAGATTATTGCAAATAATAAATCTAAATATAAAATTCGCACAATGTGTCATTTTTTAAAACTCTCTAAATCAACATATTATTTTAATTTAAAGAAAAAAAATAAAATTCAAAATAATATTTATGAACAAGCTGTTATTAGTGCTTTTAAAGAAAATAAAGAAGTTTATGGTACTAGAAGATTAAAAGTCATACTAGCAAACCAAGAAATTTATTTATCACGCAGAAAAATTAAAGAAATTATGAATAAGCATAATTTAATATCAAAATACACTAAATTATCATTCAAAAATTATCATAATAAAGTCAATGATAGTCAAATAACCAATCTTGTTAATAGAAACTTTAATAATAGAATTAAAAATGAAGTTATTGTTAGTGATTTAACTTATGTTCAAGTTAATGGTAAATGAAACTATATTTGCCTATTAATCGACCTATTTAACCGCGAAATTATTGGACATAGTGTTGGAGTTAAAAAAGATGCATCATTAGTATATCAAGCATTTATGCAATCAAATCACTGTTTAAAAGATATTGAAATATTTCATACTGATCGCGGTAATGAATTCAATAATAAAACTATTGATAAGCTTTTATTAGCTTTCAACATAACTCGATCTTTAAGCAAAAAAGGATGTCCTTATGACAATGCTGTTGCTGAAGCAACTTTTAAAACTTTCAAAATTGAATTTATTAATGATAAAAATTTTACATCATTAATCCAATTAAAATTAGAATTATTTGATTACATCAATTGATATAACAACATAAGAATTCACAGTACTCTAAACTACCTAACTCCAATTAGTTATCAAAAACAAATGTCTACCAAAAAATAGTCCTAAAAAGGGTTGCCATTCCAGAAATTATAAATGATAAAAATCCACATAGAACTTATACAGAATATGTCTTTTCTTTAAAAGAAAGAATTGAAAATGGAGAATTTGATAATGATTAAATTAAAAGATTTATTTGGTGAAGATAAAATAGAAATATTTTCACCAAATCCCAAAGATTTAACAGATAGTAATGATATAAAAGCATTGATTTTATGAAAATATCCCAATGTCATTGCTAAATATTTAATTGTTTCTCAACCACATGCTAATACTGCAATTTTAGTTGGAGATAACTTTAATTATCAAGGTTGAATAGAAGTTTTTATTAAACAGAAAGTAGAAGGAGTAGAAGAAAATGCCAAATGACATAACTGTACAATCAAGTAATTACACTTTATTAAAATTAATAAGAACTGGAGCAAGTCCATTATTTGGTATGATAGGAACTTCTGCATACTATGGTCAACTTATTGGTAATCCAATATTAGGTAGTATAAATGCTTTATTATTTTCTAAAAAATTAGGAATTGATATATGAAATTTAAATCAAATGCCAAATTTAAAAAGTAAACTATTAAATTCAAGTAAAAAAATAGCATTAGGATTAGGAACAATTGGTTTAGCAAATTATAGTAAATTTACTGAAACAATAAATCCTATCACCCCAACTACAACCACTACAGAAACTCCGCCATGACCAGCATTAACATTATCAGTAACTAACAATAATGTTAATGACCAATCTTTAATGGATTGAGATACTTATATATCTTTAAATTCATATGGTATTGCAAATTTGGTTGCTGGAATTACAGAATTAATACCAAGTAAATTTGAAACTATACGTAAAATAGCAAATATGGCAACTGGTGGTTGTTTGATTAGTAGTGGTGTTGCTATGGGTATTAATAATGATTTTATGAATGCTTATGCAGTTCCGACTATTATTGCTGGTGCATCTGAAATTATCCATAATTTACTACCAATGGAAACAACTAATCATGTTGAAGAAATGCAAGAAACAACATTTACTAGTGAAAATGCAAGATTAATTAATGATGTTGTAGATAGAATATCACCAGTATATAGACCAACTACATATTATGACAGTTTATAAAGGAGGTGAGTAATTTATGAATAAAGAAAAATTAATTGAATATTATAATCACGAAATAAAAATACATAAAGAAAGGATGGAACAATTAAATAAAGAAATTTCTTTATTAGTAACTATTATAAGTAATTATCAGTCAATGGTTGAAAGAATTAATGGTGGTCAATTTGACGAATAATTAAAAAATAAATAATTGAAAGGAAAATATTGAAATGAAAGAATTATTGCATGAATTAATCATTATTGGAACAAGTGTAGGAACATTAATTTGCAGAGAATTAATTGTTTGATTTAAACGATTTATTACAACTCCAAAACATGTTCGAGCAAATAATAAAGTAATAAAACATCAAAAAAAATTAGCAAAATTAAATGAAAAAATTAATAAAGAAAATAAATAAAGGTGTAATGTAAATGTTAGAAAATGAAACTAATGTTCAAGAAACAACTGAACCTTTAACTGAAAATAATGATTTGCAAAAAGAACAAGAAACTAAGATTGTTGAATTAGAAAATAAGTTAAATAAACTTAATGAAGAAATTAAAGAAAAAGAAATGCTTAATATATTTAAAAAATATCAAGTTAAAAAAGAATTTTATGATTTTTTAAAATTTAAAACAAGTAATATAGAAAATTCAAAAGTAGAAGACACTATTAAAAAAATGATTAAAGAACAACCAGTATTTAAAGAACCAATTAATACAGGTGGTAAACAAGAAACAATATTAACAAATCAATCGAATTCAATAAAAAGTAGTTTATTGGATTATAAAAAGAAAAATAATTTATAACAGAAAGGAAAATAAAAATGGCAATTAATATTCAAACAAACTTAAATAATACAGAAAAACTAGTTGAAGCACCAGAATTTATTGAATTTTTCAAACAATCAAATAGTCCATGAGCAAACTTTTTTCCTATTGAAATAGTTAATTCTACTAAAATAGAATTTATTATTAAAGTTCCAAAAGACCCATCAATTAAAGTTATTGCATGAAATGATAAAAGTCAAAGAATAGATGTAACTTATGCACAAACTGATACTATTCCAAAAATAATTGAAAAATTATATGTTGCTGGTGAAACTATTGCAGCAATTGACTTAAATGCTGAAAATGGACAAAATTTATTAGAAAGTATGCAATATGAAGTCGCTAATGATTTAGCAGATAAATTAGCAACTGATGATATACAAGTAATTAGCGATAACGGAACTAAAGTAATAATTAGTGACACATCACCAACAGGGCATATACAGGCAATGTTATCTGCTTGAAATACTTTATTTCAATTAAGAAATAGTGCAAATTGTCGTTTCTTTATTACAAATAATCTTTATGATACTATTGTTTATTTGGCTAATAATAAAGGTTTAATTACAGATAACCAAATTGCTCAACAACTAAGATTAAATGGTAATGATTTATATATAAAAGGTGTATTATGTCAAATTGTAATGGATGATTATATGACATTTACTGATAGTGAAAATAAAAAACAAATTATACCTTTTATTTTAGCAACATCAAGAGCAATGAAAAGATATATGTTACAACAAACAATTGTTTATGTTCAAGAAATTGCTGATGGCAAACTTGGTAGAGCATATAAAGTTGGTGGTGAAGTACTAGGTCAATTAATTCCTTATATGTCAAAAAAAGAAACAACATCACGTTGAATGCTATGTGGAATTATTACTAAAACAGATTTAAGTAGTAAACTTACAATTTTAACAACTGATATTACTGCTAATACGAATAGAAAAAATCAATTACTAGATACAGCAATAAAAAATGCAAGAGAAATTACTGGTTTGAATCCAGCATTAGATTTAGTACATGCAAATATTAAATATTTTAGTGATGCACAAGGCAAAACTGATGTAAGTAATCAAAATCAAAAAGCAGGAGATTTATATGTAATTATTACTGCAGATATTAATGATGCAAATTATCAAGGTTCAACAAATCCTATAAAAATAACTCTTAAATAATAAGGACATTAATTATGCCTATTGGTACAGCAAATACAGCCACACTCTTAAAAATAAATAAACCCAAACATACTAGAATTAGTCAACAACAAGAACATAAAAGTTTATGATGAGAAATTTTAGAAATGATTGGTGTACAAGTTATAGCAGTAGCACTTGCTCCTTTTACTGGTGGTTTAAGTGAAGATTTAGCACTTGGATTAGGTGCAAGTGATTTAATTGCTAGTATTAGTGCTATTGGTGTAGAATTTTTAACTGATTTTACTATTAATCAAGTTTATGATTATTTAAAAGGAAATGTAACACCATTAAATACTTTTTTTAATATATTACCAGCATTTGCTGGACTTAATAAAATTAGTCGTGGTTATCGTACAACTAAATTTATTAAGTTAGCACAAAAAACTAAAACATTAGAACAAGTTGGTATTAAAGAAGCAAAAAACTTACAAGAAATTATTAGTCAAGTAAGTGGAAAAGAAATTTTAACAGATAAAATTATTGGTAATAAACGTTATTTAATGAAGTATAGTTTTACTCCTAATCGTGAAACAGTATTACGAGATTTAGGATATGTTGCTGAAAGACAATATAAGAATAATTTTCAAAAACTAGAAACAGAAAAATTAATGGAACACTTATTATTACAAAATACATTAATAAAATTAAGTCCACAATTAACTCCTAAATTTAAAATTAAAGATATTGAAAAAGCAAATAACTTTTTAAAAAAATTTAATACTGATTTAAAAGAAGTATTAAAAATGAATCAACATGATTGATTAAATTTAGTTCATACAATACATACAGAAAATAGATATGGAAAAACTTTAATTTTAGATTTACAAAAAATTCGTGCTAATGCTATTAAATTTAATTTTAAAAATAATGTTATTCATCAACTTGTTTTAAAAGCAAATCAAACTTTTAAATATTTTGATATTAGATTTTATTTAAAAAAAGGTTTAAATAAATTTTGAAAAGATACACCATATTTTGAAAAAATACGAGAAAGTATATATAAATTACAAGAAAAATTTGAAAAGTTAGAAAAACAAGTATTTGAAAAAATTCAGAAATTAAAAGAAAAAGCAACTGATTTATTTACTAGTGCAGAAAAAAGAGCAATTAAACATGCACAATTAATTCCATTAAATTCACCAGTATTTATGGGTTGTAAAATTCAACCTTTGTCATTAGATAAATGTGCAATTACTATTTATCATCGCAATCCTAAATATAAACCAATTACAGTTGTTGATAGTATTCTTAAAGCAAAAACTTTTGTTACTCAAATACATCCATTCCATTGATATCGTTGATATAGTGGTTGATACATTGGTTATGGAGTTAATCAAAATAAATGATTAAAAGCAATAGCATTTGCTCCACCAGTGGTGCAACAAGTAATTAGAGATAGTTTTAAAGTATATAGAGAAATATTTAGAACTATTAGAACTTATCATAAAGTAGTAAATGTTATTAATAATCCTATTGAAAATATTAACAAATCATTTAAAAATGTTGGTTTAAAATTTAGTGTTAATACTTTATTTGGTACTGGATTATTACATCATTTAGAAAAGTTTGCATATAGTCAAGTTGTAACAAAAAGTAAGAAAAAAATAAAAAAAGGTAAAAATAAAATACAAAAAGAAATTGAACATATAACACATAAAAAAACAAAAAAACATACTCATCATTATAAACAAGCATTTTTTAAGGAATGATAAATTATGATTAATAAACTTTGAACTGATGTCAGTCTTGAAAATTATAATAACTGATATCCATTAACTGGAAAAATTACAGAAACTCCACAACAATATATACAAACATGACCAAATATTAATGATTGATTTATAACTTTTGCTATTCGCGCGCAAAATGATATTAATGCTTATCTTGATTTTATTTTATCTAAATTTCCTTTTGATAGTTTTAAAGATGAATTAATTAAAGAAACATTAAGAGATATGGTTTATGTTATGGTTGAACATTGAGTATTTAATCGTACACCAATTGAATTTAATGTTGATGCTACTATTCAATTTAATAATGGTAATCAATTTAGTGCAAATAGTACTCCTACAATTAATGTTTGAGATTTAGCACCTAGTAGAATGAAAATATGAGCAAGATTAACAGAATTAAAACAAATATTTTCAAGTTATAATAATGATGAAATAGATGTTGAAAAAATTGACTTAAAAGCATTTTATACTAGAAATCAAGTTGATGAATTAATTAAAGAACAAAAAGAATTTACATTATTAAAACAAATTAAATTATATGATGATTTAGTTGATGATAATGAAAATGAAATATATAGAGGTCCTGTTAGTAAATTTGTTAATAAAGGTTATGTTGCAACTGGTTATGATAAAGAAACTGAAACAATGATTTTAGATTGACCAGATGAAATTGGAACATTACCACCAGAAGCATTACAAAATAATCCGCAAATTGGTGATTTTACTCATTCACCAACTTGTGATTTTTCTGCTAAACAACAAAAACGAATTACTACTAATGAAAATGAAATTACCAAATTAAATAGTGAATTAACTAAAACAAATGAAAACATTGATGATATCAAAAATAATTGATTTAATATTGAAACTAGTCCTTTATGAAAAAAAGTTGAAAATAATAATATAGAAATGTTGAAATGATATTTTATTAAAATCAGTTATCACTATTCAACAGAAAATAACTTTATGAAATTTTATAAAATAATTAAAATTTATTTAAATAATATTTTTCATGAATTTGAATTGTTAAATGTTGATTCCATGACTTATAAAGAACAAATACAAAATAAAAATATTTTAAATATTGGAACTATTTACTATGACAATAGAAATAAAAAATTTAGTGGTGGAGGTAATTCCTATCCTGAACGTGGAAAAATTAATTTAATTGGTGATATACAAGAAATATATCAATATCAAGGAATAGATACACCAACTGAATTTATAACAGAAGAAAGTACTGAACATGATTATTACACAAAACTAGAAACTAATAATTTATTAGATAAAAAGCAAAATATCAATGATGATGCTTTACAAACAGTTTCTAAACAAATCGTTCCTGCAATTAATGAAATCAATAATAAAATTCCTAATTTATCTGATTATTATAAAAAAGAAGAAGTAGATAAAAAATTAGAAGATGTAAAATCACAATTTCCTATTGCATTTCAAATAAATGCTATTAGTGCAGAAATTCCTAATTTAGAAACTACTGATAAAACTATTGCCGGTGCTATTAATGAATTAAAAGAAAAAATAAAAGATAAAAAATTTTCAAATGATTATTTTAAATATAAAACTGAAACAAATGAAATTGCATTAAATAATGAAGAAAATTCATTACTTTGTAAAGATTTATTAGAAAATAATGAATATAAATTATTAAAAACTCAAAATAAAAAATTATTACAAGCAATTAATGAAATATTAGAAAAACAACCACAACCCAGTCCAAGTGGTTCAAATTGAAAAGAAGTAGGTAAAGTCGTAGTAGATAAAAATAATATTACACATATAGAATATATATTTAAAGATAAAACACATTATAGAATATATTATAGTTTTGGTGATTATACTAGTAAAGAAAATAATAAAAATTATAGTTGACAAATAATTAATTTTTATTATCAATTAGATACAAATGTTTTAAAAAGTAGTTTATGAATATCAAATAATAATGTTAATGCGGATACTGAAATTAATATTTATAATAATAGAATAATGTGGGGTATGGGTAGAGATTATATTTTTAAAAAATTAGAAGAATTACAGGAATAATATTATGTTTTTTAAAATTATAAAAATTATTTTAGGTTTAATAGGAGTAATTTTATCATCAGCAACAGCAGGTTTAATTATATTTATTATTATAAAAATTGTATTAAAAATTAATCAAATATTTTAAAAAAAGGTGGTGAATATTATGTTAAGTCTATTTAAAAGAAAAGAAAAAAGTAATATTAGTGATAATCAAAATGAAAAAGTAAAATTTTTAACTAATAAAAATAAAAGTACTCATGCTTCAATTTTAAATTATTTTGGTTTTAATGATTTTAACCATGAAACTTATTTCACTGATTTTGTAGCAGAAAATAATGCTAATTTATATAATGCTCCATTAGATATTAATAATGAAACTATTAAACAATATTTAATTCAACAAGAATTTTACAGAAAAAATTGAAATTCAATTTTTAAATTAAGTAAATTAGGAATTAGTGCTTATTTAATTTATATTGCTAATGATGACTTATATTTTCAAGTAGTAGATATACAACAAAGAGTTTATGATATTACTGGTAAATTAATTGAATGTACTATTTTTTATGATAGTTATGAACAAAATGCACAAATGGTAAGATTATTTGAAGTTTATACATTAAATAATGAACAAATAACTATTAATCGTGCAATTTATAGTATTAGTGATAATAAAAAACAATTTCCATTAGATTTTAAATCATTCATTAATAACCCTAATTTAGCACAAGAACAAACACTAAATATTAACTATATACCAATAGCAATTATGAGAAATAAAGCAAATGAGCTAGCAGATTGTAATAAAGTAATGGATAAAATTAAAGCATTAGATGTTATTTATGAACAAATTGTTTTAGATACTATTTTAAACTCACCTAAATTTATATTTAGTCAAACTTATGGCAATGTTCAATCTTTAATAGAAGACGCAGTAAGAACATTAGTTACTAAAAATTACATATTTAAAAGCGGTGGAGATAATAATGAACAAAACGAAAATATCAATATGACAAATAGTAATTTTAAAGGTAAAAATTTAACTGATATATATGATTGAAATGTTAATGAAATATTTAAACGTTGTGGTATTCATATACCAAGTCAAAAGAAATCAGCACAACAATCAGTTCCCGAAAGTACAGCAGTAAATATTTCAACTATTAATTATATTGAACAAAAATTATGACAATTTAATATTGATATTCTTAAATTTATTCAAATATTAGTAAGTGTAGATAAAGATTTATTAAATAGTAAAACATTTAATATTAATGATGATCAAGAAATTAATAATTTAACAGTTAAATTAAAATTATTTAATCCCGAAAATAACCAATTAATAGGAGAGAACAATGGAAAACAACAACAAACCACAAACGAAATTTCCACAGAAACAAACTAAACTTAATCAAGCAGAAGTAGAAAATGATTATTTAATTGATAACATTCCTTATGACTTTACTAATATGATGCGTGCTACTAGTGACCCAGATATTAATAGAGCATATGATGAATTTAAAAAAAGAACGATATATATTTATGAAATTGAACGTTTATTTAAAAATAATGAAAATAATAGTTTAAAATTTTCAGCAAATACTATTAAAATAGGTTTTATTGATATTGATAAAGTATTAAAAACTACTGCTGTTGAAACATCTGATTTTACTATGCAATTAAATCAAAGAGCAAGTACTAATATTAATGATAATACAATTGAATATAGTATGACTGATATTAAAAATTTAATATTTCAAGAAATAAATTTATTAAATCAATTTAAGTTATATGCTGTATCTATTAATGAACCTTTAACTGAAAATAATATTGATAATTTATATATCATTAATAATTATTCACAACCTTATCAAAATCCAAAAACAAGAAGTACTAAAAGTATAACTATTATTAAAATTAAAGATTTTAAAACAAGAGATGGTTATCCAATTATTATTAAATTACAAAAACCATTAGATAAAGATACCAAAGTAACTGGTTTAAAAATTAAAGCACCTAGAAGCATGATTTTTGGCAATATAAAGGTACTTGGTGAAGTTGACAATATGGAAGTATACCCAAAGTTATTTGTTAAAGATAAGATAGCATTTCCGCTATTATCAATGCCTATTGAAACTCAACCAAAAGTTAGAATATTACAACAATGATTTAGTGAACAAATATTACCTTGAAACTTAGCAAAACAATTTATTGGAGAAGAAAAATCAGTTTTAGATTTAATTGCTATTGGTGGAGGGACTGAAACAAGAAAAGAAATTATTAATAATGCAAGAGTAACAAATGCTAAATTAGGTTATGATGTTTCTAAAAATTTAAAAGTATGACCATTATCAGATGAAATAGAATTAAAAGATAAAAAATTAGAGTCATGATTTTTAGTAGGTAACTATAATTTATTTATTTCTACAACAAATAAATTTTATGATGTAGAAATTGAAATAAATGATAAACCACCAATTGATAGTTTACAACAGTTATTATTAGATATGCTAAGTTACACATATAACTATAATAGAAATTTTGATGGCGCAGATTATGATGATAAAAATGAAATAGCAAAATTACGTAATAAATTCTTAGGTCAAAAACCTGATGAAGTTATTACTAATTTATTTAGAAAATGAGAACTTGATTATCCAAATTACATAAATTTGCAACAAGTTAAAATATTTAAACAAGTATTTATTATGTTATCAAAGTATATTTATTCAACATTATCAATAAATAAAGGTCTAAATGATGATAATAAAATTTTATTACCTTATTATTTTGAATTAAAATCAAATCCTATACATTCTAATAAGGATAATAGTTGAAAATATAAAGATGTAAAAGTAATACTAAAATCTGAATATTTTGATTTTACAGATATGAATAATATTAAATTAAAAAATAATGATATTAGTCAAAATGAATTATTTAAACTTGATGATAATCAATTTAATTGATTATCTATTACAAATGAATTAGAAAGCAATAATATTCCGTCATTAATTCCAGCAGATTGAACATTAGGAAATGGCGAATATGGAAAATACTTTACAAGAGTAATTATTAGTAACAATAAAATTGAGAATGCTTTAAATTTATATGGTTCAAATAAATCTCAATTATTTTCTAAATTAGAATTTTATGAAGAGATATTACAAATTGATAATAAAAATGAATTTGAATTGCAAATTAAAAATCCAATTAATAATTTAAATCGGATTGAAATTAGTGGAATATTTGGTGCTGGTAATTATTATTTAATTTTAATAACTGACAAACAAGAAATAAACTTAACTAATATTAATTTATTTGACAAATATAATGAAAATATTTCTTATATTAATTTAGAAATTTAAATGTTATTTATTAAAATAACCATATGGATAATTGCCATCTCATGGTATATCTATTCTTTCAATAGTATCTCCACCATTATAAAATTTTGTTTTTTTAGGATTATCAGCAAAGTATATTTTAAATTCACTTTTTATAGAAACTGAAATACCATGAATGTCAGACATTCATATTTTCTGAACACCCATTATAGGTTTTTTATATGAATTTAAATAATATTTAAGTCCACTAAGATTATGGGTAAGCACCCCCCCATGATTAATCCTATTGTTCCAGTTGTAGCACCAGTTAGTGCTAATGCTAATGTTATTTTACTTAAATTTGCTTTTATTCATGTTTTCATATTAAATTACTCCTTTTTTCCTTGATTTTACTTATAAATTGTACTATTTTTGATTATTTTTACAAGTACGTTTTTAAACGCAAAATAACGCCTAAATAAAAGGCGTTTATTTTGTGATACCTATACTATTAATGATATTGTAGTTGTTTATTATATGGCAAATGTGAAGATGCTTTTTTTCACAGTAGCATTATTTTTACCCCTAATTACATTTTTATATGGATACAATGCATAAAATAATCCATCATACGGGTCTTGATACATATTTTTATCAGGAATGTTAGTTTTGTTTTGGTCATAACGTAATTCTTCTAAACATTGAGTAGTCTTTGGTAAATCATCTTTATTTGCATAAAAGTTTCCATAACTCATAATGTTTCTCATTCAAACTACTCTATTAGTTAATCCTGCTTCTTGATTTAAATTTGAAGCATGTTTAATAGCAGTTTGTGTGATTAAAATAGTATTATGTTCATCTATTAATTTTTGATTTAATCAATCAATGGCAGTTCGTGCTTTATCATCATAAAAATAAATTGCTTGTTCAAAATTTTCAAAATTATCAATTAATCCTAAAATTTCATTAACATAAGCATTAATTTTTTCATTTTCATTTATAAAATCATTTGGAGTAACTACTAATTCACAAATAATATAAGCATCATAATAACCAGTATTATTATATTCTTTAAAACCCACTACTATAAATACAGTATGGTCTTTATGACCAGTTGCTCAATCCACACCAACTGAATAAAAATCAAATTTATACATATCTTTTTTTGAATTATAAAATTCTTTTAAATCATATCGTTGTCAGCACTTTACAGTTTTTTGAAATGGGAAAATTGTTACATCACTATCTAAAAATTCAAAACCATAAAAAACAGTATTAAATTCATCAGGATTACTTTTTTTCATTTCTAATAATGTTCTTTTTTGAATATCTGGTAATTTATTTCAAAATGGTTGAATAGTAAATCTTAAAACAAATAAACCTAAACCACTAAACATATCTTGATTTTCATAATAAATTTTGCCATTTTTTTTAAGATTTTCCATCACTTTATCATTTAATGGTAAAAATGGCGTACAGTATTTTAAATAAAATGGATGATATTTATCATAAGGATTACATGTAAAAGTAATAAAGAAACTTTTATAAAAATAGCGAGTAATTTTTTTTCCAAAATTAGGACTATATATATTTTTATCAATAAACGTTCAACTTCATTCTT
>NZ_CAXIQJ010000002.1:0-221667 GCF_964031195.1 Spiroplasma endosymbiont of Phycita roborella | reverse complement strand
GAAACTGGAATTAATGTTAAAAATGATAAATCAAAAATTTATTATTTAGGTAAACATTATGCAAATAAATCAAGTACAAAATTATGATATTTTTTTACTATAGATTTAACAAATCTAAATTTAAATTTGAATGCAATTTACAAAGGTAAAGGTGATGGAACAAAAGCAGAAGAAGTAATCAGTGCAGAATTTGTAAATTATAAAGATTTAAACAAATCAAATGATGCTTTATGCTTAGTTAACAAAGAAAAATTTTTTTTCACTTTAAAAGAAAAGGAAGATTTAAAAGAAAAAATTGAAAATGAAGAAAAAGAAAAATTTGCTTATAATATATTTGAATTTATATTTAATGATTTTAATGATAAAAAACCTTTAAAATCATATGAATCATTTAATGCTATGACTAAAAATTGAAATAATCATGTTGATAAAAGACTTAGTTCAATTGATAAATCATGAATGATTTTTGATTCATCATCTGAAAAAGTTCAAAATTTTAAAAGAAAAGCTGAAAAAAATACAATTGAAAAAGAAATTATGAAATGAGTTGAAGAACATGATGATGAAAAATATTCCCTTGAAGAAATACAAAATGGAAAATGATGAAATGAAGTAAGCAATGAACAATGAAATGATTGAAATGATAAACTTAATTATAAAATTCAAAAAATAGATAATTCAATATCACCATTAGTCGATAAATTAAAAAAAGAAGCTGAAAATTTTGAAAATTCATTGTTTAAATATGCCATTAATAAATTAGCAGATAATTATCCTACGATTGAAAATAATTCAAATTCAAATAAAAGAATTTGAAGACCATTTTAATTATAAAAATAAAGAATAAGTTATCAAAAATTAAGAAAAAATAACAAATTAAAAAGGAGTAATTTAATATGAAAACATGAATAAAAACAAATTTTTATAAAATAACATCAATTTTAGCATTAGTTCTTGCTACAACCGGTTTAATAATTGGTTCGATAGCACAAAATAAAACTAATGGTTATCAATCATTTTTAGGACATGATTATACAGTCTACTGGGGGGGGCTGGAACAACAATATGAGAAACTAAAAATTTATATGATGAAAATAAAATAGATTTATATTTTGATATTAAGCCAAAATTTAAAGAGGATATAAAATGAAATGGTCAATATCCTGATGGATATTTTGATAATTAAATTTCTAAGTTTATGTAAGAAATGTTTTCATTATATTTATCAAATAAGTTAATATTAGTTAGATTTATTTCTTGCTTATTAGTTATTAAAATTAAATCATAGTCACCAGCACCAAATATACCACTAATTTCTAGTCGATTTAAGTTATTAATTGGATTTTTAATTTGTAATTCTAATTCATTAATATTATCAATTTGTAAAATTTCTTCATAAAATTCCAATTTTGAAAATAATTGAGATTTATTTGAACCATATAAATTTAAAGCATTCTCAATTTTATTGTTACTAATAATTGTTCTTGTAAAATATTTTCCATATTCACCATTTGCTAATGTTCAATCAGCAGGAATTAAAGAAGGTATATTATTACTTTCTAATTCATTTGTAATAGATAATCAGTTAAATTGATTATCATCTAACTTAAATAATTCATTTTGACTAATATCATTATTTTTTAATTTAATATTATTGATATCTGTAAAATCAAAATATGGAGATTTTAATATAACTTTTACGTCTTTATATTTTCAAATATCTTTATCACTAGGTTTTATTGGACTTGATTTTAATTCAAAATAATAAGGTAATAGTATTTTATTATCATCATTTAATCCTTTATTTATTGATAAAGATGAATAAATATATTTTGATAACATAATCAATACTTGTTTAAATATTTTAACTTGTGATAAATTGATGTAATTTGGATAATCTAATTCTCACTGTTTAAATAAGTTAGTAATAATTTCATCAGGTTTTTGTCCTGAAAATGTATCACGTAATATTGCCATTTTATTTGTTGGTTTACCTGTTTTTTCATCATATGTAGCACCTTCAAAATTTCTATTATAGTTATATGTGTAACTTAGCATATCTAATAATAGTTGTTGTAAACTATCATTAGTTGGTGCATCTTTAATTTCTATTTCAATGTCATCAAATTTATTATTAGTTGCAACATATTGATAAAATTGACTTTCACCTACAAAATCTCAAACTTCTTTATCCTTTAATTCTTTTTGGCTTTTTAATGGTCATTTACCACCTAAAACATTACTAAACTCATATCCTAATCAAGCATGAGTTATTCTTGCATTATTAATAACTTCTCTTCTTGTTACAGAACCACTACTAATTTTAATTAAGTCTAAAACTGATTTTTCTTGTCCTATAAATTGCTTTGCTAAATTTCAAGGTAATATTTGTTCACTAAATCATTGTTGTAGTATTCTAACTTTTGGTTGCGTTTCAATAGGCATTGATAACAGCGGAAATGCTATTTTATCTTTAACAAATAACTTTGGGTATACTTCCATATTGTCAACTTCACCAAGTACCTTTATATTGCCAAAAATCATACTTCTAGGGGCTTTAATTTTTAAGCCAATAACTTTGGTATCTTTATCTAATGGTTTTTGTAATTTAATAATTATAGGATAACCATCTCTTGTTTTAAAATCTTTAATTTTAATAATAGTAATACTTTTAGTACTTCTTGTTTTTGGATTTTGATAAGGTTGAGAATAGTTATTAATGATATATAAATTATCAATATTATTTTCAGTTAATGGTTCATTAATAGAAACTGCATATAACTTAAATTGATTTAATAAATTTATTTCTTGAAAAATTAAATTTTTAATATCAGTCATACTATATTCAATTGTATTATCATTAATATTTGTACTTGCTCTTTGATTTAATTGCATAGTAAAGTCAGATGTTTCAACAGCAGTAGTTTTTAATACTTTTTCAATATCAATAAAACCAATTTTAATAGTATTTGCTGAAAATCTTAAACTATTATTTTCATTATTTTTAAATAAACGTTCAATTTCATAAATATAAATTGTTCTTTTTTTAAATTCATCGTATGCTCTATTAATATCTGGGTCACTAGTAGCACGCATCATATTAGTAAAGTCATAAGGAATATTATCAATTAAATAATCATTTTCTATTGCTGCTTGATTAAGTTTAGTTTGTTTCTGTGGAAACTTCGTTTGTGGTTTGTTGTTTTGATTGTCCATTGTTCTCTCCTATTAATTGGTTATTTTCGGGATTAAATAATTTTAATTTAACTGTTAAGTTATTAATTTCTTGCTCATCATTAATATTAAATGTTTTACTATTTAATAAATCTTTATCAATTTTCACTAATATTTGAATAAATTTAAGAATATCAATGTTAAATTGTCATAATTTTTGTTCAATATAATTAATAGTTGAAATATTTACAGCTGTACTTTCCGGAACAGATTGTTGTGCTGATTTCTTTTGACTTGGAATATGAATACCACAACGTTTAAATATTTCATTAACATTTCAATCATATATATCAGTTAAATTTTTACCTTTAAAATTACTATTTGTCATATTGATATTTTCGTTTTGTTCATTATTATCTCCACCACTTTTAAATATGTAGTTTTTAGTAACTAGTGTTCTTACTGCTTCTTCTAATGTTGATTGAACATTACCATAAGTTTGACTAAATATAAATTTAGGTGAATTTAAAATTGTATCTAAAACAATTTGTTCATAAATAACATCTAATGCTTTAATTTTATCCATTACTTTATTACAATCTGCTAATTCATTTGCTTTATTTCGCATAATTGCTATTGGAATATAATTAATATTTAATATTTGTTCTTGTTCTAAATTAGGGTTATTAATATATGATTTAAAATCTAATGGAAATTGTTTTTTATTATCACTAATACTATAAATTGCACGATTAATAGTTATTTGTTCATTATTTAGTGTATAAACTTCAAATAATCTTACAGTTTGTGCATTTTGTTCATAACTATCATAAAAAATAGTGCATTGAATTAATTTACTAGTAATATCATAAACTCTTTGTTGTATATCAACGACTTGAAAATATAAATCATCATTAGCAATAAAAATTAAATAACCACTAATTCCTAATTTACTTAATTTAAAAATAGAATTTCAATTTTTTCTATAAAATTCTTGTTGAATTAAATATTTCGTAATAACTTCATTATTAATATCTAATGGAGCATTATATAAATTAGCGTTATTTTCTGCTACAAAATCAGTGAAATAAGTTTCATGATTAAAATCATTAAAACCAAAATAACTTAAAATAGAAGCATGTGTACTTTTACCTTTTAAAAAAGTTAATTTAGTTTTTTCTTCATTATTAGTGCTTTTATCTTTTCTTAAAAATCTACCTAACATAATATTCACCACCTTTTTTTAAAATATTTGATTAATTTTAAATACAATTTTTATAATAATAAATATAATTAAACCAGCAATAGCTGATGATAATATAACTCCTATTAAACCTAAAATAATTTTTATAATTTTTCAAATCATAATATTATTCCTGTAATTCTTCTAATTTTCATACATTACCTTTTAAATTACCTTTTCCAGTATAAATAGTAATCCATTTTGCATGTTGAACTGATAAAATTACTATATTAGCACTATCATTAAAGGTTTGTATTTGTACACCAGCAATTTTTTTATCAGTTATAATAAATTCTTGAATAGTATAAACTGGATTATATATACTTCAAGAATAATAAACTCTATAATGTTTATTCTCTTGAAAATCATAAGTAATTTGTCAATTATCTCATTTATTTTTTTCTCTTGTTCCTACATCTTTTCATTGTTGATTATTTGGAGTTGGTGTTGGATTATCTGGTAATTCAATATCTCAATAATTTTCTTCTATTTCATTAGTTTTTAAACTTCTTGAATTAATTTTTATTTTTGGTGTAACATCAACTTTAATTGTATTTTGTAATTCTTCTAATGAAAAAATATTTCCATATTTTTCATTACCACCATCTATAATTAATTTGAATTTATGTTCGTTTCCTATAACCAAATATAAATTTGCTTCTACACTATCAATTTCTCCTTTTGTAAGAAAAAATTTCTCATTAACACTACCACCTAAATAAGAACCAGTTTTAAATTCTACTGTAATTCTTGTATTTACTTGATTAAATGGTGGTTTTTCTCATATAATAATTACTCTATAATATTTATTAAAACCAAGAGTAAAATCTTCTCATGTACGATTATCAAGACTATTACCTATTACTTTTCAATTTTCTTTATCTTGTTTAGTATTTATTTTATCATCAACATATTTTTTATTTGGTATTTTATTATCATTATTCATAGTTGGTGCTTGTGAATAAATTAAACCATTAACACTTACTTCACTTAAAACATTATTAATTAAATACGTAACTTTATTTTTATCATCTTTATCATTAAAAATTTTATCTTGTAAATTATCTATTTTATCTTGTTTTTTATCTAATAAATTATTAGTTTCTATTTTTGTATAATAATCACGTTCAGTACTTTCTTCTGCTATAAATTCAGTTGGTATTCCAGTTCCTTGATATTGATATACTTCAATTTGATTAATTACATTTGTATTAAATTCTATTGTTGGAGGAGTAGGAGAAACTTCGAATAAAATTTTTTTTGTACTATAATCATAAAATAAAGTTACGCTTCTAGTAACATCTGCTACTGTTGTCATTTCTTCTCATGATATTATTTGAATGATTGATTTTGTATTATAACTTTCATTGTTATTTAATAAAAATTTTATTTCTTTTTTAAGAGTATTAACTATTTTTTTATCATTTTTATCTTGTAAATCAATTACTCAAAGAATTATAGTTCATTTATCTAAATAAAAATTATCATTATTAATTTTCTTTCATAATGGACTAGTTTCAATATTAAATCAATTATTTTTAATATCATCAATACTTTCATTAGTTTTAGTTAATTCATCATTCAATTTAGTTATATTATTTTCATTTGTAGTAATTCGTTTTTGTTGTTTAGCAGAAAAATCACAAGTTGGTGCATGCGTATAATCACCAATTTGTGGATTATTTTGTAATGCTTCGGGGGGTAATGTACCAATTTCATCAGGTCAATCTAAAATCATTGTTTCAGTTTCTTTATCATAATCAGTTGCAACATAACCTTTATTAATAAATTTACTAACAGGACCTCTATATATTTCATTTTCATTATCATCAACTAAATCATCATATAATTTAATTTGTTTTGATAATGTAAATTCTTTTTGTTGTTCGATTAATTCATCAACTTGATTTCTAGTATAAAATGCTTTTAAATCAATTTTTTCAACATCTATTTCATCATTATTATAATTTGATAATATTTGTTTTAATTCTGTTAGTCTTGCCCATATTTTCATTCTACTTGGTGCTAAATCTCAAACATTAATTGTAGGAATACTATTTGCACTAAATTGACTACCATTATTAAACTGAATAGTAGCATCAACATTAAATTCAATTGGTGTACGATTAAATACTCAATGTTCAGTGGTTACATAAACCATATCTCTTAATGTTTCTTTAATTAATTCATCTTTAAAACTATCAAAAGGAAATTTAGATAAAATAAAACCAAGATAAGCATTAATATCATTTTGAGCACGAATAGCAAAAGTTTTAAATCAATCATTAACATTTGGTCATGTTTGTATATATTGCTGTGGTGTTTCTGTAATTTTTCCAGTTAATGGATATCAGTTATTATAATTTTCTAGACTGACACCAGTTCAAAGTTTATTAATCATAATTTATCATTCCTTAAAAAATGCTTTTTTATAATGTTTAGTTTTTGTTTTAGTTTTTCTATGTGATATATGAATAATTTCTTTTTGTAATTTTTTCTTACCTTTTTCTGCAACTTGACTATATGCAAATTTTTCTAAATGATGTAATAATCCAGTACCAAATAAAGTATTAACTGAAAACTTTAAACCAACATTTTTAAATGATTTGTTAATATTTTCAATAGGATTATTAATAACATTTACTACTTTATGATAAGTTCTTATTATTCTAAATATTTCTCTATATACTTTAAAACTATCTCTAATTACTTGTTGTAAAACTGGTGGAGCAAATGCTATTGCTTTTAATCATTTATTTTGATTAACTCCATAACCAATGTATCAACCACTATATCAACGATATCAATGGAATGGATGTATTTGAGTAACAAAAGTTTCTGCTTTAAGAATACTATCAATAACTGTAATTGGTTTATACTTAGGATTACGATGATAAATAGTAATTGCACATTTATCTAATGATAAAGGTTGAATTTTACAACCCATAAATACTGGGGAATTTAATGGAATTAATTGTGCATGTTTAATTGCTCTTTTTTCTGCACTAGTAAATAAATCAGTTGCTTTTTCTTTTAATTTATTAATTTTTTCAAATGCTTGTTTTTCTAACTTTTCAAATTTTTCTTGTAATTTATATATACTTTCTCTTATTTTTTCAAAATATGGTGTATCTTTTCAAAATTTATTTAAACCTTTTTTTAAATAAAATCTAATATCAAAATATTTAAAACTTTGATTTGCTTTTAAAACAAGTTGATGAATAACATTATTTTTAAAATTAAATTTAATAACATTTGCACGAATTTTTTGTAAATCCAAAATTAAAGATTTACCATATCTATTCTCTGCATGTATTGTATGAACTAAATTTAATCAATCATGTTGGTTCATTTTTAATACTTCTTTTAATTCAGTATTATATTTTTTTAAAAAGTTATTTGCTTTTTCAATATCTTTGATTTTAAATTTAGGAGTTAATTGTGGACTTAATTTTATTAATGTATTTTGTAATAATAAATAATCTTTTAACTCTTTGGTTTCTAACTTTTTAAAATTATTTTTAAATTGTCTTTCAGCAACATATCCTAAATTTTGTATTATTGTTTCACGATTAGGAGCAAAACTATAATTGAATAAATAACGTTTATTACCAATAATTTTATCTGTTAAAATTTCTTTACCACTTACTTGACTAATAATTTCTTGTAAATTTTTTGCTTCTTTAATTCCAATTTGTTCTAATGTTTTAGTTTTTTGTGCTAACTTAATAAATTTAGTAGTACGATAACCACGACTAATTTTATTAATTCCAGCAAATGCAGGTAATATATTAAAAAAAGTATTTAATGGTGTTACATTTCCTTTTAAATAATCATAAACTTGATTAATAGTAAAATCAGTTAAAAACTCTATACCAACAGCACTAATACTAGCAATTAAATCACTTGCACCTAATCCAAGTGCTATACTTTCACTTAATCCACCAGTAAAAGGAGCAAGTGCTACTGCTATAACTTGTACACCAATCATTTCTAAAATTTCTCATCAAAAACTTTTATTTTCTTGTTGGTTACTTGTTCTAGTATGTTTTGGTTTATTTATGTTTAAAAGTATTGCTGTACTAGTTGTACCAATTGGCATGATATTAATTTCCTTTATTTAAGAGTTATTTTAATTGGATTTGTTGAACCTTTATAATTTAAATCATTAACATTTGAAGAAATAACTATGTATAAGTCACCCGCTTTTTGTTTTTGATTACTTACATTAGTTTTTCCTTGTGCATCACTAAAATATTTAATAGTTGGATTTGTTAAATTAGGATTTAATGATTTAAGTTCATTAGTACTTTTTATTTGTGTATTTAATTCACTATTATTGTTATTAACATTTGCAGTAATATCAGTTGTTAAAATTGTAATTTTAGTTTTTAAATCAGTTTTATCACTATTAATAATTCCACATAACATTCAGCGTGAAGTTGTTTCTTCATCTGTTATATAGGGTATTGATTCACCAGTTACTTCTCCCCCAACTAAATATCTTCTCCCAACTTTACCATCATTAATATCTTGAACATATACAACTGTATTTTGTAACATATATCTTTTCATTGCTCTTGGTGTTGCTAAAACAAAAGACATAATTTTAGTTTCATTATTATCAGTAAAAGTCATATAATCATCCATTACAATTTGACATAGTACACCTTTGATATATAAATTTGTTCCATTTAATCTTAATTGTTGTGCTATTTGGTTATCAGTAATTAAACCTTTATTATCTGCTAAATAAACTAAACTATCATATAAATTATTAGTAATAAAAAATTGACAATTATTACTATTTCTTAATTGAAATAAAGTATTTCAAGCAGATAGCATTGATTTTAAATATCCTACTGGTGTTTTATCAGTAATATCTAATTTAGTTGCATATTTTGCAATTACATTTGTATCATTATTTGCTAAATAATCTGCTAAATCATTAGCAACTTCATATTGCATTGTATTTAACAAATTTTGTCCATTTTCTGCATTTAAATCAACATTAGCAATTATTTCACCTGCAACTGCTTCTTGTTTAATTTCTTTTAAAATTTTAATAGTTTCAGCGTAACTAACATCTAATCCTTTGCTTTTATCATTTCATTTTAGTACTTTAATTTCTGAATTTTTTGGTTTTTTAACTATAAATTCAATTTTTGTAGAATTAACCATTTCAATAGGAAAAAAACTTGCCCATGGTGAATTTGATTGTTTATAAAATTCTATAAACTCAGGTGCTTCTACTAATTTTTCGGTATTATCTAAATTTTGATTGAATGGTACTGACATTTTTTTATTTCCTTTCTGTTATAAATTATTTTTCTTTTTATAATCCAATAATGTACTTTTTATTGAATTTTGTTGATTTGTTATTATTGTTTGTTGTTTACCACCTGTATTAATTATTTCTTTAAATACCGGTTGTTCTTTAATCATTTTTTTAATAGTTTCTTCAATTTTTGAATTTTCTAAATTATTAGTTTTAAATTTTAAATAATCATAAAATTCAGTTTTAACTTGATATTTTTTAAATATATTAATCATTTCTTTTTCTTTAATTTCTTGATTAAGTTTATTTAACTTATTTTCTGCTTCATTAACTTTATTTTCTTTTTCTTGTTGAGCATTATTTTCAGTTAAAGGTTCAGTTGTTTGTTGAACATTATTTTCATTTTCTAACATTTAACATTCTCCTAATCTTATCCCAATAATCAATCTTTAACTAATTGTGGCATTTCACTTATTAATTTTTTATAATCATTAACTGCATTTTCTAATGTATCAATATCAGAAAATTTAAAGCAATTATCAATATGTAAATCAAAATCTCTATCAATACTAATATCTTGTTTTCTATATTTTTCATTAAATTCAATTTTTGTCATATTATTTTTCTCCTTTATTAATCTTTTCATTTAATTTTGCTAATTTTTTTTGATGTTTTATAATTTTGTTATTTGCTCTAACATGTTTTGGAGTTGTGATAAATCTTTTTAATAAAACAATAATTTCTCTGCAAATTAATGTTCCAACACTTGTTCCAATAATAATTAATTCATGTATAAATTCTTTCATTTCAATATTTTCCTTTCAATTATTTATTTTTTTATTTTTAATTATTCATCAAATTGACCACCATTAATTCTTTCAATCATTGATTTTGAATTACTTATAATGTTTACTAATAAGGCAATTTCTTTATTTAATTGTTCCATTCTCTCTTTATATGTATGAATTTCATTATTATAATATTCAAGTAATTTTTCTTTATTCATAAATTATTCACCTCCTTTATAAACTCATGTGATTATAATCTCAATTTAATGAAGCATTATCGTGATTTAATGCTACTTCGCTCATATTATCACTACCATATTGACTAGTTGTTTCACTATTAATTGTGAATCTATTATCATTTACTAATCTTGCAGTTTCATCATTAAATGATGTTTCTTGCATTTCTTCATTATGATGTGTAGTTTCAATAGGTAGTAAATTATGAATAATTTCACTAGCACCTGCAACAATAGTAGGAATTGCATAAGCATTATTAAAATCATTATTAATACCCATAGCAACACCACTTGATATTAAACATCCACCAGTTGCCATATTTGCTATTTTACGAATAGTTTCAAATCTATTAGGAATTAATTCAGTTAATCCACTAATAAGATTTGATATACCATAAGCATTTAAACTAATATATGTATCTCAATCCATTAATGACTGATGTTCTTGTTTATTTAATAATAATCATGGAGGACCTTCTGTTGTAGTTGTAGTAGTTATTGGAGTTGGTGTTGTTGGAATAATAGGATTAATATTATTTTCTGTTCATTTACTATAATTTGCTAAACCAATTGTTCCTAAACCTAATAATATTTTTTTACTACTATTAATTAATTTAGTTTTAGTATTTGGTCTTTGATTTAAATTTCATACATCTAAACCTAATTTTTTACCAAATAATAATGAATTAATACTACCTAACACTGGATTACCTATTAATTGACCATAATAAGCACTTGTACCAATCATTGCACAAATAGGACTTATACCAGTTCTAATTAATTTAGTTAAAGTATAATTTGATTGTGTATTTTCATTTGACATTATTTAACTTCTCCGTTCGTATTCAATAATTTTTCTAAAACATAATGATTTTTATCAAATTCTTTAATAAGTCATTTTTTTGTTTCTATGTGATTGTTAGTAACAAGAATTAATCTTTCTATTATATAAATTAATTCTTTTTTATCTGCTCTATCAAAAATTACTTTTAAAATTTCATCTAACATAATTTAATCTCCTTTAATTTTCTAATTTTTTAATTGTTACTTTAATTCAACCTTGATAAACATCATTATCACCAACTATTAATGCAACATTACTTTCTGGGTCAGAAACAATTATGTGTTTTGATTTAACATTTGGGTATTGTCTTAAAATAATTGCTCTAATATCATTACTTGTATGAATTGCTTTGGGAAATGGTGATAATATTTCAATTTCATCTTTATTTTCAAACAAAGTAGGTAATATTATCATTAGTCAAATTCTCCATTTTCAATTTTATTAATTAAAATTTTAATAATATCAATTGAGTAATTTGTTAATTTATATCCATAATATATATTTTTTAAATGTTCAAGTAATTTTTCTTTATTAATTTCAACTTTTTTCATTATCTAATACCCTTTCTATGTTCTCTTACATGTTCAATATTTTCTTCATCACCAATCATTATTTCTCCACAAAAAACACATTTATACTTTGTTCAATATCCCATTATTTATTCTCCTTATTTTTATCTTTCTTTTCTAAATCTTTTGCAATTGAATTTAATAGATTTAAAACTTTATATTCATTTTTTAAATCTATAATTATATAAATTAAAAATATTAAAATAGTTATACTTGTTATTAATATTGGTACTATTAATAAAATTTTTCATAATATCATTTTTTACTCTTTTCATTTTTTAAATCATTTAACATTAATTGAACAAAATGCACGATTTTTTTGAATATTTAAAGTATTAAAGATTTCACCAGTTACTATAATTTCATCGTTTTTGTTTAATAAAATACAGCGTCTATAAAGTTTTGGTTTATTAAAAATTAAAGTAACATAGTTTAATCCATTTCATTGACCACGAACACTATAATATAATTCTTTATTACCTTTTTCGTAATATTTTGCTTCAATAGTGTTACTAAGTTTTACTTTTAATTTGACATAATTTGTTTTATCTTTCATTTTTATAATTTCCTTAAATAATATTGAATATGCTTATATGCATAGTGTTCATGTTTTGTTAATTTTATATTTCCTTTATAATTTTCTATTTTAGTTTTATTTTTTGGTTCACTTTCTAGATAATCTCAATTTATAACATCTTGTACTAATACCATTAATGCACCAATAATTTTAGGGGTTGCTAATGGATTAGTTAATAATTGTTTTGAACTTAAAAAGAAATTTTCTACAATAACTAATATTTTTTTATCAATAAATTTTTCTTTAATTAATTGAAATTTTTCTTTATAAATATTTTTAGTTCATAAAACAGTTAATGTATTGAATGTTTCATTAAAAACAATATTATTAGTTTCATTTGAATATATAACAATTCCATTATTGCCAATACCAGCGGGGTCAATTCCAATAATTAAGTCATATTGCATTAATTAAGTTAACCTCTAATAACCGTTTTAATAATTTCTAAATCACAATTACATCAACAATATTTACATTCTTCAATAAATTCTTTATGACCACAAACTAAATTATCTTTTTTTAAATCATCAATCAGTTTAATTAGCCCTATTTTAAATTCAATATCATCACTGTCTGGTATGCAAATCGTTCCTCTTTTAGTTAAATATTCTTTATCCATATTTATACCTCCTACTTAACTTAATATTTAAAATACAGTCATAACAAATTGCTTTACTATTTTTATCTCTTAAAAAATATTTTCTTGTTTTTATATCATTAGTATTAAAGAATAAATAATCTAATTTATTTTGTTTACATGTTCAACAAAAATACTTTTTCATTATGAGTTGAAATTTCCTTATAAGAAGTAACTATATAATTAATTGGTAAATCATCATGTTTATATGGATTATTTATTTTAAAACCTTTTCTGTTTTCTTCTCACGTAATGTTATATTTAAAACAAGGATTAGTAATTTTAGTTTTGTTATCAGTTATTTCACCCATAAATCAACTATTATGATGTTCATAAAATGTTAATGATTCAAGTTTTATATCATTAAGATAATATTCTTTTGGAGCAGTTGGTTTATTAACAGTTATTTTTTGGTCTTTAATATATGGTTCTAATAATTTTATTAATTCATTACCACTTAATTCTCTTTTAATATTTTCTAAATTAAAAACTCAATATGTATAACTGTTATCAACAATAAAAGAATTATTTTTAATCATTCATTTTGGAAGCGATAATTTATATTCAACATAATCAATAAGAATAGATTGTGGTTTATCTTTTATAATTTGTTCTTTTTTAAATTCTATTTGCATAATTAATCACTTCTACATCAATCACAAACATATCCAAATGGTTTTGTATAATCCAAATGTTCATCAATATCATAATCATCTTCAAATTTTCTAATATCATGTTGTTCTGCTTCTAATTCTGTTTTAAAGCGATAAAGCATTTGGATTTTGTCATCTTCATATAATTCATTACATTCAACACATCTTTTTCTTCTTTTTTTATCAATCTTTCTTAGTGCTTCATAATCAAGAATTTCTATTACCATAATAATCCTTTCCTAATATGTTCTGTTGCTTCTAGCATAAAGAACATATATTTTGTTTTTTAGATTATTAATAATACTACTATTCGTTTTATTCATTCCATGAAAACTGGGCTCAAAAATAAATTATGAAATTTTAAAAAACATTGAGGCATTCGATTCAATATTTATTTAATTTGCGTTAAGCAAATTAATATTTTAATTGAACCGGCACCGCTCAATTTTTTTTACAAGTTTTAAATTTATTTTCTCGCCCAAAAATTTTTTCAAAAAAAATAAAAAATAAAACCAACACTTGCTCACTGGGGAGTGGCAAGGTTGGTTAAATAAAGAATAGAATTAATACAATAGGTCCCTACAACAGGTCTATATATACTAGTTTCCAATTCGCTCCCACCCCAAGAATTACCATTAAATGGTTAGTATATTTTATTAGGTATCACTCCACTTTTTATTTATCCATGCAAGTCCACATGCTAGCTACTATTTTTAACAACTGTGTTGTAGTTCACTTTTTTAGTTCCCTAACACGTGTTGATAATAGTGCCAAAGACGGTTATTAAAAATTTTAAAATTTTACAATTACAAAAAAAAGACAAGATTATTTCTTGTCTTTTTCCTTTGAGAATAATTTTTATTTTATCTTATAAAATCTATATTTTTTAAAATACGTCGAATATAAATTTAAGGGTTAAAGAGAGTAATTTTGTCTAATTTTCATTATTTTTCAAATAATTCATTTTTGGAAATAAGTTACTAATATGATAATTAATTATTTCGTAACTTTGACAACCGCCCTTTAATGTACTATTTAATTGAGATTGTACTAATCTTTTATCTGCTTCTAACGTGGTAGTCATTTCTAATTTTGCAAAGTCTAACTGCTTAGTTAAAATATCTTGTTGTAGCCTACTTCTTTCTAGACTTAATTGTTCAAGTTCTTTTTCCCTAATCAAATTTTCTGCTTCTATCTTCCTTTTTTCTAATTCTATTTTTTTATATTCTATTTGTTTAGTTAAAATAATTAATTCTTTTTCATTTATTTCTAACTTTAATTGTTCAAGTTCTTCTTGCTTAATTAAATTTTCTGCTTCTAATCTTTCTGTTTCTAATCTTTCTTTTTGTATTTCTGATCTTATTTTACTAATTTCTAATTCCTTATTTAATTTTTTATTTCATTCTTGAAAAAATTTTTTGATATTTTTTCTTCTTTTTCTTTCTGCTCAAATTGAAAGTGTATTACCAATTATTACACTTCCAGAAAAAATAGATATTGGTACTAACCCAACACCACTTACAAACAAGCCAGTAATAGCAGCAGTACTTATAACAGCTTGAATACCAGTTTTTCAATAAAATTTTTTATTTTCTTTATCTAAAGTTTTTTTTGCAATAACAACAGTTTCATTATTACAATTATTTAAATTTTGTAATTGCGTTTCCATATCTTTTATCCTTTTCAATTGTTTATTTACATTTTTATATATATGTACTTATTTTTTTATGAATTGATAATGAACAATTATTACTTGTTTCTACATTTACTACTTTTGTTAAATTAAATTCTTGAGGGATCGGTGATGAAGTAATATTTAAACTAGTTATGTTATTAAGTTTTGCTAATTCTTCTCTTACTTTAACTAATTCAAGTTCAACTTTAGTTCTTTCTAATTGTTTTTTAACAATTTTTGCTCTTACTGTTTCTAATTGTAATTCTTCTAATTTTCTCTGAAGAATACTTGATTTTTCATTATTCTCATCTTCTAGTTCTACTTTCTCTTGTTTATTTTGTTTAATCGTAGCTTTAATAACTGCACCCATCATAGCACCAGATGTGCCTGCACTAGCTGCTATTCCTAAATCAGAACATTGAAAGCCATCAATTCCACCAGCCGCTAATGTTACTACTGTAGCAGTACCGGCAGCTATTATAGGTAAATTTTTTACAAAATTTTTTTTAATTTTTTTTCGAAAACTTTTTTTTCTTGATAGTGAAGGTTTAACAATTTCCACTACATAATTATTTTCATCTTGCATTGAAGAAGCAAATGAAGATTTACTAATATCCATTTTTATTTCTCTCTTTCTAATCTATGAAAAATATCCTTCTGATTAATATAATTTAATAAAAAACTAATATAAATAAAAAATACTTATATTAGTAATGAACATATATTAAATTATTAATAATAATATCACAAATATTGATTTTAATAAAATTTAATATTTCATTTTATTACTAAAATAATTTATTATAATAAATATTAAAAATAAAGTAATTTTTCGTTTATAAAAAAATATTAGATATAATACTTGTAATCTAAAATATAGTTTTTGACCTATTGTTTTATTTTTTAACAAATAGGTTTTTATTTTAAAAGGGGGACAAAATGAAAACAATTAAAAAAGAGCAATTATTTACTAACAAAACTTATTTAATAAATTATGAAACTATAGAAAAAATTAAAAAACAACTACTAAATTTAAAAGCAGAAAAAATAAAACTTATTGAAAAAAGTGAGAAAATTGAAAAAAAATTAATAATTATCAAAAAACTATTCAATTTTGAATTAAACAAAATAAAGAAATAGAAGATAAAGTATTTCAATTTAATATTCAAATCTATAAATTAAAGGAACAAAAAATTAACAAAATTAAAAATTTTTTTATTAATCTTTTTTCATTTGGAAAAATAAATAAAAATAAAAGTATTAATAATTTAATTGAAACAGAAGAAATAAATTGTGAATTATTTAAAAAAACAAAATTAAATAATCAACAAAAAATTAATATTTTAAATTCAAATTATATTGAAAAACAAACAGAATATGCAAATTTAATAACTAATATTAATCAAATAACTGAACATGAAAACAAATTATTAGAAGATAAAAATAATTTGTTAAATAATAACAATAATTTATTAATTGATTTATTAAATCAAAAAGAACAGCAAGAAAAAGAAACAATTGTCGAAGTCAATGAACAAATGGTTGAACAATTTGAATCAGAAATATTTCAACTTAGTGAAAAAATTTGTGATTTGGAAAATCAATTATTATCTAACAGTAGTGATGAAGGTTTTAATTCAAAATCCACATCAACAGATTCTTTAAATTCAGATATTTCAGTACCTCTAAAAATGCAACCAAAACTACAAATATCTAACCCCATTAATAAACAAAAAGAAAAGGACATCCCTTGAGAACAAACACTACGTAAATATGAAAATGATATTCCAACAAAAAATTATAAGCAAAGAATAAAGCCAAGTAATTCAAGAATAGTAAAATTTTAAAAATTAAACATATTTAAATAAACGCCATAAAAGACGTTTATTTAAATTATATATTAAAGAAATTTTCAATCTTTAGAAATTAGCAATATCAACTTTATCTTTTGCTTTTGGTATATCAATTACTGGTGGAGATTCTGGATATACTTTATTCATACTACTTGCTAAATTTCTTACTCATTTACCACGATGATAAATAAATAAAGAAATAATCATCTTAAGAACATCACAAGAACGCATAATAGCATAAATATAAACAATATCTAAAGAACTATAATGTACCTCAATAAATAAAATTAATATTGAAAAACACCAAGTAAAACAACTATCAACAAGTAAAACAGTAATTGCTAAGCCACCAGCACGAAATGCATAAATACAAGTATACAAAATAGTATAAGCACTAAAAACTATAGCATCAACACGCATCATTCAACTAGAAATTCGTAAGGCTTCTGTTGTTGCATTAAATAATAATTGTGGTAAAAAAAATGAAGATAAAACTAATAAGCCAGCAAAAAATAATGATACAAAAAAGCCTAACCTAATTAAATGTTTAGCATTATATTTAGCACCAATCAAATCATCGGCACCTAAACGATTGGCAATTAACACCGAAGAAGCAATACCAAATCCAATATATAAAGTATAGAACATGGTATTAATCGTGGAAGCAATTGCCGAACCACTTAATGCTTCAAAGCTTCATTGCGAAATTAATCTAATAATCATTGTCGTAGCAACTGCAAATAATAAATCATTTAACATTAATGGCCATGTTTTAATTATAATTTTTTTAAATAAATCACCCCTAATCTTAAACATTTTCAAAACTTTTGGTTGAAATTCATATTTTTTTCATATAATAAAACCACTAATTAATGCCAACTGAACAATTCTCGCTGTTAAAGTAGCAACTGCTGAACCTCGTGCTCCAATTCCTGTAACTGCACCAATACCATTAATTAATAATAAATTTAATAAAAAGTTAATAAATACTGAAACAAAAGTTAATATTAATGAAATATAACCACGTTTTGTTTCGCGAAATACTGAAACAAAAGCAAAGTTTATTCCTAACAATGGATAAGAAAAAACAATTCATTGATTATAATCAATACCTTGTGCTGTTGCTAAAGATGCTGAATGAAATTCATAATAACGTAAAATAATTTGTACAAATTGGGGATCATTTTTATCAATATTATGAATATTCATAAAATCAATAAGTGAATTTTCACTAAAAGGATGATTATAATTTAAAATGTCCTTTAACTCATTAATATCATTAAGAGTTAATCCTTTAGCAGCACATAATTGATTAAATTTATCCAATGCACTACTAGGACTAGTAGTATAAGAAATTAAATATTCACCTACTGTATAAGATAAAATAATAACTATTACTCCAATTAAAAATCCAAAAATAATTCTCATTCTTACTGTTTGTCTTAAAGAACCATATCTTCCAGCTCCATAAAATTGAGCACCAAAAATACTAACACCGTTGATAAAACCTCCCATAACGGCATAAATAATAACAAAAATTTGATTAGAAGCAGTAACTCCCGAAACAGCAATTTGTCCTGCTGAATATTGCAAATGATAAAAATGTTCTAAACCATTATCTTTTCATCAACTTCAATTATCTCAAAGTCCTAATGAAGTAAAAATATCCCTAATATGATTATTCATTGGCTTTAAATCACTAATAAAACTATCCTTTAATTCTCCAACCATAATATTATCTAGTAAATTCATTGATGCTGATAATATTTGTTGCAATACTGCTGGAATAATAATCATTAATGCTAATAAATATCATTTTTTAGTAGCAAAAAAATTACTAATTTTATGTGGATTTGCTCTATTATTAATTTTAAATCCACTAATTTTCATAATTTCACCCTTATCATTAATTTGCTCTATATTATAATAATAATTTTACATCATTTAAATAATGAGGTTTGAAATTTAATATATAAAAAATCAACATCTTTGATGTTGATTTTTTATAAAAGATACTTAAACTACTAAGTAAAATCTCTAGGATTAAATACTAATCATGAAAAACAAAATAAACCAATACCAAGCAAAACATAGACAGTCAATAAAACTGGAAAATTAAGAATTTTACTATTAGTTGCTTTATTGGTATCAACTTCATAATTTGTGTTAACTTTATTAAAACTAACTAAATAAGGATCTGCTGTCATAGCATACTCCCCTGGATAAGAAAAGATTGAACCTTGTTTAGTCGATATTCCATCTCAAATATATTTTAATTGATAAAAAATATTTAAATAACGCATTGCTTTAACTTGTGATGTCTTAGTATTAAGAGCATCATATTGTGATTGAGAAAGAGATGTATTTAAACCCGTAATCATAAGATTTACTGAATAATCAACATCATTGCTACCAACAGCATTTGATCTTTTGGGACCAAGGTTATCAAGTCCAACTTTTTTACCTGTCATTAATTCTTCAAAACTTTGTTCTTTTCATTGACGAAAAGCATTACTAATATTGTAAATATGAGTAACTAAGTCTTTAGGAGCATCAGTAGTTGGTGGAGTAATAGTACTACCATTCTTAATTGCTAATACTATTGTTTGTTCTTTTTGATAATCATAATTATTTGGATACTTAACTTCTTTAATATATGTATCGTAAATACTAAACATAGCCTTTTTAATAGATTCAATAGTAGTTGTTGGGTTTTTTCTATATACATCATTAATTCAATCAATATCAGTTTTATCTAATTTAGCTTTTACATTATTATAAACTGCTAATGACTGTGAAACAACATAATATGTAGGATCAAATGTTACTAAACCATTAATTAATGTCGCAAAAATATTGAATAAAGCAGCCATTCCAATCATAATTGCAACTAAAGCCTTAGCATTTAAAATTAATGAAAATAAAATAGCAATTGAAGAAATAATTAAATCAAAAATAATAGCAACACCAAATAAAATTCATAAATAAGGAAATACCGCACTATAAATAGTTGAACTACCAATGCCAGGAATAGTAATGACAAAACTAGCAATAAAAATAGATAAAAATAAATATAAAATAATTACCACTTGTAAAGATAATAACTTTTCAGTCCAAATTCTAGTTCTACTAACTGGTTTTGATACTAAAATCAATAAAGTACCATCATCAATTTCATCACGAAAAACTTGTGTTGCTTTAACTGAAATAAATACAAAAATCATAATTGATAAAAGTACCGAGAATGATAATACTTTTCATTGTGGTACATAAAAATTTAATGCTTGATCATAAGTTAATTGTTTTATTGCTTCAGAACCCACAAATAACGAAATTAAAGACCAAGATAAGGCAAGAAAAATTAAAGTTATAATAAAAATAATTCAAGTTGAAGGAGTAGCAATCATCTTTTTAAAAGTATAACGAAATATTGGCATTATTTTTCTCCCTTCTTATTTTTATCATTGGCTTCCATAACAATTCGTTCATACATTGTTTGTAAATCAACAGTATATGGTTTTAAATAAGTAATGATAATATTAGCATTTAAAGCAATTGCTAATACTTCTGCAACTTGTGCCTCAGTTTTAATATTTACCAATAAACGATTTTCATTAACATCTACTGAAAATTTTTTATCTATTAATAACTTCATTAATTTATTATTATCATTATTAGAACTTATTTCATATAATGAATCAGTTTTATTAACCAATCCTGTATAAACAACTTTACTATAATTTAAAACAGTAACTTCATCAGCTAAATTTTGTAATTCAGATAAAATATGTGATGAAATAAAAACAGTTTTACCTTGCTCACGAAGTTTTCTTAAATCATTAAACAATTCTGTTCTCGCTGTTGGATCAAGATTAGCGGCTGGTTCATCTAAAATTAAGACATCTGGATTATTTAATAGTGATTGTGCTAATAACACCTTTTTCTTCATACCCGAAGAATAAGCATTAGGGTTACGTTTTTTAAACTTTCATAAATCTAATTCCTTTAAAATCATTTCTGTCTTTTCCTTAGCAACTTTATATTTCAAACCGCTAATTTGTCCCATTGAAATTAAATAATCATAAGTAGTAATTCGTTTAGGAAATCTTGCAGCTTCTGCAATATAACCAACTTGTTTTTTTGCTTCAACTGTTCATGAACGCTTACCATGAATAATTAAATCACCGTGTGTTTCAACCATAGCGCTAATTAAACATTTAATAGTAGTGGTTTTGCCTGATCCATTTGGACCAATAAAACCATGAATAGTACCTTTTTTAACTTTAATAATAGCATTATCAACAGCTTTAAATTTTTTAAACTGTTTAGTAAAATCACGAATTAAAATTGCATATTGAGCATCTTCAGGATTAACTATTACATTACGGTTATAATGATTACGTCAGTTTTTAAAATATGATTTAATAAAATTTAGAAATTTATGTTTTTCTTTTGATTTAGCATTAACATCATCTTCAACTAAAGAACTATTAATAACTGGTTTTAATATTTCTTGTTTTTTCATACTCATTCTCCTAACTACTTAAATATAATAATTACTATATGATTAATATGCTTAATACTGATATATTATATATTAATTTATAATTCAAAAATAAAAAAATTAATAATATTAAAGATATTGACATTGAATAACAATTACTAAAAACCTATCACTAATTAAAATATCTGATTAATGATAGGTTTTTATTATAACTTTTTATATCCTTAATAAATCAATTGATTTATATCTTTATTATAATTTCAATTTGATTTAAATAAAAAAAAAAAAAACAAAACTGTTTATTTCATAATTTCACATATAATGGTGGGACTAAATGGACTTGAACCATCGACCTCACGCTTATCAAGCGTGCGCTCTAACCAGCTGAGCTATAGTCCCAAAAAGAGCAACAGAGATATTATATATTTGTTCAAGCACGATTGCAATATATAATAACAATATTTTATTTAATTTTTATTTAATATTCTTATAATAAAAATTTATATTTTTAAAAGTAAAAAAAATTTTTTGTATAATTTATTCATACAAGGTTTTTTATTAAGAGGGGATTGAGAATGACAAAGATTAAAATACATATCTTAAAAATTGAAAAATGAAATCAAAATTTAGGAAAAGAAGCAACACTAAATGATGATGATATAAAAGATATAAATGAGAATGAGAATATAGAAAAAATTAATGATGATATTATTGCAAAATCACCTACGTTTTCATAATCATATTTTTATTGTATATTTATTAAAATTTTTGGGAGCGTACCGATGTTGTCAATAATATTCAAATTTGTCTTTAAATTATAAGATTAGACGAGAATAATTTAGACTTCAATATGCAATTGTATGTTAATCTTAACACTTGTAAAATATTAGTCAACAATAATACTTACTTTTGTCATTATTTAGTGATAATTTCCTATTAGTTATCAAGTAAAAATTTCCCAAAAATAAAGTTAAATATACTTGGTGATAAATATGGAAAGAAGCATGACTATGAAAGAAAAATATAAGTATAAAATTATAAATGACATTATTACTAATAAATTATCTAAACATCAAGCCAAGAATAAACTTAACCTAACTATTAGAAGAATTAACCAATTAATTCAAATTTTTAATAGAGAAGGTAAAATTGGTTTTATTCATAAATCTCGAAATAAAATTTCTAATAAGGTAACAAATTTTGAAATCAAAATTAAGATTATAAATTTATATAAAACCAAATATTATAATTTTAATTTTCAACATTTCCATGAGAAATTAAACAATGAAGAAAAAATTAAAATTTCATATAGTACACTTTATAATATATTAATGAATGAAAAAATAATTTCACCAAAAAGACATAAAAATAAAAAAAATAACTTACATCCAACAAGAAATCGTAGAACAAATTTTGGTGAATTAATTCAAATGGATGCAAGTAATCATCATTGATTTGGTAAGGATAAACCAAAAGCATTTTTACATGCTGCAATTGATGATGCTACAGGCAATATTGTCGGACTATGATTTGATCATCAAGAAACATTAGATGGTTATTATAATGTTTTTTATCAAATTTTAACTAAATATGGCATACCAAAAACATTTTATACTGATAATAGAACAGTTTTTGGATATAAAAAACAAATCGATGCTGGCAAAATAAACACGGAAAATGATACTTATACTCAATTCCAAAAGTCTTGTAATGATTTAGGTGTTGAAATTATTAGAACTTCCATTCCACAAGCTAAGGGTAGAATCGAACGCTTATTTGGAACACTTCAAAGTCGCTTAATTAGTGAACTTAGACTTAATAAAATTAAAAATTTAGAAGAAGCTAATCAATTTCTTAAAACATATATAAGTATTTTTAATAATCAATTTGCCTTTGCTATTGATAATAATAAATCTGCTATGATTAAAGCTCCTACATCAGAAGAAATAAATATTTATCTTTCAAGATTTTCTAAAAGAAAAACGGATAGTGGTTCAACTATAACATATTATGGTAAAAAGTATTTTCCTTATAAAAATAACAAAGTTCAATACATACAACCTAGAACTGATGTAATTGTACTTAAATCGTTTATTAATGAGTTATATCTTAGTTACAATCATCAAGTATATGAATTAAAAGAAATAGCACCAAAACCAATTATCAAAGAAGAGTTGATAAAAACTAAAAAGGTTTATATACCAAATAAAAACCATCCTTGAAGATATGGATACCAATAATGTCAAATTAAAATTAGATAAAATTCTTTTTATAAAAGATTATTTTTGTGAATACTTAACTATATAAAATTTTAAATTGTTTGTCGAAAAGCAAATTTAATGCCTTAAAATTGATTTTAAAGATATAAAAAGATTGCAATTACAATCTCTTATTTTTTATATTCTTGGTGATGTATATCCACTTGTTGAAGGTTGATTTTGATAATTGCTTGAGTTTATTTCATCTGAATCAAAATCATTTTTGTAATTTTTAATTATATTAAGCATTTCATCTTTTGATATAATTTTACCTATAATTTTTTTCACTGACTCATTATCTGTTTTTTCATACGTAAGTTTTCAATCTACTACTTTATACTTTCCAGATAATTCCAAAGTAAATTTATCAGGACAAAATTTTTCATATTCCATTATTAAACATTTTTTTTCTAATTTTACTACTTGTTTAATTGTTTGACCTTTTTTATTCTTTTTCGTTAAATCTGCTCCTTTTTTAACTAATAATTTAAATATTTCAACATTATTAACATTTTGTGCATCAAATAAAGGTGTATCATCTCAATTATCTTTAATATTTAAATTGGCATTATTTTCAAGTAAAAATTTAACTATGTCCTTATTTTTATATCTAACTGCTAAATGTAAAGGTGTTTGACCATTTTTATTTTTTTTATCTACTTCAATTTTATTAATTAAATATTTTGCTATTTTATTTTTCTTTTCGATAATTGCAAGTTCTCATGGTGTTTTATTTTCATTTTTAGGATTTTGATAATTGATATTTGCACCACTTTCAACTAAAATCTCAACTAAATTTGGCTTGTTTTTTAAAATTGCTGCTTCTAATACACTCTTTTCAAACCTGTCATTTTCTGGTTCATTTACAGTTCTATATCAATTATAAAAATTGCCAATTAAATTAGGATTTGCATCGTTTTCACCATTTTTTAACATTAGTTCTCAAGTAAGTTTATTATCATGATTTGCAACATAAACTATTCTTTCTAAAATATTAACTGTAGAACTTTCTGCTGTATTTCCATCTGATGATACTATTCATGCACTTCAATATGGCTCTGTAACCATTCAATTTTGAAAATTACGATGTTCTTTATGTTTTAATACATGCATAAGGTTATTTTTAATGTATGTTCCATTACCTTCTTCTAAATTTTTAATAATATCATTATCTGCTGTCTCTTTTTTGAAACTTTCATTAATATTTCCCATTTTTATTACCTTCTTTACTTTTTAACATTAAAAAAACCATTTACTTTGAAATTAAAGCAAGGGATTAAAAACTATATTAAGTTTTTATTTATTTTTTTCCTAATTATTTTAATCTGTTTAAATTATACTTCTTTTTATAAAAATAATCCCTACATTAAAAAATAGGAATTAAAATTTTTAGGGATTATTCAGAATTAGTGTTTTTTGATCAATATTTTTGGGAAATTTTCACTCGATATTGACACAATAATACTTACTTTTATAACTCAAAAATTCTTATTAAATTTTACTTTAATAAGTTTTATTTTATTTTTAGTTATCTTTAAATTGAAATGGTTAATTTATAATAATTGTATTGCTGTATTTATTTGATAACATTTAAAATTAACCATTTTGGTATACATATCAATGTTATAAGTTCTATCACCAATCATATGCTTTAAAATTTGTTTAATATTAGTTTCAGTAAAGCAACCAATATTTTCAACTAATGCTTGATTTAATACGCCATCTTTTGCATTAACAAAATAACCAACTTTTAATTTTTTATATTGTAAAGTCAATGATTGTAAAAAATCAATTAATTCATAATATTGACCTTTGGAAAATAAATTTATTGCATTTTGATAGTGTAATTTAGCAATTTTATTTTTTCTTCTTCCAGCCATTATGCCAAGAAATAAAACATGAAAAGCATGGAATTTATCTAAAATAAATTTAGCATTTAAAATTGTAGCAGTTTTTCTAATTCATTTTGCACTATCTCCACAAACTATTAAATTTGCTTGGTCAAAATTTTCAAAAAATAAATTACCATATTTTTCAATTAATTTGGCAGTTTTTTCAGCACCAATTTCTGTTTTTGATACTCTAATTTTACATACAGCTCTTTTATTAATTAATTTTCCATTCTTCTTTTTACCAGTACAAACTTTAATAATAGAATTAAAAATGAAGTTATTGTTAGTGATTTAACTTATGTTCAAGTTAATGGTAAATGAAACTATATTTGCCTATTAATCGACCTATTTAACCGCGAAATTATTGGACATAGTGTTGGAGTTAAAAAAGATGCATCATTAGTATATCAAGCATTTATGCAATCAAATCACTGTTTAAAAGATATTGAAATATTTCATACTGATCGCGGTAATGAATTCAATAATAAAACTATTGATAAACTTTTATTAGCTTTCAACATAACTCGATCTTTAAGCAAAAAAGGATGTCCTTATGACAATGCTGTTGCTGAAGCAACTTTTAAAACTTTCAAAATTGAATTTATTAATGATAAAAATTTTACATCATTAATCCAATTAAAATTAGAATTATTTGATTACATCAATTGATATAACAACATAAGAATTCACAGTACTCTAAACTACCTAACTCCAATTAGTTATCAAAAACAAATGTCTACCAAAAAATAGTCCTAAAAAGGGTTGCCATTCCAAATTAAATAATAATTACCAGCACCAAATATTCCACTAATTTCAATCCGATTTAAATTATTAATTGGATTTTTAATTTGCAATTCAAATTCATTTTTATTATCAATTTGTAATATCTCTTCATAAAATTCTAATTTAGAAAATAATTGAGATTTATTTGAACCATATAAATTTAAAGCATTCTCAATTTTATTGTTACTAATAATTACTCTTGTAAAGTATTTTCCATATTCGCCATTTCCTAATGTTCAATCTGCTGGAATTAATGACGGAATATTATTGCTTTCTAATTCATTTGTAATAGATAATCAATTAAATTGATTATCATCAAGTTTAAATAATTCATTTTGACTAATATCATTATTTTTTAATTTAATATTATTCATATCTGTAAAATCAAAATATTCAGATTTTAGTATTACTTTTACATCTTTATATTTTCAACTATTATCCTTATTAGAATGTATAGGATTTGATTTTAATTCAAAATAATAAGGTAATAAAATTTTATTATCATCATTTAGACCTTTATTTATTGATAATGTTGAATAAATATACTTTGATAACATAATAAATACTTGTTTAAATATTTTAACTTGTTGCAAATTTATGTAATTTGGATAATCAAGTTCTCATTTTCTAAATAAATTAGTAATAACTTCATCAGGTTTTTGACCTAAGAATTTATTACGTAATTTTGCTATTTCATTTTTATCATCATAATCTGCGCCATCAAAATTTCTATTATAGTTATATGTGTAACTTAGCATATCTAATAATAACTGTTGTAAACTATCAATTGGTGGTTTATCATTTATTTCAATTTCTACATCATAAAATTTATTTGTTGTAGAAATAAATAAATTATAGTTACCTACTAAAAATCATGACTCTAATTTTTTATCTTTTAATTCTATTTCATCTGATAATGGTCATACTTTTAAATTTTTAGAAACATCATAACCTAATTTAGCATTTGTTACTCTTGCATTATTAATAATTTCTTTTCTTGTTTCAGTCCCTCTACCAATAGCAATTAAATCTAAAAATAATTTTTCTTCTCCAATAAAGTGTAACCCATCCAATATACTAACCATTTAATGGTAATTCTTGGGGTGGGAGCGAATTGGAAACTAGTATATATAGACCTGTTGTAGGGACCTATTGTATTAATTCTATTCTTTATTTAACCAACCTTGCCACTCCCCAGTGAGCAAGTGTTGGTTTTATTTTTTTATTTTTTTTGGAAAATTTTTTTGGGCGAGAAAATAAATTTCAAACTTGTAAAAAAAATTGAGCGGTGCCGGTTCAATTAAAATATTAATTTGTTTAACACAAATTAAATAAATATTGAATCGAATGCCTCGATTTCTTTTTAAAATTTCACAATTTATTTTTGAGCCCAGTTTTCATGGAATGAATAAAACTAATAGTATTAATAATATAAAAATAAAAATATATATTCTTTATGCTACAAGCAACAGAACATATTAGGAAAGAATTATTATGGCAATAGAAATTCTTGATTATGAAGAACTAAGAAAGATTGATAAAAAAATTAAAAAAAGAAGAAAAAGATGTGTTGAATGTAATGAATTATATGAAGATGACAAAATCCAAATGCTTTATTATTTTAAAACAGAATTAGAATCAGAACAACATAATATTAGAAAATTTGAAGATGATTATGATATTGCTGAACATTTAGATTATACAAACCCATATGGATATGTTTGTGATTGATGTAGAAGTCATTAATTATGCAAAAAAAGTATTTTTGTTGAACTTGTAAACAACATAAATTAGATTATTTATTCTTTAATACTAATGATATAAAAACAAGAAAATATTTTTTAAGAGATAAAAATAATAAAGCAATTTGTTATGACTGTATTTTAAATGTTAGGTTAAGTAGGAGCTATAAATATGGATAAAGAATATTTAACTAAAAGAGGAACGATTTGCATACCAGACAGTGATGATATTGAATTTAAAATAGGACTAATTAAACTGATTGATGATTTAAAAAAAGATAATTTAGTTTGTGGTCATAAAGAATTTATTGAAGAATGTAAATATTGTTGATGTAATTGTGATTTGGAAATTATCAAAACAGTTGTTAGAGGTTAAGTGGGAGGTTTAAATATGAATAAACAAAAACCATTTTCTTATAAAGACCAAGAAATTATTAATGAATATAATAAAAAAAGTAATCAAGAAATAACAAAAAAACATTTAAATAATATAGAAAAATTAAGAGCAGATTTTAAAAAAGAAGTAATTAATCAATATAAGGAAAATTTAATTAATTATCTTGAAAATGAATTTATGGAATTACTTAAAGATGATATTAGTGATGTAATTAAAATTAATATTAGTAATTGAAAACTTAAATTAATAATGAAATTACAAGAAAAAATTCAAAATGGTGACTTTGAATAATGCAATATGACTTAATTATTGGAATTGACCCTGCTGGTATTGGTAATAATGGAATTGTTATATATTCAAATGAAACTAATAATATTATTTTTAATGAAACATTCAATACATTAACTGTTTTATGAACTAAAAATATTTATAAAGAAAAATTGCAATTAATTAAAGAAAAATTTATTGATAAAAAAATATTAGTTATTGTAGAAAATTTCTTTTTAAATTCAAAACAATTATTAACTAATCCATTAGCAACTCCTAAAATTATTGGTGCATTAATGGTATTAGTACAAGATGTTTTCAACTGAGATTATTTCGAAAATCACCCAAAAAATAAAAATAAAATAACAGAATATAAAGGAAATATAAAATTAACAAAACATGAACAAGATGCTTATAAGCATATTCAATATTATTTAAAAAATCATAAAAAAATATTAATTTTTGATAATTATTTAAGGAAATTATAAACATGAAAGATAAAGCAAATTATGTCAAATTAACAGTAAAACTGAGTAACACTATTGAAGCAAAATATTACGAAAAAGGTAATAAAGAATTATATTATAGTGTTCGAGGTCAATGAAATGGTTTAAACTATGTTACTTTAATTTTTAACAACCCAAAATTTTATAGACGATGTATTTTATTAAACAAAAATGATGAAATTTTAGTAACTGGTGAAATCTTTAATAATTGAAATATGAATATAAATCGTGCATTTTGTTCAATCAATGTTAAATGATTTAAAAAATGAAAAGAGTAAAAAATGATTAAAAATACACCATTAGAATATATTAATGACAGAATTAATCAACATAAAGAGAATATTAAAGAATATAAAAAAGAAATTGAAAAATTACAAAATTTTATTAAAGCAAATGAAATTAGAATGACTGAATTAGAAATAATAAAAGATATTTTACAAAAAGGAGAAAAAATATAATGAATTTTAATCAAAACCAAAAACAAATGAGTGATATAGTAATGAAAAAAGATATTGAAAAGTTATTAGAAAATTTAAAAAATAAAATAGGAACTATTGCATTTAATAATATTTACGAAGAATTAGACTATATAAATTTAATAATAAATAGAATATCAGAATATATTTATTCATTAGAACAAGAAATAATTAGAAAAAATCAAATAATTAAAGATAAATTGGAATAAAAAATGATATTATGAAAAATTTTATTAATAGTACCAATATTAATAACTAGCATAACACTAATAATATTTTTAATATTTATTATTAAAGAATTAAAAAATGAATATAAAGTATTAAAAATATTAAATGAAATTGCTAATCAAATTGAAAATAAGGAGAATAAGTAATGAATAGATGTACATGAACTGAAAATATAAAAAAAGAAAGACCAAATTATATTGGTATTACATCATTTCAAGAACAATGTGAAAATATGACAGAAGAGCAATTTGATGAATATGGAAGAGTATATTGTAAAGAACATAGAATTAAAGTTGATGAAATTAATAAATCAAGACATAAAAATTGTATTAATAAAGAAAAATTAATTAATTTTCTTAAAGAACAAATACAAGATGAATTAGATAAAGGTGATAATGGAATACCATATATCGAAGCTTTGGATTTAATTAAAGATTTAGAAAATGGAGACTTTGATTAATGATTATATTACCTACTTTGTTTGAAAATAAAGATGAAATTGAAATATTATCACCATTTCCCAAAGCAATTCATACAAGTAATGATATTAGAGCAATTATTTTAAGACAATATCCAAATGTTAAATCAAAACACATAATTATTTCTGAGCCCGAAAGTAATGTTGCATTAATAGTTGGTGATAATGATGTTTATCAAGGTTGAATTAAAGTAACAATTAAAAAATTAGAAAATTAAAGGAGAATAAAATGCCAAACGAAAATACACAATCAAATTATACTTTAACTAAATTAATAAGAACTGGTATAAGTCCTATTTGTGCAATGATTGATACAAGTGCTTATTATGGTCAAGTAATTGCAAATCCAATATTAGGTTCAATTAATAGTTTATTATTTGGTAAAAAATTAGGTTTAGATATTTGAAATTTAAATCAAAGACCAAATACTAAAACTAAATTAATTAATAGTTCTAAAAAAATAGCATTAGGATTAGGAACAATTGGTTTAGCAAATTATAGTAAATGAACAGAAAATAATATTAATCCTATTATTCCAACAACACCAATTCCAGTAACTACTACAACTACAACAGAAGGTCCGCCATGATTACTATTAAATAAACAAGAAAATCAGTCATTAATGGATTGAGATACATATATTAGTTTAAATGCTTATGGTATTTCAAATCTTATTAGTGGATTAACTGAGTTAATACCTAATAAATTTGAAACAATAAGAAAAATTTGTAATATGGCTACTGGTGGTTGTTTAATTTCAAGTGGTGTTGCAATGGGTATAAATAATGATTTTAATAATGCTTATGCAGTACCTACCATAATTGCTGGTGCAAGTGAAATAATCCATAATTTACTACCTATGGAAACTACAAATCATATTCAAGAAATGCAAGAAACACCATTTAATAATGAAACTGCAAGATTAATTAATTATAATAGATTCACAATTAATAGTGAAACAACCAGTCAATATGGTAGTGATAATATGAGCGAAGTACCATTAAATCATGATAATACTTCACTAAATTGAGATTATAATCACATGAGTTTATAAAGGAGGTGAATAATTTATGAATAAAGAAAAATTACTAGAATATTACAATGATAAATTAAAACAACATGAAAAAGATTTAGAAGACATAAGATTGAATGAACGTTTAATTGCAAATCTTTTAATAGATGCAAAATGTATGATTGAAAGAATTATTAAAGGTGAATTTGATGAATAATCAAAAATAAACAATAAATAGTTGAAAGGAAAATTTATATGAAAGAATTTTTACATGAATTAATAATTATTGGAACAAGTGTTGGAACATTAATTTGCAGAGAAATTATTGTTTTATTAAAAAGATTTATCACAACTCCAAAACATGTTAGAGCAAATAACAAAATTATAAAACATCAAAAAAAATTAGCAAAATTAAATGAAAAGATTAATAAAGGAGAAAAATAATATGACAAAAATTGAATTTAATGAAAAATATAGAAAACAAGATATTAGTATTGATAGAGATTTTGATTTACATATTGATAATTGTTTTAAATTTTCTGATATTGATACATTAGAAAATGCAGTTAATGATTATAAAAAATTAATAAGTGAAATTCCACAATTAGTTAAAGATTGATTATTAGGATAAGATTAGGAGAATATTAAATGTTAGAAAATGAAGATAATGTTCAACAAACAACTGAACCATTAACTGAAAATAATGCTCAACAAGAAATAGAAAATAAAGTTAATGAAGCAGAAAATAAGTTAAATAAACTTAATCAAGAAATTAAAGAAAAAGAAATAATTAATATATTTAAAAAATATCAAGTTAAAAATGAATTTTATGATTTTTTAAAATTTAAAACAAGTAATATAGAAAATTCAAAAATTGAAGAAACTATTAAAAAAATGATTAAAGAACAACCGGTATTTAAACAAACAATTAATACAGGTGGTAATAAACAAATAATTATTAATAATAAAACAAATGATAAAGAAAATTTTTTAATTAATTATAAAAAGAAAAATTATTTATAAACGAAAGGGAGAAATAAAATGTCAGTACCATTTAATCAAAATTTAGACAATACAGAGAGATTAGTAGAAGCACCAGAATTTATAGAGTTCTTTAAAATTTCAAATAGTCCATGAGCAAACTTTTTTCCTACTGAAATTGTTGACTCAGTAAATATTGAGTTTATTGTTAAAAAACCAAAAAAACCGGAAGTAAAAATTATTGCTTGGGATGATAAAAGTAAAAGATATGAATTACCATATGTTGATACAGATAAAATTAGTAAAAAAATAACTAAAAAATATCTTGTAGGAGAAATTATTGCAGATGTAGATTTAAAAGCAAATAATGGACAAAATTTATTAGATAGTATGCAATATGAAGTTGCAAATGATTTAGCAGATAAATTGGCAATTGATGATACACAAGCAATTGCAAAATTTGCTACTAAAATCGATATTGAAGATACAACAGTAGGCTATTTAAAATCGATGTTATCTGCTTGAAATACTTTGTTTCAATTTAGAAATATTGCAAATAGTAAATTTTTTATTACTAATGGTCTTTATGATAGTTTAGTTTATTTAGCAGATAATAAAGGTTTAATTACCGATAATCAGTTGGCACAACAATTACGTTTAAATGGAAATAATTTATATGTAAAAGGCGTATTATGTGAAATCGTTCTTGATGACTATATGATTTTTACTAATGATAAAAATGAACAACAATTAATGACCTTTGTTTTAGCAACACCAAGAGCAATGAAAAGATACATGATAGAAAATACAGTTATTTATGTAGATTTTATTAAAGATGATAAAGCAGGAAGAGCATATAAAGTTGCTGGTGAAGTTGTTGGAGAAGCAATCCCATATATTTCTAATAATGAAACAACATCACGTTGAATGTTATGTGGAGTTATTAAAACAGAAAAAACTGATTTAAAAACTAAAATTACAAGTTTAACAACTGATATTACTGCAAATGTTAATAACAATAATAGTGAATTAAATACACAAATAAAAAGTACTAATGAACTTAAATCATTAAATCCAAATTTAACAAATCCAACTATTAAATATTTTAGTGATGCACAAGGAAAAACTAATGTAAGTAATCAAAAACAAAAAGCAGGTGACTTATATATAACTATTACTGCAAATGTTAATGATTTAAATTATAAAGGTTCAACAAATCCAATTAAAATAACTCTTAAATAAAGGAAATTAATATCATGCCAATTGGTACAACTAGTACAGCAATACTTTTAAACATAAATAAATCAAAACATACTAGAACAAGTAACCAACAAGAAAATAAAAGTTTTTGATGAGAAATTTTAGAAATGATTGGTGTACAAGTTATAGCAGTAGCACTTGCTCCTTTTACTGGTGGTTTAAGTGAAAGCGTAGCACTTGGATTAGGTGCAAGTGATTTTATTGCAAGTACTATTAATTTTGGTATTTATGCTACAACTGATTTTACTATTAATCAAGTTTATGATTATTTAAAAGGAAATGTAACAAAATGAAATACTTTCTTTAATATACTACCTGCATTTGCTGGACTTAATAAAATTAGTCGTGGTTATCGTACTACTAAATTTATTAAACTAGCAGAAAAAACTAAAACATTAGAACAAGTTGGTATTAAAGAAGCAAAAAACTTACAAGAAATTATTAGTCAAGTAAGTGGAAAAGAAATTTTAACAGATAAAATTGTTGGTAATAAACGTTATTTAATGAATTATATTTTTACTCCTAATCGTGAAACAGTATTACAAGATTTAGGTTATGTTGCTGAAAGACAATATAAGAATAATTTTCAAAAATTAGAAGCACAAGAGTTAAAAGATTACTTATTATTACAAAATACATTAATAAAATTAAGTCCACAATTAACTCCTAAATTTAAGATTAAAGATATTGAAAAAGCAAATAACTTTTTAAAAAAATATAATACTGAATTAAAAGAAGTATTAAAAATGAATCAACATGATTGATTAAATTTAGTTCATACAATACATACAGAAAATAGATATGGAAAAACTTTAATTTTAGATTTGCAAAAAATTAGAGCTAATGTTATTAAATTTAATTTTAAAAATAATATTATTCATCAACTTGTTTTAAAAGCAAATCAAACTTTTAAATATTTTGATATTAGATTTTATTTAAAAAAAGGTTTAAATAAATTTTGAAAAGATACACCATATTTTGAAAAAATACGAGAAAGTATATATAAATTACAAGAAAAATTTGAAAAGTTAGAAAAACAAGCATTTGAAAAAATTAATAAATTAAAAGAAAAAGCAACTGTTTTATTTACTAGTGCAGAAAAAAGAGCAATTAAACATGCACAATTAATTCCAATAAATTCACCAGTATTTATGGGTTGTAAAATTCAACCTTTGTCATTAGATAAATGTGCAATTACTATTTATCACCGCAATCCTAAATATAAACCGATTACAGTTGTTGATAGTATTCTTAAAGCAAAAACTTTTGTTACTCAAATACATCCATTTCATTGATATCGTTGATATAGTGGTTGATACATTGGTTATGGTGTTAATCGTAATAAATGATTAAAAGCAATAGCATTTGCTCCACCAGTGGTGCAACAAGTAATTAGAGATAGTTTTAAAGTATATAGAGAAATATTTAGAACTATTAGAACTTATCATAAAGTAGTAAATGTTATTAATAATCCTATTGAAAATATTAACAAATCATTTAAAAATGTTGGTTTAAAGTTTTCAGTTAATACTTTATTTGGTACTGGATTATTACATCATTTAGAAAAGTTTGCATATAGTCAAGTTATAACAAAAAGTAAGAAAAAATTAAAAAAAGGTAAAAATAAAATACAAAAAGAAATTGAACATATAACACATAAAAAAACAAAAAAACATACTCATCATTATAAACAAGCATTTTTTAAGGAATGATAAATTATGATTAATAAACTTTGAACTGATGTCAGTCTTGAAAATTATAATAACTGATATCCATTAACTGGAAAAATTACAGAAACACCACCACAATATATAAAAACATGACCAAATGTTAATGATTGATTTAAAACATTTGCTATTCGCGCGCAAAATGATATTAATGCTTATCTTGTTTTTATTTTATCTAAATTTCCTTTTGATAGTTTTAAAGATGAATTAATTAAAGAAACATTAAGAGATATGGTTTATGTAATGGTTGAACATTGAGTATTTAATCGTACACCAATTGAATTTAATGTTGATGCTACTATTCAATTTAATAATGGTACTCAATTTAGTGCAAATAGTACTCCTACAATTAATGTTTGAGATTTAGCACCTAGTAGAATGAAAATATGAGCAAGATTAACAGAATTAAAACAAATATTTTCAAGTTATAATGATGATGAAATAGATGTTGAAAAAATTGACTTAAAAGCATTTTATACTAGAAATCAAGTTGATGAATTAATTGAACAACAAAAAGAATTTACATTATCAAAACAAATTAAATTATATGATGATTTAGTTGATGATAATGAAAATGAAATATATAGAGGTCCTGTTAGTAAATTTATTAATAAAGGTTATGTTGCAACAGATTATGATAAAGAAACTGAAACAATGATTTTAGATTGACCTGATGAAATTGGAACATTACCACCCGAAGCATTACAAAATAATCCACAAATTGGTGATTATACACATGCACCAACTTGTGATTTTTCTGCTAAACAACAAAAACGAATTACTACTAATGAAAATGAAATTACCAAATTAAATACTGAATTAATTAAAGCAAATGAAAATATTAATGATGTTAAAAATAATTGATTTAATATTGAAACTAGTCCTTTATGAAAGAAAGTTAAAAATGAAAATATTAAAATAGATACATGATATATTATTGATTGAACATATTATTTTATTGATAGTAAACAACTTATTATAAGTAATAATAAATTAACTAAATCTAATATAAGAATTACTAATGGTCAAATAGAACAAAAACAAATAATAATTGAAAATATTGATGTTAATATTGACAAAGTAACATTATTATATGATGTTGATTTAATAAAGTTTATTATTACTAATAGCACAAAAAAGTATACACCAATAATTCATAATATATATCAATATCAAGGAACTGGGACACCAACTGAATTTATAGCAGAAGAAAATACTGAACGTGATTACTATACAAAAATAGAAACTAATAATTTATTAGATAAAAAACAAGATAAATTAATTGCTGGTACTAATATAACTATTGATGAAAATAATAAAATTAGTGCTACTGGTGGTAAAGTAGATTTATCAGATTATTATAAAAAAGAAGAAGTAGATAAAAAATTAGAAGATACAAAAGCACAATTTCCGATTGCATTTCAAATAAATGCTGTTGGTCAAGAAATTCCTAATTTAGAAACTACTAATAAAACTGTTGCTGGTGCTATTAATGAAAATAAAAGTAATATTGATAAAAAACAAGAAAAAGAAAATTGAAAAATAATAGGTAAAAGTCTTGATAATCGTACATCAGAAGATTTTGCTCTTAGTTTTAATAAATATTATAGAGTATTTATAACATGAGATAAACCACCTTTTAATCAAACAAGTGTAAAACTAAAAATAGAATTTAAATCTAGTTCTACTCATATAGGTGGAGATTATATGCTTATTAAAGGTAAAATTGATAATGAAGATTCTTCATTAATTATTAAATTAGGAACTGTTGATGGTAATAAAAGTCAATTAATTATTATTGGAGGAAATAAACAATATGGAAATATATTTTCATTAGAAGAATTACAAGATACTATTAAAATAGATATTCAACCAAAATTAAAAATTAATTCAAGAAGTTTAGAAACTAATGAAATTGAAGAAAATATTTGAGATATTGAATTAAAAGATATTCCTCCAACACCAAGTCCAAGTGGTTCAAATTGAAAAGAAGTAGGAACAAGAGAAAAAAATAAATGAGATAATTGACAAATTACTTATGATTTTCAAGAGAATAAACATTATAGAGTTTATTATTCTTGAAGTATATATAATCCAGTTTATACTATTCAAGAATTTATTATAACTGATAAAAAAATTGCTGGTGTACAAATACAAACTTTTAATGATAGTGCTAATATAGTAATTTTATCAGTTCAACATGCAAAATGGATTACTATTTATACTGGAAAAGGTAATTTAAAAGGTAATGTATGAAAATTAGAAGAATTACAGGAATAATATTATGTTTTTTAAAATTATAAAAATTATTTTAGGTTTAATAGGAGTTTTATTATCTTCTGCGGTTACTGGTTTAATTATATTCATTATTGTAAAAATTGTATTAAAAATTAATCAAATCTTTTAAAAAGGTGGTGAATATTATGTTAGGTAGATTTTTTAGAAAAGATAAAAGTAATATTAGTGATAATCAAAATGAAAAAGTAAAATTTTTAACTAATAAAAATAAAAGTACTCATGCTTCAATTTTAAATTATTTTGGTTTTAATGATTTTAATCATGAAACTTATTTTACTGATTTTGTAGCAGAAAATAATGCTAATTTATATAATGCTCCATTAGAAATAAATAATGAAACTATTAAACAGTATCTAATTCAACAAGAATTTTATAGAAAAAATTGAAATTCTATTTTTAAATTAAGTAAATTAGGAATTAGTGGTTATTTAATTTATATTGCAAATGATGACTTATATTTTCAAGTAGTTGACATACAACAAAGAGTTTATGATATTACTGGTAAATTAATTCAATGTACTATTTTTTATGATAGTTATCAACAAAATGCACAAATTGTAAGATTATTTGAAATTTATACATTAAATAATAAACAAGTAACTATTAATCGTGCAATTTATAGTATTAATGATAATAAAAAACAATTTCCATTAGATTTTAAATCATTCATTAATAATCCAAATTTAGAACAAGAACAAATACTAAATATTAATTATATACCAATAGCAATTATGCGAAATAAAGCAAATGAGTTAGCAGATTGTAATAAAGTAATGGATAAAATTAAAGCATTAGATGTTATTTATGAACAAATTGTTCTAGATACTATTTTAAATTCACCTAAATTTATATTTAGTCAAACTTATGGTAATGTTCAATCAACATTAGAAGAAGCAGTAAGAACATTAGTTACTAAAAACTACATATTTAAAAGTGGTGGAGATAATAATGAACAAAACGAAAATATCAATATGACAAATAGTAATTTTAAAGGTAAAAATTTAACTGATATATATGATTGAAATGTTAATGAAATATTTAAACGTTGTGGTATTCATATACCAAGTCAAAAGAAATCTGCACAACAATCAGTTCCCGAAAGTACAGCTGTAAATATTTCAACCATTAATTATATTGAACAAAAATTATGGCAATTTAATATTGATATTCTTAAATTTATTCAAATATTAGTACGTTTAGATAAAGATTTATTAAATAGTAAAACATTTAATATTAATGATGAACAAGAAATTAATAATTTAAAAGTTAAATTAAAATTATTTAATCCCGAAAATAACCAATTAATAGGAGAGAACAATGGAAAACAACAACAAACCACAAACGAAGTTTCCACAGAAACAAACTAAACTTAATCAAGCAGAAGTAGAAAATGATTATTTAATTGATAATATTCCTTATGACTTTACTAATATGATGGGTGCTACTAGTGACCCCGATATTAATAGAGCATACGATGAATTTAAAAAAAGAACAATTTATATTTATGAAATTGAACGTTTATTTAAAAATAATGAAAATAATACTTTAAAATTTTCAGCAAATACTATTAAAATTGGTTTTATTGATATTAATAAAGTATTAAAAACTATTGCAGTTGAAACATCTGATTTTACTATGCAATTAAATCAAAGAGCAAGCACAAATATTAATGATAATACAATTGAATATAGTATGACTGATATTAAAAATTTAATTTTTCAAGAAATAAATTTACTAAATCAATTTAAGTTATATGCTGTATCTATTAATGAACCCTTAACTGAAAATAATATTGATAATTTATATATCATTAATAATTATTCTCAACCTTATCAAAATCCAAAAACAAGAAGTACTAAAAGTATTACTATTATTAAAATTAAAGATTTTAAAACAAGAGATGGTTATCCAATAATTATTAAATTACAAAAACCATTAGATAAAGATACAAAAATAATTGGTTTAAAAATTAAAGCCCCTAGAAGCATGATTTTTGGCAATATAAAGGTACTTGGTGAAGTTGACAATATGGAAGTATACCCAAAGTTATTTGTCAAAGATAAGATAGCATTTCCGCTATTATCAATGCCTATTGAAACTCAACCAAAAGTTAGAATATTACAACAATGATTTAGTGAACAAATATTACCATGAAATTTAGCAAAACAATTTATTGGACAAGAAAAATCAGTTTTAGACTTAATTAAAATTAGTACTGGTACTATAACAAGAAAAGAAGTTATTAATAATGCAAGAGTAACTGATACTTGATTAGGTTGAGAAATGGGTGCTGTTTGAGATGGTAATTGACCATTAAAACACGAAATACATTTAGAAGATAAAAAAGTTTTATCTTATAGTAATGAAGGATGATATGTTTATCTTGCAACCAATAATAGATTTAAAAGTATAGCAATTGAAATACAAGATGCGCCAACTATTGATAGTTTACAACAGTTATTATTAGATATGCTAAGTTATACATATAACTATAATAGAAATTTTAATGGTGCAGAATATGATGATAAAGGTAAGCCAACAAATAAAATGGCAGAATTACATGATACATTTTCAGGACAAAAACCCGATGAAATAATTACTAACTTATTTAAACAATGAGAGTTTGAATATCCAAATTATATAATTTTACCACAAATACAAATATTTAAACAAGTATTTATTATGTTATCAAAATATATTTATTCATCATTATCAATTAATAAAGGATTAAATGATGATAATAAAATATTATTGCCTTATTATTTTGAATTAAAATCAACTCCAATTAAACCTAGTAAAATAGATATTTGACAATTTAAAGATGTAAAGGTAATATTAAAATCTCCATATTTTGATTTTACCGATATTAATAACATTAAATTGAAAAACAATGATATTAGTCAAAATGAATTATTTAAGTTAGATGATAATCAATTTAACTGATTATCTATTACAAATGAATTAGAAAGTAATAACATACCTTCATTAATTCCTGCTGATTGAACATTAGCTAATGGTGAATATGGAAAATATTTTACAAGAGTAATTATTGATAAAATTAAAATTAAAAATGCTTTAAATTTATATGGTTCTAATAAATCACAATTATTTTCTAAACTGGAATTTTATAAAGAAATTTTAAAAGTTGATAATAATAGTGAATTTGAATTACAAATAGAAAATCCTATTAATAACTTAAATAGGATTGAAATTAGTGGAATATTTGGAGCTGGTAATTATGACTTAATTTTAATAACTGATAAACAAGAAATAAGTTTAAATAATATTAATTTATTTGATAAATATAATGAAAATATTTCTTATATAAATTTAGAAATTTAATTATCAAAATATCAATCAGGATAGTTACCATCTCATTTTATATCATCTTCATGTTTTGGTTTTTTAGAAAAATATAATTGAAAAATATTTTCACTTGTATATGTATTAACTCAAATAGTAGTTGTTCCATATACCATTTCTCCATTTCGTGTTAAATAATGTTTAACATTAGTACCTACATTATGGCTAAGCACCCCCCATGATTAAACCAATTGTTCCAGTTGTTGCACCAGTTAGTGCTAATGCTAATGTTATTTTACTTAAATTTGTTTTTATTCATGTTTTCATATTAAATTGCTCCTTTTTTATTTTATTATTTTTTCTTAACTCTTCACAAGTTTTTAATCATTTTGGTAATAATTCATGTTCTAAATTAATTGCATGATTTTCACAAAGAAAAAGACTAAATGTTGTTGATTTTAATTCTAATAAAACAATATTACTTCATTTGTTACTACAATTTTTATTTTGACAGATAACATTCATTTTTCAAAATCTTTTTGAAAGATTTTAAGTTACTTACAACTTTTAATAACTTTTCTTTGTTCATGATAATTTACTCCTATTTTTAAATGAAATTTAAGATATTACACAATTATTATTTTTAATAAAAACTTTACTACTTTTTTCTTGATTATTAATAGATTTATATGAATTAATAATATTGATATCATTTAATTGTAACAATGGTGTTAGTTCTGTTAATTCTGTAATTTTACTTAGTTCGTTTGATAACTTTCTTTTAGAAATTTCTAGTTCTTTTTCAAAACTAACAATTTCCCTTGAATAAATTCTTAAATCATATTCATTGGGTTTATTTTTTTCTTTCTCTTTAATTATTATAATATTTATATAATTAATCATTTCTTGAATTTCTTGAATTTTATTTTTTAAAATTTCTATTTTTCCTATTTCCATTTTAATTTCTCCTTATCTCTTAACATTTTATTGTTAAATTATACTTATTTTTTGATATTTTTACAATTATACTTTTAAACGTAAAATAACGCCTAAATTAAAGGCGTTTATTTTATGATACCTATACTATTAATTATATTGAAATTGTTTATTATATTTTAAATATGAAAGTATTTTTTTTATTTAATTTTAAATTACACTTATATATGTATACAATAATTAAGTAAATTAATTTTTTAAATATATTTACAATAAATTTAGATTTTTTTAAAATAGTTAGGAGAAGTAAATTTGAATTTTAATTATAAATGAAATTTTAGAGAACAAAGTGCAAAAATTGATAAATTAGTTTTAGAACATATAAGAAAAAAATGAGAAAAATGAGATTGAAGAATAAAAAATACAAGAGATAAAAAGAAATATAAAATTGTTGATTATCAATATCGAACAAGAAAAATAATGTATGGATTAGTAACTTATAAAAGAAGAATTTATGAATATTTTGATGAAAAATTACAAAAATGAGTTCGTGTTTGTTTAGTTGATGAATGACTAGAATTACCTAAATATAAAAGAATTGGTGAAGATGTTGAACAAACTATTGGAATGGCAACCCTTTTTAGGACTATTTTTTGGTAGACATTTGTTTTTGATAACTAATTGGAGTTAGGTAGTTTAGAGTACTGTGAATTCTTATGTTGTTATATCAATTGATGTAATCAAATAATTCTAATTTTAATTGGATTAATGATGTAAAATTTTTATCATTAATAAATTCAATTTTGAAAGTTTTAAAAGTTGCTTCAGCAACAGCATTGTCATAAGGACATCCTTTTTTGCTTAAAGATCGAGTTATGTTGAAAGCTAATAAAAGTTTATCAATAGTTTTATTATTGAATTCATTACCGCGATCAGTATGAAATATTTCAATATCTTTTAAACAGTGATTTGATTGCATAAATGCTTGATATACTAATGATGCATCTTTTTTAACTCCAACACTATGTCCAATAATTTCGCGGTTAAATAGGTCGATTAATAGGCAAATATAGTTTCATTTACCATTAACTTGAACATAAGTTAAATCACTAACAATAACTTCATTTTTAATTCTATTATTAAAGTTTCTATTAACAAGATTGGTTATTTGACTATCATTGACTTTATTATGATAATTTTTGAATGATAATTTAGTGTATTTTGATATTAAATTATGCTTATTCATAATTTCTTTAATTTTTCTGCGTGATAAATAAATTTCTTGGTTTGCTAGTATGACTTTTAATCTTCTAGTACCATAAACTTCTTTATTTTCTTTAAAAGCACTAATAACAGCTTGTTCATAAATATTATTTTGAATTTTATTTTTTTTCTTTAAATTAAAATAATATGTTGATTTAGAGAGTTTTAAAAAATGACACATTGTGCGCATTTTATATTTAGATTTATTATTTGCAATAATCTCTATTTTCTGCCTATTATTAGTGCTGCTTGCTTTAAAATATCAATTTCCATTCGTAACTGTTTTAATTCTTTATTTGCTTGAATTAATTGTTTTTCTAAATCTGAAAGATTATCTTTAGTTTTAAAACTACCTGAATTAGTAAATTGCTTAATTCAATTGTAAGTAGCTGCTCTTGTAACATTGTATTCTTTAACAAGGCAAGATACTGATTTGCCACTTTGATATAAAGCTACTATTTGTTTTTTAAATTCATCTGAATATGAGTTAATAGTGACCATAATTATAATTCCTTTCTTTTAACTAATTTGTTCACTTGTCTATGTAATTAGTGTCCAATAAAGTGTAACCCATCCACTATTATTGAATATTTTGCTGATGGAAAAAGATATCATGATATTTGTGCTATTTGTAAAAAAGCAGGTATTAGTATTAGTACTGTTCATAGAGTTTTTAAAAATTTAGAAGTAATTGAAGCAAATCCAGTAAAAGTAAAATTAGAAAAAAATCAACCTATTTTTGTAGCAATTGATGATGGACATCGAAAGTTTTGAGATTTTAAACGTAAAGGTACAAAACACTCTATGAGATTAATAGTAACATATACAGATAATATTAATCATAAAGTACAAAATAAAAGAGTAAAAGCAATTATTAGACCAACAAGAACAGCAATTGGCGTTAAAAAAACTGCTGAATTTGTTAAAAAACATTGTCAAAAATTTTATGAAAACATTGAACAAGCAAAAATTATTATTTGTGGTGATAGTGCAGGATGAATTAAAGATGTTGCTGATTATTTAGGTGCACAGTTTGTTTTAGATAAATTCCATTTAATTAGAACATTATATCTTGGTATAATGGCGGGAAATAAAGGAAAATATTTAAAAGAATATAATTACTGTAAAAATTTAATTAATAATGGTCAATATGAACAATTAATTGATTATTTATATAAAGAATTAGATAATCATAAAAAATTAAAGAAAAAATATTTTAAAAATAATAAACAAGGTATTGAAAATCAAGGTGCAAAATGAAATATTGGTTGCTTTACTGAAACTAATATTTGACATGTTTTAAAAGAAATGCTTGGTAATAGAACTTATAATATTTCAATTTATATTAAAATGGTTATTTTTAAATGTAATAAAATAAATACAAAGATACAATTATTATAAATTAAAATTTAACTTTTTTTTAAAAATCAAAATAGAATAAAACTTATTAAATGTGTTTTAATAAGAATTTTTGTTGTGTATAAATATTAAATTTATTTTTTAATTTTTTAGTAATTTTTAAAAATAAGTATTTTAGTTGCATTTAAGTTAAAAAAATTATATTATTTAAATATAATTTCATAAAAATCCAAATTATTTCTTGTCTAACATAATAATAAGACTATAACGATTTAATTTATTCCGGATTTTTGACATTCTCCCTTTCATTAATTGCTTGTAATAATTTTTTATTTTGAGTTTTTAATAATTTATATTCATTATTTTCTAATAAATCTTTACAAAGTAATGAATTTTCTTCATCATTTAATGCAATTTCATTTGTTTCAGTTTTATATTTAAAATAATCATTTGAAAATTTTTTATCTTTTATTTTTTCTTTTAATTCATTAATAGCACCGGCAATAGTTTTATCAGTAGTTTCTAAATTAGGAATTTCTGCACTAATAGCATTTATTTGAAATGCAATAGGAAATTGTGATTTTACATCTTCTAATTTTTTATCTACTTCTTCTTTTTTATAATAATCAGATAAATTAGGAATTTTATTATTGATTTCATTAATTGTAGGAACGATTTGTTTAGAAACTGTTTGTAAAGCATCATCATTGATATTTTGCTTTTTATCTAATAAATTATTAGTTTCTAGTTTTGTGTAATAATCATGTTCAGTACTTTCTTCTGTTATAAATTCAGTTGGTGTATCTATTCCTTGATATTGATATATTTCTTGTATATCACCAATTAAATTAATTTTTCCACGTTCAGGATAGGAATTACCTCCACCACTAAATTTTTTATTTCTATTGTCATAGTAAATAGTTCCAATATTTAAAATATTTTTATTTTGTATTTGTTCTTTATAAGTCATGAAATCAACATTTAACAATTCAAATTCATGAAAAATATTATTTAAATAAATTTTAATTATTTTATAAAATTTCATAAAGTTATTTTCTGTTGAATAGTGATAACTGATTTTAATAAAATATCATTTCAACATTTCTATATTATTATTTTCAACTTTTTTTCATAAAGGACTAGTTTCAATATTAAATCAATTATTTTTGATATCATCAATGTTTTCATTTGTTTTAGTTAATTCACTATTTAATTTGGTAATTTCATTTTCATTAGTAGTAATTCGTTTTTGTTGTTTAGCAGAAAAATCACAAGTTGGTGAATGAGTAAAATCACCAATTTGCGGATTATTTTGTAATGCTTCTGGTGGTAATGTTCCAATTTCATCTGGTCAATCTAAAATCATTGTTTCAGTTTCTTTATCATAACCAGTTGCAATATAACCTTTATTAACAAATTTACTAACAGGACCTCTATATATTTCATTTTCATTATCATCAACTAAATCATCATATAATTTAATTTGTTTTAATAATGTAAATTCTTTTTGTTCTTTAATTAATTCATCAACTTGATTTCTAGTATAAAATGCTTTTAAGTCAATTTTTTCAACATCTATTTCATCATTATTATAACTTGAAAATATTTGTTTTAATTCTGTTAATCTTGCTCATATTTTCATTCTACTAGGTGCTAAATCTCAAACATTAATTGTAGGAGTACTATTTGCACTAAATTGATTACCATTATTAAATTGAATAGTAGCATCAACATTAAATTCAATTGGTGTACGATTAAATACTCAATGTTCAACCATAACATAAACCATATCTCTTAATGTTTCTTTAATTAATTCATCTTTAAAACTATCAAAAGGAAATTTAGATAAAATAAAATCAAGATAAGCATTAATATCATTTTGCGCGCGAATAGCAAAAGTTATAAATCAATCATTAATATTTGGTCATGTTTGTATATATTGTTGTGGAGTTTCTGTAATTTTTCCAGTTAATGGATATCAGTTATTATAATTTTCAAGACTGACATCAGTTCAAAGTTTATTAATCATAATTTATCATTCCTTAAAAAATGCTTGTTTATAATGATGAGTATGTTTTTTTGTTTTTTTATGTGTTATATGTTCAATTTCTTTTTGTATTTTATTTTTACCTTTTTTTATTTTTTTCTTACTTTTTGTTACAACTTGACTATATGCAAACTTTTCTAAATGATGTAATAATCCAGTACCAAATAAAGTATTAACACTAAATTTTAAACCAACATTTTTAAATGATTTGTTAATATTTTCAATAGGATTATTAATAACATTTACTACTTTATGATAAGTTCTAATAGTTCTAAATATTTCTCTATATACTTTAAAACTATCTCTAATTACTTGTTGCACCACTGGTGGAGCAAATGCTATTGCTTTTAATCATTTATTTTGATTAACTCCATAACCAATGTATCAACCACTATATCAACGATATCAATGGAATGGATGTTGGAATGGCAACCCTTTTTAGGACTATTTTTTGGTAGACATTTGTTTTTGATAACTAATTGGAGTTAGGTAGTTTAGAGTACTGTGAATTCTTATGTTGTTATATCAATTGATGTAATCAAATAATTCTAATTTTAATTGGATTAATGATGTAAAATTTTTATCATTAATAAATTCAATTTTGAAAGTTTTAAAAGTTGCTTCAGCAACAGCATTGTCATAAGGACATCCTTTTTTGCTTAAAGATCGAGTTATGTTGAAAGCTAATAAAAGTTTATCAATAGTTTTATTATTGAATTCATTACCGCGATCAGTATGAAATATTTCAATATCTTTTAAACAGTGATTTGATTGCATAAATGCTTGATATACTAATGATGCATCTTTTTTAACTCCAACACTATGTCCAATAATTTCGCGGTTAAATAGGTCGATTAATAGGCAAATATAGTTTCATTTACCATTAACTTGAACATAAGTTAAATCACTAACAATAACTTCATTTTTAATTCTATTATTAAAGTTTCTATTAACAAGATTGGTTATTTGACTATCATTGACTTTATTATGATAATTTTTGAATGATAATTTAGTGTATTTTGATATTAAATTATGCTTATTCATAATTTCTTTAATTTTTCTGCGTGATAAATAAATTTCTTGGTTTGCTAGTATGACTTTTAATCTTCTAGTACCATAAACTTCTTTATTTTCTTTAAAAGCACTAATAACAGCTTGTTCATAAATATTATTTTGAATTTTATTTTTTTTCTTTAAATTAAAATAATATGTTGATTTAGAGAGTTTTAAAAAATGACACATTGTGCGAATTTTATATTTAGATTTATTATTTGCAATAATCTCTACTTTCTGCCTATTATTAGTGCTGCTTGCTTTAAAATATCAATTTCCATTCGTAACTGTTTTAATTCTTTATTTGCTTGAATTAATTGTTTTTCTAAATCTGAAAGATTATCTTTAGTTTTAAAACTACCTGAATTAGTAAATTGCTTAATTCAATTGTAAGTAGCTGCTCTTGTAACATTGTATTCTTTAACAAGGCAAGATACTGATTTGCCACTTTGATATAAAGCTACTATTTGTTTTTTAAATTCATCTGAATATGAGTTAATAGTGACCATAATTATAATTCCTTTCTTTTAACTAATTTGTTCACTTGTCTATGTAATTAGTGTCCAATAAAGTGTAACCCATCCAATGTATTTGAGTAACAAAAGTTTTTGCTTTAAGAATACTATCAACAACTGTAATTGGTTTATATTTAGGATTGCGATGATAAATAGTAATTGCACATTTATCTAATGACAAAGGTTGAATTTTACAACCCATAAATACTGGTGAATTTAATGGAATTAATTGTGCGTGTTTAATTGCTCTTTTTTCTGCACTAGTAAATAAATCAGTTGCTTTTTCTTTTAATTTCTGAATTTTTTCAAATACTTGTTTTTCTAACTTTTCAAATTTTTCTTGTAATTTATATATACTTTCTCGTATTTTTTCAAAATATGGTGTATCTTTTCAAAATTTATTTAAACCTTTTTTTAAATAAAATCTAATATCAAAATATTTAAAAGTTTGATTTGCTTTTAAAACAAGTTGATGAATAACATTATTTTTAAAATTAAATTTAATAGCATTAGCACGAATTTTTTGTAAATCTAAAATTAAAGTTTTTCCATATCTATTTTCTGTATGTATTGTATGAACTAAATTTAATCAATCATGTTGATTCATTTTTAATACTTCTTTTAAATCAGTATTAAATTTTTTTAAAAAGTTATTTGCTTTTTCAATATCTTTAATTTTAAATTTAGGAGTTAATTGTGGACTTAATTTTATTAATGTATTTTGTAATAATAAGTGTTCCATTAATTTTTCTGTTTCTAGTTTTTGAAAATTATTGGATGGGTTACACTTTATTGGACACTAATTACATAGACAAGTGAACAAATTAGTTAAAAGAAAGGAATTATAATTATGGTCACTATTAACTCATATTCAGATGAATTTAAAAAACAAATAGTAGCTTTATATCAAAGTGGCAAATCAGTATCTTGCCTTGTTAAAGAATACAATGTTACAAGAGCAGCTACTTACAATTGAATTAAGCAATTTACTAATTCAGGTAGTTTTAAAACTAAAGATAATCTTTCAGATTTAGAAAAACAATTAATTCAAGCAAATAAAGAATTAAAACAGTTACGAATGGAAATTGATATTTTAAAGCAAGCAGCACTAATAATAGGCAGAAAGTAGAGATTATTGCAAATAATAAATCTAAATATAAAATTCGCACAATGTGTCATTTTTTAAAACTCTCTAAATCAACATATTATTTTAATTTAAAGAAAAAAAATAAAATTCAAAATAATATTTATGAACAAGCTGTTATTAGTGCTTTTAAAGAAAATAAAGAAGTTTATGGTACTAGAAGATTAAAAGTCATACTAGCAAACCAAGAAATTTATTTATCACGCAGAAAAATTAAAGAAATTATGAATAAGCATAATTTAATATCAAAATACACTAAATTATCATTCAAAAATTATCATAATAAAGTCAATGATAGTCAAATAACCAATCTTGTTAATAGAAACTTTAATAATAGAATTAAAAATGAAGTTATTGTTAGTGATTTAACTTATGTTCAAGTTAATGGTAAATGAAACTATATTTGCCTATTAATCGACCTATTTAACCGCGAAATTATTGGACATAGTGTTGGAGTTAAAAAAGATGCATCATTAGTATATCAAGCATTTATGCAATCAAATCACTGTTTAAAAGATATTGAAATATTTCATACTGATCGCGGTAATGAATTCAATAATAAAACTATTGATAAACTTTTATTAGCTTTCAACATAACTCGATCTTTAAGCAAAAAAGGATGTCCTTATGACAATGCTGTTGCTGAAGCAACTTTTAAAACTTTCAAAATTGAATTTATTAATGATAAAAATTTTACATCATTAATCCAATTAAAATTAGAATTATTTGATTACATCAATTGATATAACAACATAAGAATTCACAGTACTCTAAACTACCTAACTCCAATTAGTTATCAAAAACAAATGTCTACCAAAAAATAGTCCTAAAAAGGGTTGCCATTCCATTATTCTTATATTGTCTTTCAGCAACATATCCTAAATCTCGTAATACTGTTTCACGATTAGGAGTAAAACTATACTTCATTAAATAACGTTTATTACCAATAATTTTATCTGTTAAAATTTCTTTTCCACTTACTTGACTAATAATTTCTTGTAAGTTTTTTGCTTCTTTAATACCAACTTGTTCTAATGTTTTAGTTTTTTGTGCTAACTTAATAAATTTAGTTGTACGATAACCACGACTAATTTTATTAAGTCCAGCAAATGCTGGTAATATATTAAAAAAAGTATTTAATGGTGTTACATTTCCTTTTAAATAATCATAAACTTGATTAATAGTAAAATCAGTTAAAAATTCTACACCAATAGCACTAATACTAGCAATTAAATCACTTGCACCTAATCCAAGTGCTAAATCTTCACTTAAACCACCAGTAAAAGGAGCAAGTGCTACTGCTATAACTTGTACACCAATCATTTCTAAAATTTCTCATCATAAACTTTTATGTTCTTGTTGTTGACTAATTCTAGTATGTTTGGGTTTATTTATTTTTAAGAGTGTGGCTGTATTTGCTGTACCAATAGGTATAATTAATGTCCTTATTATTTAAGAGTTATTTTTATAGGATTTGTTGAACCTTGATAATTTGCATCATTAATATCTGCAGTAATAATTACATATAAATCTCCTGCTTTTTGATTTTGATTACTTACATCAGTTTTGCCTTGTGCATCACTAAAATATTTAATATTTGCATGTACTAAATCTAATGCTGGATTCAAACCAGTAATTTCTCTTGCATTTTTTATTGCTGTATCTAGTAATTGATTTTTTCTATTCGTATTAGCAGTAATATCAGTTGTTAAAATTGTAAGTTTACTACTTAAATCTGTTTTAGTAATAATTCCACATAGCATTCAACGTGATGTTGTTTCTTTTTTTGACATATAAGGAATTAATTGACCTAGTACTTCACCACCAACTTTATATGCTCTACCAAGTTTGCCATCAGCAATTTCTTGAACATAAACAATTGTTTGTTGTAACATATATCTTTTCATTGCTCTTGATGTTGCTAAAATAAAAGGTATAATTTGTTTTTTATTTTCACTATCAGTAAATGTCATATAATCATCCATTACAATTTGACATAATACACCTTTTATATATAAATCATTACCATTTAATCTTAGTTGTTGAGCAATTTGGTTATCTGTAATTAAACCTTTATTATTAGCCAAATAAACAATAGTATCATAAAGATTATTTGTAATAAAGAAACGACAATTTGCACTATTTCTTAATTGAAATAAAGTATTTCAAGCAGATAACATTGCCTGTATATGCCCTGTTGGTGATGTGTCACTAATTATTACTTTAGTTCCGTTATCGCTAATTACTTGTATATCATCAGTTGCTAATTTATCTGCTAAATCATTAGCGACTTCATATTGCATACTTTCTAATAAATTTTGTCCATTTTCAGCATTTAAGTCAATTGCTGCAATAGTTTCACCAGCAACATATAATTTTTCAATTATTTTTGGAATAGTATCAGTTTGTGCATAAGTTACATCTATTCTTTGACTTTTATCATTTCATGCAATAACTTTAATTGATGGGTCTTTTGGAACTTTAATAATAAATTCTATTTTAGTAGAATTAACTATTTCAATAGGAAAAAAGTTTGCTCATGGACTATTTGATTGTTTGAAAAATTCAATAAATTCTGGTGCTTCAACTAGTTTTTCTGTATTATTTAAGTTTGTTTGAATATTAATTGCCATTTTTATTTTCCTTTCTGTTATAAATTATTTTTCTTTTTATAATCCAATAAACTACTTTTTATTGAATTCGATTGATTTGTTAATATTGTTTCTTGTTTACCACCTGTATTAATTGGTTCTTTAAATACTGGTTGTTCTTTAATCATTTTTTTAATAGTGTCTTCTACTTTTGAATTTTCTATATTACTTGTTTTAAATTTTAAAAAATCATAAAATTCTTTTTTAACTTGATATTTTTTAAATATATTAAGCATTTCTTTTTCTTTAATTTCTTCATTAAGTTTATTTAACTTATTTTCTAATTCAACAATCTTAGTTTCTTGTTCTTTTTGCAAATCATTATTTTCAGTTAAAGGTTCAGTTGTTTCTTGAACATTAGTTTCATTTTCTAACATTTACATTACACCTTTATTTATTTTCTTTATTAATTTTTTCATTTAATTTTGCTAATTTTTTTTGATGTTTTATTACTTTATTATTTGCTCGAACATGTTTTGGAGTTGTAATAAATCGTTTAAATCAAACAATTAATTCTCTGCAAATTAATGTTCCTACACTTGTTCCAATAATGATTAATTCATGCAATAATTCTTTCATTTCAATATTTTCCTTTCAATTATTTATTTTTTAATTATTCGTCAAATTGACCACCATTAATTCTTTCAACCATTGACTGATAATTACTTATAATAGTTACTAATAAAGAAATTTCTTTATTTAATTGTTCCATCCTTTCTTTATGTATTTTTATTTCGTGATTATAATATTCAATTAATTTTTCTTTATTCATAAATTACTCACCTCCTTTATAAACTGTCATAATATGTAGTTGGTCTATATACTGGTGATATTCTATCTACAACATCATTAATTAATCTTGCATTTTCACTAGTAAATGTTGTTTCTTGCATTTCTTCAACATGATTAGTTGTTTCCATTGGTAGTAAATTATGGATAATTTCAGATGCACCAGCAATAATAGTCGGAACTGCATAAGCATTCATAAAATCATTATTAATACCCATAGCAACACCACTACTAATCAAACAACCACCAGTTGCCATATTTGCTATTTTACGTATAGTTTCAAATTTACTTGGTATTAATTCTGTAATTCCAGCAACCAAATTTGCAATACCATATGAATTTAAAGATATATAAGTATCTCAATCCATTAAAGATTGGTCATTAACATTATTGTTAGTTACTGATAATGTTAATGCTGGTCATGGCGGAGTTTCTGTAGTGGTTGTAGTTGGGGTGATAGGATTTATTGTTTCAGTAAATTTACTATAATTTGCTAAACCAATTGTTCCTAATCCTAATGCTATTTTTTTACTTGAATTTAATAGTTTACTTTTTAAATTTGGCATTTGATTTAAATTTCATATATCAATTCCTAATTTTTTAGAAAATAATAAAGCATTTATACTACCTAATATTGGATTACCAATAAGTTGACCATAGTATGCAGAAGTTCCTATCATACCAAATAATGGACTTGCTCCAGTTCTTATTAATTTTAATAAAGTGTAATTACTTGATTGTACAGTTATGTCATTTGGCATTTTCTTCTACTCCTTCTACTTTCTGTTTAATAAAAACTTCTATTCAACCTTGATAATTAAAGTTATCTCCAACTAAAATTGCAGTATTAGCATGTGGTTGAGAAACAATTAAATATTTAGCAATGACATTGGGATATTTTCATAAAATCAATGCTTTTATATCATTACTATCTGTTAAATCTTTGGGATTTGGTGAAAATATTTCTATTTTATCTTCACCAAATAAATCTTTTAATTTAATCATTATCAAATTCTCCATTTTCAATTCTTTCTTTTAAAGAAAAGACATATTCTGTATAAGTTCTATGTGGATTTTTATCATTTATAATTTCATCGATATCTAAAATTAATTTTTCTTTATATTCATTAATATATTTTTGGACAATTTTTCTTCTTATATTTTCAACTTTTATCATATGTTTATCACAAAAATATCTTACTTGAACATTATCTTTATCTAATTTTGTTGGTAAATTATTACAATTTGTTATATGTTTACCAAGTTCATTAACTTCACTAAAACAACATGGTATATTTTCTTTATTGATTATCAATGTCTCCTAAATTTCTTCAACTTCTTCTATTTCATTTATTAACTGATTCTAATCAACAACTATTACAGGTATTGGATAAAAAGTTTTCTTTTACTTTATTGCACATAGAACATTTATCTTCATATTTCATATTATTTCTCCTTATTTTCAATTTGATTAGCAATTTCACTTAATATTTTTAATACTTTATATTCATTTTTTAATTCTTTACTAATAAATATTAAAAATATTATTAGTGTTATGCTTGTTATTAATATTGGTACTATTAATAAAATTTTTCATAATATCATTTTTTACTCTTTTCATTTTTTAAATCATTTAACATTTATTGAACAAAATGCACGATTTTTAGGAATATTTAAAGTGTTAAAAATTTGACCAGTTACAATAATTTCATCGTTTTTGTTTAATAAAATACAGCGTCTATAAAATTTTGGGTTGTTAAAAATTAAAGTAACATAGTTTAATCCATTTCATTGACCTCGAACACTATAATATAATTCTTTATTACCTTTTTCGTAATATTTTGTTTCAATAGTGTTACTCAGTTTTACTGTTAATTTGACATAATTGGCTTTCTCTTTCATTTTTATAATTCCTTAAATAATATTTAATATGCTTATATGCATCTTGTTCATGTTTTGTTAATTTTATATTTCCTTTATAATTTTCTATTTTGTTTTTATTTTTTGGTTCACTTTCTAAATAATCTCAATTCATAACATCTTCTGCTAATACTATTAAAGCACCAATAATTTTAGGAGTTGCTAATGGATTTGTTAATAATTGTTTTGAATTTAAAAAGAAATTTTCTACAATAACTAATATTTTTTTATTATCAAAATGTTTTTTAATTAATAAAAAGTATTCTTTAAATAGATTTTTGCTTTTTAAAACTGTTTTAGTTTTAAATGTTTCATTAAAAACAATATTATTAGTTTCATTTGAGTATATAATAATTCCATTACTACCAATACCAGCAGGGTCAATTCCAATAATTAAGTCATATTGCATTAATCAAATTAACCTCTAACAATTGTTTTAATAATTTCTAAATCACAATTACTTCAGCAATATTTACATTCTTCGATAAACTCTTTATGTCCACAAACTAAATTATTTTTTTGTAAACTATCAATTTGTTTGATTAATCCTACTTTATATTCAATAATCTTTTTTTCCATTATGTAAATCATCCCTTTTCAATTATTTTTGCTGTTTGTTTAAGGTATTTAGGTATTTTGTTATAACAACTGTCACATATTAAATAAGGTATTGGTCAATTTTTATATTTAATAGTTTTAGTAGAATTATTAATACATTCTTTTCAAACTTTATCCATACAAACTCTTAATTCACATTTTTTATTTTTATTATTCATAGTTTTTTTCTTTATAAATAAAATATCTTTTCATTATGAGTTGAAATATGTTTATAAGAAGTGACTATATAATTAATTGACAAATCATTATGGTTATATGGATTATTTAGTTTAAAACCTTTTCTGTTTTCTTCTCATGTAACATTATATTTAAAACAAGGATTAGTAATCTTTGTTTTACTATCAGTTATTTCACCAATAAATCAACTATTATGCTGTTCATAAAATGTTAATGGTTCAAGTTTTATATCATTAAGATAATATTCTTTGGGTGTTTCTGGTTTATTAACAGTTATTTTCTGTTCAGAAATATATGGTTCTAATAATTTTGTTAATTCATGACCATTTAATTCTCTTTTAATATTTTCAGAATTAAAAACCCAATATGTGTAATTATTATCAACAATAAAAGAATTATTTTTAATCATTCATTTTGGAAGTGATAATTTATATTCAACATAATCAATAAGAATAGATTGTGGTTTATCTTTAACAATTTGTTCTTTTTTAAATTCTATTTGCATAATAATCCTTTCCTAATATGTCCTGTTGCTTCTAGCATAAAGGACATATATTTTGATTTTTAAATTATTAATAATACTATTATTAGTTTTATTCATTCCAGAAATTCTGGGCTCAAAAATAAATTGTGAAATTTTAAAAAACATTGAGGCATTCGATTCAATATTTATTTAATTTATGTTTAATAAATTAATATTTTAATTGAACCGGCACCGCTCAATTTTTTTTACAAGTTTGAAATTTATTTTCTCGCCCAAAAAAATTTTTCAAAAAAAATAAAAAATAAAACCAACACTTGCTCACTGGGGAGTGGCAAGGTTGGTTAAATAAAGAATAGAATTAATACAATAGGTCCCTACAACAGGTCTATATATACTAGTTTCCAATTCGCTCCCACCCCAAGAATTACCATTAAATGGTTAGTATATTTTATTAGGTATCACTCCACTTTTTATTTATCCATGCAAGTCCACATGTTCTAGCTACTATTTTTAACAACTGTGTTGTAGTTCACTTTTTTAGTTCCCTAACACGTGTTGATAATAGCGTTAAAGAAGATTATTAATTATTAACTTTCTCCTACTTGGTCACTGCGTGTAGTAGATATTTAAAGGATGTTAATAATAAAAATTTTAAAATTTTACAATTACAAAAAAAAGACAAGAATTTTATTCTCGTCTTTTGTCATTTATTTTTAATTCAAGGGTTTAAAAAAGAAAGGAGCTATTTTTAAAACTTTTTAGTTATCGACATCTTCGACACGCTCCCAAATTTTTTAATAAAAAATACTAAATATGAATTAAGTAAAATGATATAATTTATATATAATTTACTTGTTAAATTATATAAGTTTGAGAGGTAAAAAAATGAATGGCAATAAAAATGAAATGAAAATAAAACTCAAAGAAATTTATTTATTAAAATATAAAACAAATCAAAGTGATGACATAAAATATAAAGCATTTGAAACATTAGAATTAGCAACACTATTTCATCTAAGTTTTAAAGAAATAGTAACAAAATTTGGATACCCTAATCGCGAAATTATTCACTATGAAATTATTGTAATACCATTTAATTTAGATGCAAGTAGAATATTGAATCAAATTAATAAATCAAAATAATATTAAGAAAATATTCAAATATTTTCTTAATATTATTCATTTATATAATTAATTAAAACTTTGCTTATACAATCAATAATTGTAAAAACAATATAAATTTGTTATCATTTTTACATAAAATAATATAGTTTTTAACTTATTATTTTTATTATCTAAAAATGTTTTTTTTATATTTAAAGAGGTATCAAAATGAAAAAAGTTAAAATATTACAGTTAACAACTATAATATTATTTGCAATCACGGTTTTAATTATAATTACTGGTCTATACTTAATTTGATTTAGTAACTTTTATTTTAAATTCAATAATAATGAACAATGCCATTCAAATTTTAAAGATGGATATACAATGTTAAAACATTTTGGTTTAAGTTATACTATTAGCACTTCAGCAAGTTCTTTCTGTAATTTAAGTCATTTTCCTGATAATTACTATCCTTGAATTCAATTACAAATTGGAGTTATTTTTTGTATAATTATCACTCCAATCTTACTATATATAGTATTTCTATTCATAGTAATTATTTTTGTTTTTAAAATAAGAGAAAAAAATAATAATTTTTGAGATGCAATCGAAAATTGTGAAATAATTAATAATTACTATGTTCATTAATTTTTATTAATATACTTTATCTTATTAATATTTTAAAAATGAAACTTAATTTTGCTAAGGTTTATTTTAACTAAATATTCTATAAACATTATAATATTTTTATTATAATGTTTTTTATTTTTTTAATAATTTTATTTTATTCTTTTAAAAAATAACTTCCCTTGATAATTTTGATTAGTTTTATCATTATAATTTTTGCTTCCAATATATAAATTATTATCTACAGGTAATAAACTCACTACAACACCATAATCTTTATTTCAACCAAATACTTCAGTAAAAGTAATACCACCATCAGATGACTTATATAATCCACCTTTAAAAAATTTATTATCAATAACTTGAACTCTACTTCCAACATATAAATCATTATTAACAACAGCTAAACTTCAAATCTCACCATAATTTTTATTATTTTTTCAACCAATAGTTTCTGTTATTTTTTCTCCTTTAAGAGAAAGTTTAAATAGTCTACTTTCATATAGTTGATTTCTACTTCCAATATATAAATTATTACCAAAAACTATTAAACTCCAAACTTCACCATTATTTTGATTTCATTTTTTTAACAATTCTAATATTCCATTAGGTTTAAATATTAATAAATTTCCAGTATATGTACCAGTTTTAGTACCAATATACAAATCATTATCAATAACCGCTAAACTTCTAACTTCACCATATGTTTCAATTCAATCCTTAATTTCTGATACTTTTCTATTAGATTCAATCATAAATAACTGGATGGGTTACACTTTATTGGACATAGTGTTGGAGTTAAAAAAGATGCATCATTAGTATATCAAGCATTTATGCAATCAAATCACTGTTTAAAAGATATTGAAATATTTCATACTGATCGCGGTAATGAATTCAATAATAAAACTATTGATAAACTTTTATTAGCTTTCAACATAACTCGATCTTTAAGCAAAAAAGGATGTCCTTATGACAATGCTGTTGCTGAAGCAACTTTTAAAACTTTCAAAATTGAATTTATTAATGATAAAAATTTTACATCATTAATCCAATTAAAATTAGAATTATTTGATTACATCAATTGATATAACAACATAAGAATTCACAGTACTCTAAACTACCTAACTCCAATTAGTTATCAAAAACAAATGTCTACCAAAAAATAGTCCTAAAAAGGGTTGCCATTCCAAACTTACCATAACAATCAGAAGTTCTTGTTCCAACATATACATTATTGCCCATAACTACTAAACTATAAACTTCTCCTATTATTTCTGATATTTGTGTCAAAATATTTTGTTTAGGAGAATATCTAAAAAGTCCATTAGCAAAAGTTGCTACATAAACAGTTCCATCATTAGTAACAACTAAACTAGAAATATAACCATTAATACCAGTAATTGGTGTTATTATTTTATCTTTTGTATTACTTGCATTATCTTTAATTTTATATACACCATTACTAGTTCCGACATATAAATCATTTTTTATATTTAATAAAGTTGATATTGCACCATAAGATTCAGGTCAATTAAAAATATTTAATTTTTCTTGATATACCCCCTCATTTTGAACTAATATTTCAGAAATTGCTATAATACCCCCGATTAATCCACCAGCCAAAACTGTCCCACCAACCATTCCTACAATAACTTTTCTTTTTCTTCTAATTTCTTTTGGCATAAATTAAAATCTCTCCTTAATTTTATTAAATTTTTGTAAATTAATTTTACATTATTCTTAAAACAAATTATTGATATGCTTATTTTACACATATATAGTGTTTATAATAAAAACACCTCCAATTTATCTAAAGAAATACAAATTAAAAAAAGAAAGTTATTTAAATAAAAAAATAAATTATAAGCAAAAATAATATATAAAATTCTAGTAATACTATAAAAATAATAAAAAAAGAGTCTCAGACTCTTTTTTTATTATATTAACGTTTTGAAAATTGTGGTGCTTTTCTGGCTGCTTTTAAACCATATTTTTTACGTTCTTTCTTACGTGCATCACGAGTTAATAATCCAAATTGTCTTAATAATGTTCGATAATCTTCTGACACCTTAACTAAAACATTAGATAAAGCTAAACGTGCTGCACCAGCTTGACCAGTTCTTCCGCCACCTTCAACTTTGATATTAATTTCAAAGTTTTCTAACGTATTAGTTACTTTTAAAGGTAATAACATATCTTGAACTAAGATTTCTTGTTCTAAATATTTTAAAGGCTCAAAACCATTAATTAATATTTTTGATTGACCAGTATTTTTTAAATGAACACGGGCAGTTGACGTTTTACGTCCGCCTGAACTTGAATAAGTTACGGGTTTATTAGATGTTGTCATAAAAGTCTACTCCTCTTGGCCTAATATTAAAACTTCGGGGTTTTGGGCTTGATGTTGATGTTGATCATGGTTATAAACATGAAGATGTGTAAATTGCTTACGACCTAAGGTAGTATTTGGTAGCATACCTTTAATCGCTATCTCTACTAATTCAGAAGCATCTTTAGCAATCATACTTTGTACATTACGTACACGTAATCCACCAGGATATTGTGAATGGTTATAATACTTCTTATCTTGTAATTTATTACCTGTTAATTTAATTTTGTTTGCATTAATAATAATGATATAATCTCCACAATCTAAATGTGGTGTAAATGAAGGTTTATTTTTACCACGCAATATCATTGCAACTTTAGTTGCAAAACGTCCTAAAATTAAACCACTGGCATCAATAACATATCACTTTTTTTCAATGTTACTGAAATTCATTGTTGTTTGACGCATTTTTTTCTCCTTACAGTGTAATTTTACCGGGACTACATTGCTTAAAGCATTAATAATTATATAGAAACTTATTTAAAAAAACAAGTATTATCAAAGATTTAATAATTATTTTTACACAAAATTATCGATTACAAAATAAATAATTAAAAGTTATAACTAACTCTTATAAAAATATTTATTTTTTAAAAATAATTACATTAAACATTTTTTTATTATATATTATTTTTTTCAATTATAAACTTAAATTAAAAAATATATACCAAAATATATCATTATTTAAACAATAAATTAAAAACTAAAAATAAATTAAAAGGAGAATAAATAACTATGAAAAATTTAATAAAACTAATGACAACATGTTCTTTATTAATGACAAACATAATCTCAACATTAAGTAATGCAAATCATAATACAAGTAATTTTCAAAATAATTTTTATACTTTAGGAGACAGTTTATCAGATGTAGGAGCATTGGTTGGTGCAGGAAGTCAATTTTTTCAAAATATTTCCCTCCCAGAGGAACTTATGAAATCTCATGATGTACAATTAAAACCTCCTTATTATCAAAATCGATCTTGATGTAATGGCCCTGTTGCAACCGAATTAATTAGTAAAAAATTAAAACAAAAAGTTACAACTGGATGAGACTTTATAGCATTAAATGGTCAACATTTTTCACAAATAGGTACTAACTACGCTGTTGGTGGAACATTTATAGAAAAAGTTTATGGTCTTGAAGGTTTATTTTTAAATAAATTTTCACTTGATGAGCAAATAAAATCATTAATAAAACAACATAGTGATTTTTATAATGATGATTTAGTTTTTATAAACATTGGAACTAATGATTTAATGTGAATAATTGATCATAACATTACTGATATTGATAATGCTATTAATAAAATTATTAATAAACTTGATGAAAATTTAACAGAATTAATTAATAAAAATATTAAAAAAATAGTTATAACAAATATTGCTGATATGGGATTAATTCCTAACTATAAAGAAACTATTAATCAACAACCAATGACAAATCTTGTAAATAAATTTAACTTAAAATTAACTGAAGAAATTAAAAAAGCAAATAAAAACTTTGAAAAAACAAATATTAAAGAGTATAATGTTTTTTCAAAATTTAATAAACTATTTGAACAATTCAAAAATAGAGGAAGTCAATACCAAGATTCAAATGCTACTAAAATTGATATAAATACTCTTAGAAAAAATGGAATATTACAACCTCAATATGTTTCTGGTGCAAACTCACAAAATATTGATAATTACTTTTTTTAGATCAATTTCATCCAACAAAATGAGTTCAAGAACAAATTGCTAATGATTTATACAAATTTTTATACAAATTTAATAATAAAAATCTATTTGAAGTAGATTATCGTCCTGCTGCACATGATTGAATAAAAGTAAAAATTAGTTATGATAACTTTTTACATATCCAAAATATCTATAATACTGAAAAACAAGAAAATTTTAAACAATTATTTTTTAAAATTATCAATAAATTTGCAAAAGAAGACGATACTGGATTGGCTGGTAGTATAAGTCAAGATGATATTTATACAACAATAAAAGTTATTATTGATCATTTTCAAGAAATAAATAATTTTTTTAAAAGACTACCAGAAGATCAAGGAATAAGGCTTGTTACAAATAGAATTGGTTCATGAGATAAAAATGATAGTATGGGTGTTTTTAGTCAATAAATAAAAAATGGTATTAAAAATAAATAATTAAAAAATTTTAATCAAGTTTACTCATAATAATTAACATTAAATATTTTTTATTGTATATTAATTTTTTCACATATAAACTTTAATTAAGATTTATCAAAACTATATTGCTTATCTTTAATATCATAATTATGAACTTAAATAAAAATATTATTATAAATTAAAAGTAAATATTTTTAAATAAATCTTAAGATAATAATAAAAAACTATATAAATTCATAAATATAAGTTTAAAATAATAAGTCTATCAATTATATTTATCTAAAAAATATTAAAAGTAATAAAAAGGGGGGTTTTATTAATGAGAACATTATTAAAAACATATAAAATACTACAAAATACAATTTACGTTGATAGTAATGGAGAAGAGCAAACAACTAGTAAAATAGACTTATCAGATATAAAAACTACTGAAATTGTTCAAATTGGATTTTATGAAAATAAAATTGGAGAAATTCAAGTTGTTAAAATGCCAAGATTAATTGAAAAAGTACCTGACAAACTACCATCAGAAATAACATCATTGCAAGAAATGTTTTCTGGTACCTCAAAATTCAACCAAGACATTTCAAACTGAGACACTTCAAAAGTGACAAATATGACATCAATGTTTTCTCTTACACAATCATTCAATCAAAATATTTCAAAATGAAATGTTTCAAATGTAACAACTATGCATAATATGTTTGGTGGTGCTTCAAAATTCAATCAAGATCTTTCAAACTGAAATACTTCTAATATAACAAATATTAGTTACATGTTTTACTATGCAAAATACTTTAATGGAAATATTTCAAAATGAAATACTTCTAAAGTAACAGATATGAGTTACATGTTTTGTAATGCTCTTGAATTTGATAAAGATTGGATGGGTTACACTTTATTGGACACTAATTACATAGACAAGTGAACAAATTAGTTAAAAGAAAGGAATTATAATTATGGTCACTATTAACTCATATTCAGATGAATTTAAAAAACAAATAGTAGCTTTATATCAAAGTGGCAAATCAGTATCTTGCCTTGTTAAAGAATACAATGTTACAAGAGCAGCTACTTACAATTGAATTAAGCAATTTACTAATTCAGGTAGTTTTAAAACTAAAGATAATCTTTCAGATTTAGAAAAACAATTAATTCAAGCAAATAAAGAATTAAAACAGTTACGAATGGAAATTGATATTTTAAAGCAAGCAGCACTAATAATAGGCAGAAAGTAGAGATTATTGCAAATAATAAATCTAAATATAAAATTCGCACAATGTGTCATTTTTTAAAACTCTCTAAATCAACATATTATTTTAATTTAAAGAAAAAAAATAAAATTCAAAATAATATTTATGAACAAGCTGTTATTAGTGCTTTTAAAGAAAATAAAGAAGTTTATGGTACTAGAAGATTAAAAGTCATACTAGCAAACCAAGAAATTTATTTATCACGCAGAAAAATTAAAGAAATTATGAATAAGCATAATTTAATATCAAAATACACTAAATTATCATTCAAAAATTATCATAATAAAGTCAATGATAGTCAAATAACCAATCTTGTTAATAGAAACTTTAATAATAGAATTAAAAATGAAGTTATTGTTAGTGATTTAACTTATGTTCAAGTTAATGGTAAATGAAACTATATTTGCCTATTAATCGACCTATTTAACCGCGAAATTATTGGACATAGTGTTGGAGTTAAAAAAGATGCATCATTAGTATATCAAGCATTTATGCAATCAAATCACTGTTTAAAAGATATTGAAATATTTCATACTGATCGCGGTAATGAATTCAATAATAAAACTATTGATAAACTTTTATTAGCTTTCAACATAACTCGATCTTTAAGCAAAAAAGGATGTCCTTATGACAATGCTGTTGCTGAAGCAACTTTTAAAACTTTCAAAATTGAATTTATTAATGATAAAAATTTTACATCATTAATCCAATTAAAATTAGAATTATTTGATTACATCAATTGATATAACAACATAAGAATTCACAGTACTCTAAACTACCTAACTCCAATTAGTTATCAAAAACAAATGTCTACCAAAAAATAGTCCTAAAAAGGGTTGCCATTCCAGATCTTTCAAAATGAAATGTAGAAAAAGTAATAGACATGCGTAGTATGTTTGCTGGTGCCGAAAAATTTAATCAAGATCTTTCAGATTGAGATACTTCTAATGTAAAAGATATGAATTTTATGTTCTATGATGCAAAAAAATTTAATCAAGATCTTTCGGTTTGAAAAGTAGAAAAAGTAATAGAATATATTGATTTTTTCTGGAATTCAGGAGTAACTGATATCAAAAAAATGCCAAAATTCAATAACTAACTTTTTAAGTTAAATCCTAAATTTTATTATATAAATTTAAATTATTTTTTAAAAAAAATAATAACTAAAATTTAATGATATTTAATTGTAAAAATAATATTTGACAAATAACATTACTTATCCTATAATTAACAAGCATTCACGAAAGCAGCAAATAAGTATTATTAAGTTGCAAATAGTTTACCCTCAAAGATTATTCTTTTTATTAGTAGAATTTTCTATTAATCTTAATAGTAACCAGTGCTGTTCTGGCGAATTGTAAACTATCTTAATGAGAACTTATTAAAGTCTCTTTGTGTTTGTATACATTCCAAGGAGGTTTTTATTATGTCAAGATATACTGGTCCAGTTTTTAGAAAATCAAGAAGATTAAACTTCTCAATTCTTGAATCTGGTAAAGAATTTGCAAAAGGAAAAAAGCGAACATTCGCTCCTGGACAACACGGTCAAAAAAGAATTAAACTTTCTAACTATGGATTACAATTACAAGAAAAACAAAAAATTCGTTTCACTTATGGTTTAAATGCTCGTCAAATGAAAAATTTATTTGATGAATCAAAAAAAACTCATGGTGTTACTGGTACTAACTTGTTGGTATTCTTAGAATCAAGATTAGATAATATTGTTTTTCGTTTAGGTTTATCTTTAACAAGAAAAGGTGCTCGTCAATTAGTAAATCATGGTCATGTTTTAGTTAATGGTAAAAAAGTTAATATTCCTTCATATCGTGTTAAAATAGGAGATAAAATTACTATTACTGAAAAAGCACAAAAAAATGCAAAAATTATTGAAGCATTAAGCGCTAATGCTTCAACATTACCATTTATTGAATTCAATAAAAAAACATTTATTGGTACATATGTACGTCATCCACTACGTGACGAACTAAATACTGATATTAATGAAGCATTAGTTGTTGAATCATATGGACGTGCTTAAAATTAATAATTAATTTAAAATCTGTTATCAATTGATAACAGATTTATTTTTTAGATGGTAAATGTCAATAAAAGCATTTATCATTTTTTTGTTTTTGAAAAAATAAAATATAAATTAATTATCTATCAATCAATTTCCTTAAACAAAACTAACAATTAATTTTTCTCCTACTACTATGTCAATTAAATTAAATGATATAATGTTAATTAGAGATGAGGAAAGGAAAAATAAAAATGATTAAAAATGAAATTTCTGAAAAAATAGTTAGTATTACTTTTGTAATAGCTGTTATGATAACAGCTATTGGTTGATTAGGAATTAATAAAAATAAAAAGAAATATTTAATTTTATGAATAGCTATAATTCCTTTAATTTTTAGTAGCGTATTTCCATTTTTTACGAGGCTTTTTAATAATCTGTGTATCTTTGTTTTACAAAGTTACTAATTTAGATTAATTCTGTCTTCAAATTTTATCATAAAATGAGCAATTGCTGTATTTCAATTTTGAATAGGCAATGTTCATTTTTTTGTTATATTTTCAATTGCCAAGTAAAATATTTTGAAAACTGCCATATCATTAGGAAAAACTTTTTTATTTCTGATGATTTTTCGTAATTGACTATTAACAGATTCAATAGCATTTGTAGTATAAATCACTCTTTTGATTTCTACTGGATAACTAATAAAAACCATTAAATTATCTCAATTTTTATATCAAGATTTAGTAATTTGAGTATATTGTTTATTTCATTTACTTTCAAACGATTCTAAAGCTTGCATTGCTTGTTCTTCACTACATGCACTATAAATTGGTTTTAAATCTGCAACTAGACCTTTTCGATGTTTGTATGAAACATATTTTAAACTATTTCTAATTTGATGAACAATGCATAATTGATGTTCTGTTTTAGGATAAACTGATTGTATTGCTTCTGACATGCCTGTTAAATTATCACTACAAGCAATAAGAATATCATTTAAGCCACGATTTTTCATTTCTGTGAAATTAGATAATCAAAACTTAGAACCTTCATTTTCACTAATTCATAATCCTAAAACATCTTTTTTGCCTTCTAAATCAACTCCTAATGCTATATAAACTGATTTGTTAATAATCCGTTTATCTTGTCGTACTTTAACTACTATACAATCAAAATAAACAATGGGATAAATACTTTCTAATGGTCGATTTTGTCATGCTTTAACATCATCAATAACATCATCAGTAATTTGACTAATAACACTTTCACTAATATCAGCACCATGATATAACTCTTGCAACTGCATTCTAATGTCAGATAATGTCATTCCTTTTGCATACAAGGAAAGAACTTGTTGATCAAAACCATCAAATCTTCTTTGCCTTTTAGGAACTATTACAGGAGTAAAATTACTATTGCGATCTCTTGGTACATCAATTTCAATTTTACCTTGTTGAGTTATTAATTTTTTTGAACTTGTACCATTACGAGCATTTTCAGTAGTACTATGTTGATTTTTTTCATATCCTAAATAATTTTGCATTTCAGAATTCAACATTTTTTCAACTAATCTTTTTGTTAATTCTTTATATAAACCGCCAGGTTTAAAAACTGTTGTTAAATCTTCAGTATTTTCTAGTAATAAATCTACTGCTTTTGATATTGGATCATTATTATTAAAGTTATCTTTTTTAGCCATCTGTAACTCACTCTTTCTAGTCATTTAATTATATTTACTAGAATTAATTAAACATAGTTATTTTTGTAAGTTACACAGATTACTAAACATTTCCAAAATTCTTATTAAAACACATTTAATAAATTTTATTTTATTTTGATTTTTTAAAAAAAAAATTCAATTTTAATCTATAATAATTGTATTTCTGTATTTATCTTATTACATTTAAAAATAACCATTTTAATATAAATTAAAATATTATATGTTCTATTACCAAGCATTTCTTTTAAAACATGTCAAATATTTGTTTCAGTATAACAACCAATATTTCACTTTGCACTTTGATTTTCAATACCTTGTTTATTATTTTTAAAATATTTTTTCTTTAATTTTTTATGATTATCTAATTCTTTATATAAATATTCAATTAATTTTTCATATTGACCATTATTAATTAAATTTTTGCAATAATTATATTCTTTTAAATATTTTGCTTTATTTCCAGCCATTATACCAAGATATAATGTTCTAATTAAATGGAATTTATCTAAAACAAACTGTGTACTTAAATAATCAGCAACTTCTTTAATTCATCCTGCACTATCACCACAAATAATAATTTTTGCTTGTTCAATGTTTTCGTAAAATTTTTGACAATGTTCTTTAACAAATTCAGCAGTTTTTTTAACTCCAATTTTTGTTTTTGTTGGTCTAATAATTGCTTTTACTCTTTTATTTTGTACTTTGTGATTAATATTATCTGTATATGTTAATATTAATCGCATAGAATGTTTTGTACCTTTACGTTTAAAATTTCAAAATTTTCGATGACCATCATCAATTGCTACAAAAATAGGTTGATTTTTTTCTAATTTTACTTTTACTGGATTTGCTTCAACTATTTCAAAATTTTTAAAAACTCTATGAACACTACTAACACTAATGCCTGCTTTTTTACAAATAACACAAATATCACGATATCTTTTTCCATCTGCAAAATTTTCAATAATAGTATCTTCAATATCTTCACCAATTCTTTTATATTTAGGTAATTGTAGTATTTCATCAACTAAACAAACACGAATTCATTCTTGTAATTCTTCATTAAAATATTCATAAATTCTTCTTTTATATGTTACCATTCCATATAATGTTTTTCTTGTTCGATATTGATAGTCAACAATTTTATATTTCTTTTTATCTCTTGTATTTTTTATTCTTCAATCTCATTTTTCTCATTTCTTTGTTATATGTTCTAAAATTAAATTATCAATTTTAGGATATTGTTCTTTATAAGTTCATTTATAATTAAAATCCATATTATTCTCCTAACTATTTTTTAAAAATCTAAATTTATTGTAAATATTTTAAAAATATTAATTTACTTGTTTATTATATACATATATAAGTGTAATTTTAAATAAAATAAAAAATATTTAAAAAACAACTTTCATATTTAAAATATAATAAACAATTTCAATATAATTAATAGTATAGGTATTACAAAATAAACGCCTTTAATTTAGGCGTTATTTTCTATTTAAAAGCATACTTGTAAAAATAATAAAAAATCAGTACAATTTAGAAGTAAAATTAAAGAAAAAGAGGAGTTTAATATCATGAATTCAAAAAAAATATTTCGAAAACAATCACTAATTCAATCAAAATTAAAAATATCTAAGAAACAACAAATTATTAAAAACAAAAAAGAAAAATTAGAAAAAATTATACTTAATATTAATAAAGTTAATTGAATGAAAGAACAAAATGAAATTTTCAAAAAATATTTTAATAATTTAAAAAATGATAATTGCTTAAAAACTTTTAATAATGAAAAAGCATTAGATATAAGTATCGATAATTTATTTATTAAATATGAATTAAGAAACTATTCTGAACTAGCAAATTTTGTTGCTGAACAACATGAATATCAAATTTCAAAAAAATTTCAAAAAGAAAGAGAAGAAAAAAAAGAAGAGTTTATTAAACTTATTAAAGTTGGTTTTATGTATGGTGTTGAAGAGCCTTGATGTAATAATCAAGGAGTTGCTATATTGCCTTATGTTATTAAAGAAAATAAATATTATTTTTTATTGGTTAAAGAATTAAATACATTATATAGTGAAGAGCCTACTTGGGCTACTATTACAGGTGGTTTAGAAAAATATGAACTTATCCAAACTGTTATTAATGAAATGTGAGAAGAAACTGGTATTGATATTATAGATAAAAAAGATAAAATTAATTATTGTAATACATATTATGGAAATAAATCAAGTACAAAAAAATGAAATATTTTTTATATAGATTTAACAGATATGAATTTAGATTTAAATATAACTTATAAAGGTAGTGGTGATGGTACAGAAATAGAAAAAAATACTTTTGCTAAATTTTTTAATTATGAGGAAATGGAATCTAAGTGTCGTGATTTATTTTGTTTAGCTATTTGTCAAAAAATATTTAAAAATGAAAATCAAAATAAACTATCAATTCAAGATAACATAGAACAAATTAATAATCAATGAATAAGTACAGACTTAAGAAATCAACCATCAATAAGTAAAGGAACATATCGTTTATAATTAAAATTTAATAAAATGATTATTTAAAAGGAGTAATTTAATATGAAAACATGAATAAAAACAAATTTTTATAAAATAACATCAATTTTAGCATTAGTTCTTGCTACAACTGGTTTAATAGTTGGTTCAATAGCACAAAATAAAACTAGTGGTTATCAATCATTTTTAGGACATGATTATACAGTTTACTGGGGGGGCTGGAACAACAATATGAGAAACCAAAAATTTATATGATGAAAACAAAATAGATTTATATTTTGATATTAAGCCAAAATTTAAAGAGGATATAAAATGAAATGGTCAATATCCTAATGGATATTTTGATAATTAAATTTCTAAGTTTATGTAAGAAATGTTTTCATTATATTTATCAAATAAGTTAATATTAGTTAGATTTATTTCTTGTTTATCAGTTATTAAAATTAAATCATAGTCACCAGCACCAAATATACCACTAATCTCAACCCGATTTAAATTAGTAATTGGGTTTTTAATTTGTAATTCAAATTCATTAATATTATCAATTTGTAAAATTTCTTCATAAAATTCCAATTTTGAAAATAATTGTGATTTATTTGAACCATATAAATTTAAAGCATTTTCAATTTTATTGTTACTAATAATTGTTCTTGTAAAATATTTTCCATATTCACCATTTGCTAATGTTCAATCAGCAGGAATTAATGAAGGTATATTATTACTTTCTAATTCATTTGTAATAGATAATCAGTTAAATTGATTATCATCTAGTTTGAATAATTGATTTTGACTAATATCATTATTTTTTAATTTAATATGATTTATATCTGTAAAATCAAAATATTGAGATTTTAATATAACTTTTACGTCTTTATATTTTCAAATATCTTTATCACTAGGTTTTATTGGACTTGATTTTAATTCAAAATAATAAGGTAATAGTATTTTATTATCATCATTTAATTCTTTATTTATTGATAAAGATGAATAAATATATTTTGATAACATAATAAATACTTGTTTAAATATTTTAACTTGTGATAAATTGATGTAATTTGGATAATCTAATTCTCACTGTCTAAATAAATTAGTAATAATTTCATCAGGTTTTTGTCCTGAAAATGTATCACGTAATATTGCCATTTTATTTGTTGGTTTACCTGTTTTTTCATCATATGTAGCACCTTCAAAGTTTCTATTATAGTTATATGGATGGGTTACACTTTATTGGACACTAATTACATAGACAAGTGAACAAATTAGTTAAAAGAAAGGAATTATAATTATGGTCACTATTAACTCATATTCAGATGAATTTAAAAAACAAATAGTAGCTTTATATCAAAGTGGCAAATCAGTATCTTGCCTTGCTAAAGAATACAATGTTACAAGAGCAGCTACTTACAATTGAATTAAGCAATTTACTAATTCAGGTAGTTTTAAAACTAAAGATAATCTTTCAGATTTAGAAAAACAATTAATTCAAGCAAATAAAGAATTAAAACAGTTACGAATGGAAATTGATATTTTAAAGCAAGCAGCACTAATAATAGGCAGAAAGTAGAGATTATTGCAAATAATAAATCTAAATATAAAATTCGCACAATGTGTCATTTTTTAAAACTCTCTAAATCAACATATTATTTTAATTTAAAGAAAAAAAATAAAATTCAAAATAATATTTATGAACAAGCTGTTATTAGTGCTTTTAAAGAAAATAAAGAAGTTTATGGTACTAGAAGATTAAAAGTCATACTAGCAAACCAAGAAATTTATTTATCACGCAGAAAAATTAAAGAAATTATGAATAAGCATAATTTAATATCAAAATACACTAAATTATCATTCAAAAATTATCATAATAAAGTCAATGATAGTCAAATAACCAATCTTGTTAATAGAAACTTTAATAATAGAATTAAAAATGAAGTTATTGTTAGTGATTTAACTTATGTTCAAGTTAATGGTAAATGAAACTATATTTGCCTATTAATCGACCTATTTAACCGCGAAATTATTGGACATAGTGTTGGAATTAAAAAAGATGCATCATTAGTATATCAAGCATTTATGCAATCAAATCACTGTTTAAAAGATATTGAAATATTTCATACTGATCGCGGTAATGAATTCAATAATAAAACTATTGATAAACTTTTATTAGCTTTCAACATAACTCGATCTTTAAGCAAAAAAGGATGTCCTTATGACAATGCTGTTGCTGAAGCAACTTTTAAAACTTTCAAAATTGAATTTATTAATGATAAAAATTTTACATCATTAATCCAATTAAAATTAGAATTATTTGATTACATCAATTGATATAACAACATAAGAATTCACAGTACTCTAAACTACCTAACTCCAATTAGTTATCAAAAACAAATGTCTACCAAAAAATAGTCCTAAAAAGGGTTGCCATTCCATCTTATTTAAAATTGAAACAAAATAATATTTTCAATAATTTTCATTATTAATAAAAATAGTATACGAGAATTTTAATAAAAAGGAGGATACTTAAAAATGATAAATGAAAAAAATAAGACAGTAGAAGAAGATAGTTGAGAAAGTGTTACTACTGTTAATGTTGATGATAGCGATTGTCAAGCAAAAATGGAAAAATTAAATAAAAAATTACAAGAAACAGCTAATGAATTAGAAGAAATAAGTAGTCTTTATGCAAAATCAGTAAAAGAATCATTAGATAAATCAAAAAAAATTAAAGAACTAGAAGATAAAATTGATGAATTAGAAGAACAATTAAAAGCATGTAGAGAAAAAAATAAAAAATTAGAAGGTCTTGAAGATAAAGTTAAAAAATTAGAAGAAGATTTAAAAGAATGTAAAGAAAAAAGAGAAGAACTAGAAGCACAGTTAAAAGAATGTAAAGCAAAAAGAGAAGAACTAGAAGAACAATTAAAAGATTGTCAAGAAAAAAATAAAAAATCAGATGAAAGTAAAGGACAATGAATTCCTGGTGAATATAAATGAATGCCTGTTGGATCAAAAATGCCAGAAGGTTGAGTAAAAGTAGATCTTGCTAAAGGTTTAACAATAGTTCAGAGTGATAAAGAAGGACAAACATCAGGAAGTGTTGGAAAGCATAATCATACATTTTTAAATAATGGTCAGGTATGAACCACTCCTGCTTCAGCAAAACTAGCTTTTATTAATGAAAGAACTTCAGGATCATTAGGTTCTAAATATGTACCATTCTTAGGTAGTTATAATGATCTTTTGCGAACTAAAACAACTGCTGATACTGGAAAAGGCATCTCTAATACCGAGAATAATTTAGCTGCTGGAATATTTGCTGAACTTTGACAATATCAAGGAGAAAATAGTAGTAGTTAAAGTTAATAAAAAAGAAAGAAAAAAATAATATAAATAAAGTTAATGGATAAATTTATATAATTTAAGTAAATAAAATTATTCCAATTATTTTTTATTAGAAAAAATATTGGAATATAACATTTTTTAGTAATAATTAATTCTAATTTTTAAATTTTATTATAAAATGAGCAATTGCTGTATTTCATTTTTGAATATATATTGTTCATTTTTTTGTAATTTAAGTTTTTATATATTTTCTTTTGCAATAAATAATTTTAAAATTTTAAATATTGATTTAGATAATATTTTAAACTAATTATAATTGATATTCTTTAATATTAATTAGCAATAATGCTATTAAAGTTAACTATATATAGTATATAATTAATTAGAAAGAGCATATAAGTGGAGGAATAAATGACAGATAATCAAAAATATATTACTGTTAAAGGTGCACGTGAACATAATTTAAAAAATGTTAATATTAAAATTCCAAAGTATAAGTTAGTAGTTATTACTGGTGTCTCAGGAAGTGGTAAATCATCATTAGCTTTTAATACAATTTATGCAGAAGGAAGACGAAGATATGTTGAATCACTTTCAGCCTATGCTCGTCAATTTTTAGGAAACAGCGAAAAACCTGATGTTGATGCTATTGATGGTTTAGCACCAGCAATTTCTATTGATCAAAAAACTACAAGTAATAATCCTCGCAGTACTGTTGGTACTGTTACTGAAATTTATGATTATTTGCGTTTACTTTATGCACGAATTGGAACTCCTTATTGTAATAAGGGTCATGGTCCAATTAGCACGCAAACTTTAAAAGAAATGGTTAATAAAATTAAAACGTTAGAAGATAATACTAATATTGAAATTTTAGCACCAGTTATTAATGCTAAAAAAGGTAGTCATCAAGATTTATTAGCAAAATTAAAACAAGAAAATTTTTTGCGAGTTAAAATTAATAATAAAATATATAGTTTAGATGAACCAATTGAATTGAATAAATCATTACGTCATGATATTGATATTGTTATTGATCGTATTAAATTTACCAATGATGATAATACTATTTCACGAATTCATGATGCTTTAGAAGTTGCTTTAAATCATAGTAATAGTTTAGCAAAGGTTATTTTATCGCAAACAAATGAAACGTGATTATTTTCTCAAAAATATGCTTGTAAAATTTGTGGATTTTCAATTCCCAGTTTAGAACCGCGTTTATTTTCTTTTAATGCACCAAGTGGAGCGTGTTTTGATTGTAAAGGCTTGGGAGTAAAATTAGAAGTTGACGAAGAATTATTAATGCCAGATTTAAAACTATCAATTAATGATGGTGGCATTGAGTATTATAAAAACTTAGTTGGTACTAGTAATTTAGAATGACAAAAATTAAAAGTTCTTTGTTATCATTATTTAATTGATTTGAATCAGCCATTAAAAAATTTAACAAAAACACAACTTAATTATATTATGCGTGGTAGTGATGAAGCCATTACTTTCAGTATTACTTCGGCAAATGGTCGTAAATATCCTAATCATGATTATATTGAAGGCATTGCCACTTTAATTGAAAGACGTTTTTTAGAAACAACTAGTGATTTTGCCCGTGATTATTATCGTAAATTTATGAGTGAACGCACTTGTTTAACTTGTCAAGGAACAAGATTAAATGAATTTGCATTGGCAGTTAAAATTAAAGATGAAAATAATAAAGAAATGAATATTAGTCATTATACTAATTTAGACATCGAAGAAAGTTTAACATTTATGTTAAATATTAAATTATTAGCTTATCAACAAGAAATTGCTAAATTAATATTAGTAGAAATCATTAATCGTTTAAGTTTTTTAACTAATGTTGGTTTAGGTTATTTAAACTTATCACGAATGGCACAAACTTTATCTGGTGGTGAATCACAACGAATTCGATTAGCAACTCAAATTGGTTCACAATTAACGGGAGTATTGTATGTTCTTGATGAACCTTCAATTGGTTTACATCAACGTGATAATGTTAAGTTAATTGAAACTTTAAAACAAATGCGAGATCTTGATAATACATTATTAGTAGTAGAACACGATGAAGATACAATGTGAGCAGCAGATTGATTAATTGATATTGGTCCAAAAGCCGGAATTTATGGTGGTGAAGTAATTGCTGAAGGTACACCACAGCAAGTTGCTAATAATCCTAATTCAATTACTGGAAAATATTTAAATGGTGAAAAATTTATTGCGTTACCTAAATCAAGAAGAAGTGGTAATGGTAAAGTTATTGAAATTCAAGAAGCACAAGCTAATAATTTACGTAAAATAAATGTTAAATTACCTTTAGGTAAATTTATTTGTGTTACTGGTGTTTCAGGAAGTGGTAAATCAACGCTTGTTAATGATATTTTATATACTAGTATTCAAAAGTATTTGGGTTTAAAGGGACAACGACCAGGAAAACATAAAGCAATAAAAGGGATTGAATTTATTGATAAAATTGTTGCTATTTCGCAAGAACCAATTGGCAGAACACCAAGGAGTAATCCGGCTACTTATACTTCAGTTTTTGATGATATTCGTGATTTATTTACACAAACACCAGAAGCAAAAATTAGAGGATATGCTAAAGGTAGATTTTCATTTAATGTACCAGGAGGAAGATGTGAACGTTGTTCTGGCGATGGTGTTATTAAAATTGCGATGCATTTTTTACCAGATGTTTATGTAACTTGCGAAATTTGTGAAGGAAAACGCTATAATAGTGAAACATTACAAGTTAAATATAAAGGTAAAAATATTTATGATGTACTAGAACTGCCTGTTGATTTAGCATTAACTTTTTTTGCTAATCATCCAAAAATCCATAAAAAATTAGCAATGATACAAGAAGTGGGATTAGGATACGTAAAATTAGGGCAACCTGCTACTGAATTATCTGGTGGTGAAGCACAAAGAGTGAAACTAGCTAAAGAATTACAAAAACGTGCTACTGGCAAAACTATGTATATTTTAGATGAACCAACTACTGGTTTACACGTTGATGATATTAAAAGGTTAATTGAAGTTTTAAATAAAATCGTTAATCATGGTGATACTGTTGTTGTAATTGAACATAACTTAGAAGTTATTAAAGTTGCTGATTACATTATTGATCTAGGACCTGAGGGTGGTAAATTTGGTGGTGAAATCATTGCTACAGGAACACCAGAACAAGTAATAACAAATCCTAAGTCTTATACTGGACAATATTTAAAAGCAGTTATTAATCGCGATTTGAATAGAAAATAATTAAAATATTTTCTGTAGTATTCTTGAATTTTAACAAAAGAAGTGGAAAAATAAAATGTTTTTAGAAGTAGTACCAAATTTAAAAGAAATACTTATAAATTCAACTATACAAAATGTTAAAAGTAATATAATAAAGTTAAAAGAAGTTTTTAGTACTTCTTCTAATATACAATACTTAGAATATTGATTTATTTTTTTTGAAAAAGATTTTTTTTAAAAAAATTTAAAAATAATGGAAAAACAGTATCAATGAATGCAAAAATTTTTAGTGAAAGTAAAAGACGAAGTAATTAATGATGAAAGAAAAGAACTTGAATTTCTTTCTTTTAAGTTTGAAAAAGAAAATTTTTTCCCATGAGATAAAGAACTAGAGTTTGAATTACTTGAATTTACTTTAATATGAGAGGAACAAAAACAGAAGGAAAAGGATAAACTCATTGATAAAATTACAGCATTAAAAATAGAATTAAATTGTAAATTAAGTAGTAAAAAATGAGAATTGAAAGAGAAATTATATAAAATTAATAATCAACAAGAAATTATTTTAAATTTTCATAATAATAGTCTTAAAAAATTAGAAGTTTTTCAAAAACAAAAAACAAGTAAGATTTTTAAATTTAAAAGTAAATTAGTTAAGTTTTTAACTTTTGGTTATTATAATTTTGAAATAAGATTAGTTAATAGAATAGAATGTGAAAAAGTTGTTTTAAATAATCAAAAAGAGCAACTTTATAAAATTGGAGAAAATATATCCATTTATATGATAAAATCTTACTTATATATAGACATGAAAGGATTTGTCACTTTGGAAAAAAGAGTATATTTTTTAAAGTTTAATAAAAAAATTCTTAAAATGGATTTAATAAGTTTTGGAACTGGTTTAATAGGTATTTTTTTGGGAATTCTAAGTATTTTAGCATTACAACCTTTTTGAGATAATGATAAAGCATCACTTTGAATAACTGTTGTTACAATTTTTTTTGATATTACTAGTTTTACTTTAGCTTTTCTAACTTTTTTCTTAATGTTCCGTTTAATTAGATTAAAGAAAACTTTGATAAAACAAAATATGAAATTATATCGAAAAGATCAATTTAGTATTTCGCTTGATTTTATTAGTTTTTGTTTAGGTATTATTGGAACAAGTTGCGAAATTATTAGTGTTATTGTGCTTTTACCTCAATTTAATGATAATAAAGTTTTTTCATATCAAATTACTATTGTTGCTGTTGTTTTAAATATTATTAGTTGTATTACTTGTTTAATGGCAACATTAATTACTATTAATATTATTAAAGATTATAAACAAAGAGGAAATTCTATTATTTAAATATAATAATTTCCACTTTTAGCATAATTATTTTTTGTACTATGACAAGCTAAATCAATTATGTTAAGATATTTTCAGTTTAAGTTTATGTTAGAAGGAGAAGTTATGAATAATAAAGAAAAAATTAAAGGTAACTTTTATGTTCTGGGAGATAGTTTATCAGACACAGGAGCATTAGTAAGTGGTTTTACAGCTCTTTTTAAGCATTTAAAAATACCTAAAATAGTTAAAATGTTACCACCATTTTATAAAAATTCTTTTTCTAATGGTCCTGTGGCAGCACAAATTATTGCCGATTATTTGCATATAAATTTAACTTCTGCTTGAAGATTTGACCTTTTTTTATTTGCTGATGAGCAAATTGGTAATAATTATGCAGTTAGTGGAGCTTTAGCTAGTAGAAAAAAAGAATTAACAGTAGAAAGTTTTGTTATTAATCATTTTGATATTACTCATCAAGTAGATGCTTTAATTAGTCAGCATCATATTAATAGTAATGATATAATTTTAGTAGAGTTTGGTGGTAATGATATTTTATATGCTTTTAAACAATCGTTATTAAAGGACCAAGAAGAAATTATTAATAAAGCAGTTGAGTTAATAAAAAATGCTTTAACTAAATTGATAAATAAAGGTGCTCAACATATTTTATTATGTAATGTTCCTAATATGAGTATTATCCCTTTATTTAAAAATAAAGAAAAAGATAAGGAACGTATTTTAAATTTAACTACTAATTTTAATAAAATGTTAGATGGTGTTATTGAAGAATTAAATAAAAATAAAAAAAATATTATTAAATATGATATGTTTGCAGCAATAACAAACGCTATTAATAAGTTTAAAAACTTGAATATTAATAACAATATTATTGATGCAGCAGTTACTACTGATTTTAGTGAGATAATTAATAATGGTATTATTGTTCCTCATTTCAATAAAGGTGTTAATGAAGAAAATATTAATAATTATTTCTTTTTTGATAGCATTCATCCTAATAAATGAGCACATAATATTATCGCTCAAGAATTAATTAAATTAATAAATAATAATAAGAATTAATTAGAAATATTTATTTATAAGAGTTATAATTTTATTATAAAGGAAAAAATAAATATGAAAAAAGAATGAGTTAAATTAATTAAAGTAGACTTTATGCATGGTGTTGAAGAACCTTGATGTAATAACAAAGGTGTTGCAATATTACCATTTATAATTAAAGATGATGGTAGTCGTTATTTTATGCAAACATGTGAGAGTAATCCTTTATTTAATAAAAATAAGTTGGGTAAATATAGTTCAATTACTAGTGGAGTGGAAAATAATAATCCTTTGGAAACAGTTTATAATGAAATGTGAGAAGAAACTGGTATTTTTTTAACAAAAGATACACCTATTTACTTTTTAGGTACTCATTATGCTTCAAAAATAAGCACTAAAGTATGATATTATTATGCAATTGATTTAACTGCACTTAATTTGGATATTAATGATAAATATTATGGTGTTGGCGATGGAACAATAGGAGAAAATAGTTTATATAGTAAATTTATTCCTGAAACAGAATTACGGTTTTCAAACGATTCTTTTTCTCTGACAATTTATGGTAAGTTATTCAATTCTATAAGTCACAATTGTTTTAAAAACATTAATTTTAAAACATTATTATTAAACAATTATTGCGATTCAAAAGCAGAAATATTTAATTCTGAAATTAATAATAATTTGAAGAGAAATATTTTTATTTCGGGTATAGCTAATAAATATGAAGAATTTGGTACTATAAAGAAAAGCAAAAAATTTGTATTTGATTTATCAAATTTTTTATGTAAAGAAAATAAGAAAATAATAAATGCATTTGGAATCGGCGTTGGTGATGAAATAGTAAGTGGTGCTGTTAAGTATGCTAAAGAAAATAGTATTGTTTTGGATAAAATTCTTGATGTATGACCATTTCCTCAACAATTTAAAAAAAGTTGACCAGAATATCGTAATCAGTTAATAGATAAAGCAGACATTGTACTATTTATTTTTGGTAATAAAATGGATGAAAATAATAATATTGTTTTATCAAAAGGTGTATTAAATGAATTTGAAATTGCTAGAAATAAAAATAAAATAATAATTCCTATAGCTTCAACTGGTTATGCTGCTAAAGAAATATTTATAAAAATAGAAAATGATATAGAAAATTTTAAATATTTAAAAGATTATTTACATGTTCTTAAGAATGAAAAAAATGCTGCAAAGATAGTTAAAACTATTATTCAAATTTTAGATAATATTAACTAGTAATATTTATTTATATTTTATTTCTTGGTGGTAATTGTGGAGGCGTGCCACTTCCATTTGGACTTAGTTGTCCTAAATAATTAATAAAATGATAATCTCATTTTTCAGAAACTAAATCACCAGTATTTTTTCATTCTTATTTTTATCAATAGTTTCATAAATATGATTTAAATTTTGATTGATAGATGATGAGATAATATTTTTTAATACTAATTGAAAAGGAATATAGTTGCTATTCATAAAAAGTTAACACTAATTTCTAATATTTTAATTTTTAACAATTTTTAAAGAATTATATCATAATAATTTTTATTTGATAATGAAATGTTTAGTAATTTTTTATTATATTATTCAATAGTTTTTTTAATGTTTTTAGAAACTTATGTATATTTTTGTTAATAATAAACTTTCTGTTGATATATTATATATAATTATATTATGTTTAAAATTAATCAAAAATTTTAATTATAAAAGGCAGGAAATTAAGTATGGAAAACCTTAGTGTTGGCGAAATAGTAACAAAATTTAATTTAACAATTTTATATATTAATCCCAAAATTCCAATTGAAAAAAGAATTATTACTAATATTGGTACTAATCGTGGTGGTTTAGAGTTAACAGGATTTAAAACTAAACAAATCTCACGTAGTCGTCGTATAATTTTATTAAGCAGTAAAGAAAGCGAATATATTTCCTCTTTACCAAAAACAGAATTTAAGAACCATTTTAGTAATATTTTAGAAGATCATATTCCTGCTATTTTTGTAACACCTAATTTTAAATTTAAAAAAGAATTATGTGACTGTGCTAAATCAATTAATTCAACAGTTCCAATTATTGAAGTATTATTTTTTACTTCTGAATTTGCAGCAACAGTTTCTACGTATATTGTTGAACGTTTATCTGAATCTAAACGTTTACATGGTACTTTAGTAAATATTTTTGGTTATGGTGTCCTAATTACAGGTGAAAGTGGTATTGGTAAATCAGAAACAACATTAGATTTATTACGTAATGGGCACTTATTTGTTGGTGATGATAGTATTGATATTTTAAAAGTCAATAATAAAATTGTAGGAAAAGTTAATCCGATTATTAAAAATTTAATTGAAATTAGAGGAATAGGTATCCTAGATATTACCAAAATGTATGGATATCATGTTATAATGCATGAGAGTCAAGTAAATTTAATTATTAATTTAATTAGAATTGAAAATGATGGTTGAACTAAAGTTGATCGACTTGGTGATCATAATAACTTTGATGTTTTTTTTGAAATTAAAGTGCCTAAAATAATTATTCCTGTTAGTCCAGGAAGAAATTTAGCTGATTTAATTGAAGCAGCAGTTATTAGTTTAAAATTAAAAGATGAAGGTCAAGACGCTACTGCTAGTTTTCAAAAACAAATAATTAGAAATTTAACAAAAAAGAAATAATTTAATAATTAAATTATCAAAAAGGAAAAAAATATGATTAATGATGATGGATACAATAGTTTAATTACCGATATTCCGGGAACGGGAATTCATATTTATTCGGTATTAATGGCAGTAGGGTTTTTAACTGCTGTCATTGCTTCATGAATAAAATTATATCGTCGTAATATTCCAACTAAAACTTTAGAATGAGGAACATTAGTTATTGCATTAGCAGGATTAATAGGAGCAAGAGCATGATATGTTCTTAATAATACTAGCACAATTGAAAATGCACTTGATGTAGTTGCCGTTTGAAGAGGTGGTATGGCAATTGAAGGAGGCGTTACAGTTGGAATGATAGTAGGATTCTTTATTTTTTATCGTACTTCAAAGCAGTTACAAATTTCAATGTGAGTTTTTATTGATTGTATTGTTCCAAATATTTTATTAGGTCAAGCAATTGGTAGATGAGGTAATTTTTTTAATCAAGAATTACTAGGAACTGATGTTGGTCATCCTTTCAGTTGATTACCAACATGAATAAATAATCATTTACATTATGGTTTTAATAGTGATAAACCAGATCCTGTTGCTGTTTATCGTCAACCTTTATTTTTATATGAGTCATTATCTTCATTATTTGGTTGATTCTTTTTAACGTTTTTTGTACCAAAAACAGGACAAATATTTAGTAAAAAACCATGAAAATTAGATTCTTCGCAATTTATTTCGCCTTTAAAGACTAATCCAATTGTTGTAAAAGATTTTTTAAAACCTTGAACAGTTATTAAAAAAATTCATGGATATCGTAAATTTAAATATGAAAGTTGAAAACAAGCATATTTTGATTTTACACCCAATAAGAATAGTGTTAAAAGTGTTGAAAAAATACCTTGAAAAGATGTTAAAAAACATTCAAAAGTTAAATCAAAGATAAAAAAATGATATTTAAAGATTAAATATAATATGCAACCACATTCTAAATCTTTAAATACTATGTATAATCCTAATAATTATCGAGTAACATATGCAGGAGTATCAGGTAGTTTATACTTTGTCTTTTATGGTATTATTAGAATGATTTTAGAACCACTTCGTGATAATAGAGACATTATGAAAATAGCCAATGTTTCAACTTCAATGATAGTTTCTGGAATGTGAATTATTTTAGGTGTTATTTTAGTAATATTTGCACAAATTATTGCACCATCAAGATTTCGTAAAGGAGAATGATTATATGAAAAATCATACTAATAAAGAAAATAAATATGATTATGATTTAGTAGTTATTGGTGGTGGTCCAGCAGGAATGACAGCTGCTATTTATGCACAAAGAGCAAATCTTAAAACTGTGATTATTGAAAAATATATTGTTGGTGGAAAAATGATTAAAACTTCTGAAATTGAAAATTATCCAGGTTATGATTATATTTTAGGGCCTGAATTATCAGAAAAAATGCAAAAGCAAGTTGAGAAACTACAAGTTGAATTTGTTACTGATGAAGTTATTAAAATTACAGATAGTGAAAATCATAAAATTAAAACAGTCCTTTTAAGTAGTGGTGATGTTCTTATTGCTAAAGGAGTAATTATAGCTACTGGTTCATTAGAACGTAAAATTGGTGTTCCTGGTGAAGAGGAATATGCTAATCGTGGTGTTTCTTATTGTGCTGTTTGTGATGGTGCTTTATTTAAGAATAAAATTATTAGTGTAGTTGGCGGTGGTTATGCTGCTTGTGAAGAATCTTTATATTTAACAAGATTTACTAATAAAGTTAATCTTATTCATCGTCGTGATCAATTTCGTGCTGATGATAAAACCGTTAATAAAGTTAAAAATAATGAAAATATTAATTTAATAACTGATCATGTTGTATTAAAAGTATTAGGTACTGAGGATAAGAAAAAAGTAGGTAAATTAGAAATTCAAAATATTAAGACTAAGGAAATTAGTGAAATTACTACTGATGCCTTATTTCCTTATATTGGTTCTGATCCTGTTACAAAATTTGTTAAAGATTTAGATATTTGCGATAGCAATGGTTATATTATAGTTAATGATAAGTGTCAAACTAAAATCCCGGGATTATATGCAGCTGGTGATGTAATTGCTAAAAATTTAAGACAAATAGTAACTGCTGTTAACGATGGAGCGATTGCAGCACAATATTTAATAAATTTTATTGATAATTTTAATGAATAAAGTGTACAATTGAGGTGATAGTAATGATATCATTTACAACAAGTGTAAAAGATGAAATCTGTCAAAAAAGTTTTAAAAATTGTTGTCAGAAATCTTTGCTATCAGCATATTCGCTTATTAATGGTAAGATTACAAATTCAGATAAAATAAATAATGAGATTATTATTCATAGTTTTCATAACAAAACCACTAGGTTAATATATAAATTTTTAAAAAATCAATATAAAGACGTAAAATTGATAGTTATGGTGGATGTTTTAAATAAATTTGAGCGTCCAAAGGTGTATAATATTCGTATTAATAATAAAATTGATTTTATTATTAATGATTTAATGCTTCAAGATAAATATCTTTTTATTGAGAAAGAAGCTATGCACCAGCATATAATAAAAGAGCATTGTATAAGAGCGTATATCGCAGGAATCTTCCTTGTAGTTGGCAGTATCAATTCTCCTTCAACACCTAACTACCATTTGGAATTACAATTTCATAATGATATGTTGGCTAAAAAAATTAAAAATATTTTATTACAAACTTTTAAATTAAACTTTAAAACAATAAAACGTCGTAATAAAACGGTGCTTTATCTAAAAAAATCTAATGTAATTTCTGACTTTTTAAAAATAATTGATTGTCCACAAGCAGTTTTCGCTTTTGAAGATAAACGCATTTCACGAGAATTATTTAATAATATTAATCGTTTTAATAATATTGATATTTCTAATCAACAAAAAATTTTAAATGCTGGAGACCAGCAAGTTATAATGATTTCTGTTTTAAAAGATAAAAAACTTTTCAAAGCGTTGTCATTAAAAGCTCAAATTATTTCAAATTTAAGATTAAAAAATCCTGAAGCATCACTTTCAGAATTGGGTGAACTTTACTATCAAGAAACTGGTTTTGTCATTACTAAGTCTGGGGTTAATCATTTAATTCGCGAAATTAAGAAAAAGTATCAAGAAACATTGTAAGTTAATAATAAAAGTATAAGAGGAGGCCATACAATGAAAAAGAAAGAAATTTTAAGCAAAGGTCGTCAAGATTTATTGAATGCTTTTGGAAAACGAATGAAAACTTTACGTAATCAAAAAGGTAGAAAATTTTCACAAGAGAAACTTGGAGAAGCAAGCGGCCTACATCGTAATTATATTTCTGATGCTGAAAGAGGAACAAGAAACGTATCTTTAGTTGCAATCTTAAAAATAATTAATGGGTTGGATTCATCTATTAGTGAGTTTTTTGCTGTAGGGTTTGATAATATTGATACTTCAAATTTATATGACACATTTAGTGTTGAATAAAATCAATTTAATACACTTTTAGTAGTACTTTATAAACAAGTACTACTTTTTTATTATTTTATTTTTTATTAAAAATAAATTTGAGAAAAGTTATTAGTACTTTTTATAAAATTAATTGATATTCACTAGTAATTATTTTATCTTAATGAAGATTATGAAATTTATTCACCTTATATTAGGAATAATTAATCATTAAAATGTTATAATTTAATTATTGATTATCATTAAGGAGTTATTATGACAATAGAAAATACAGAAGTTGAAATTGAAAATGTTACTACTAATGTTGATAACGCTAAAAAAGAACCTTATCAATTAAGTAGTATTATTTCACCTATATTTGGTCTTAATCATCAAAAAATAACTACGATTCCAATTAATATTAAAAAATCCGATAGCAGTTCTAGCACTATTGAGCAATATGTTGATAAAAAAACTAAAGAAAATATTTTTCGTGAAAAAGAAGTAGCGTATAATAATTCTAGTAATCTTGATAATACTAGAATTGCACAAATTAAAAAAAATAGAGAACAACAACAAATATATGATAGTTTACCATCGCGCTATCTAGAATTTCGCGATAAAATATTTAAAGAAACTACATCTATTAATTACAATAATGCAAGTAATAATAACGATACAGTTATTACAACTATTGATTTGTTAGTTGATGATATTTTAGATGAAAATAAATAGGAGATGCTATGAATAATATAATAAAATCCAATATTATTGACGAATTAAAATGACGTAATATCTTAAAAGATATTAGTAGCATAGATAAAGTAATTAATGCAGGAAAATTAGGAAAAGGAATATATTGTGGTTTTGATCCAAGTAATGATTCATTACATTTAGGTAATTTACTACAAATTATTTTATTGCATCGTTTTGCTATATTTGGTTTTCAACCAATTGCTGTTATTGGTGGTACAACGGCAATGATCGGTGATCCAAGTGGTAAAAATAAAGAACGTAATTTATTAGATGAAAATGTGTTACAAACTAATGTTAGAAAAATAAAAGAGCAGTTAGTGACATTATTAAGTTATGAAAATATTGATAATTTAACATCATTAGAATTAATTAAAACATGTAATTTATTAAATGATAAAGAATATGAAACATTAGAAATGATTATTAAAAGTATTAATCCAAATAATCAATATCAACAGACTTTAAGTAGTATTTTAAAAACATTGCCCTTACCTTGAGAAGAATTAGGATTATCAGCATCATTATTAAAAACTTTATATGAAATTTGTAATTTTGATCAAAAGTGAGTTACTATGAAAAGTGATTTAAATAATCTTTCTTTTAAACAATTGTTAAATTATTGTGATAGTTATGTAGAAACTTGAATTACATTTTTAAAATTACCATTGGGAACATTAAACAATAAAATTAAGCCAATTAAAATTATTAATAATCAAACATGATTAGGTCCACTAACAATTACAACTTTTTTGCGTGATATTGGTAAGCATTTTAATGTTAATCAAATGTTAGGCAAAGAAATGATTGCTAATCGTTTAAATTCTGGAATTTCTTATACTGAATTTTCTTATATGGTATTACAAGCGTATGATTTTTATCATTTATATGAAAAAGAGCAATGTTATATTCAATCTGGTGGTAGTGATCAATGAGGAAATATTACTGCCGGTTTAGATTTAATTAGAAAACAAAAAGGTGATGAACATCATGCTGCTGTTATTACTATTAATTTATTAACTAAATCTAATGGTGAAAAATTTGGTAAAAGCGAAAAAGGTGCTATATTTTTAAATAGTGAAAAAACTTCACCTTATGAGTTATATCAATTTTTATTTAATCAAGAAGATAAAGATTTGCCTACTTTTTTTAATTCTTTAACTTTATTTAGTGAAGAACAAATAGCAAAAATTTTAGTAATTCATAATAGTGATGTTAAGCAACATTATGGACAAAAGATTTTAGCAGCTTTATTAACAGTATTTATTCATAAATTAAATGGATATTTTAGTGCTATTAATATTACTAATGCTTTTTTCCACGATCGGATTCATCAAATGAAATCATCTGAGATTTTACAGGTTTTAAAAGATGTACCACATTTTAATCTTAATCATAATGAACAAATAATTGATTTTTTAGTTAATAATCAAATTTGTAATTCAAAAAGAATAGCAAGAGAACTAATTATGCAAGGTTCAATTGTTGTTAATGGTGAAAGAATTACCAATATAAATTTTCTTATTAGTAAAAAAAACGCAATTAATAATCAAGTAACAGTTATAAAAAAAGGTAAGCGTCATTATTTTATAGTTGTTCATAAATAAGGAAGGGTATTTAAATATGATATTTATTAATGTTTCTCCATTATTATGGGATATTATTATTTTTGCTATTATTATTTTTGGTATTGTTACTGGTTTTTTTATTGGGGGAAGAGCATTAATATTTATTAGTGCTGGTAATTTACTTAGTATTGGTTTAATGTTGGCATTTAAACCAATGTTAATAAATTCTTTTAAAAATATGGTATCACCATGGTTTAGTGACCTTAGTGGTAGTTTTGCTTCATTTAAGAATTTATTAACTGATAATATTGGATTTTTGATATATGCTATTGTTTGAATTATTGGCATTAATATTTTATTTTGAATAATCTATATTATTTTATATTTTGTACTTTTTAATAAAAATAAAATTGAACACAAAGCAATAAATGCTACAGCTGGAATTTTAATTAATTTTATTAGAATGAGTATTTTAGGTAGTATCGTAATTATTATGATGGGTACTAGTGTTTTCGGTAATAAATCATTAAGTTATGGTGTTATTAAAAATGAAATACCGACAACTTCTGTTACTCATAAAATATTTACTAGTATTGATAATAATCTTCCTTTTTTAAATGTTAATGTAGCAGACATTAACAATGTTATTGATTTATATCAAAATAGTGAAACGTTAAAACAAAGTATAAATGAATTAAAAAATAATACAACTTATGAGGAATGTTACAGTACTGTTGAAAAGTTAAAAATGATAGGTATATTAAGAGTAGATGAAACTGATAAAATTGCTAATGCTCTAAAAGAGATGGAATCAACAGGTGATATCATTGCTAATAAAAAAATAATTATAGATCTCTTGCAACAACATGGAGTTGATAATTTTTTAGATGTTAATTATATGGTATCAGTTTTTAATGCTTATGCTAATATACTTAATTTATATTCGGAAGTAGTACAAATATTCGATGATAATTTAAAAGATATGCCAATAATAGATACTACACTTCCACAAAATATGGGTCGTTATAATTTTTTAAAGCCTAAAATTTCTGCTTTTACTAATTCAATTAAAGATGTAATAGTGAGAGAACATATTATTCAAAATTTAAAAAATATTTATAATCCGTTTTAAAAAAAATAAAAAAATATTTTTTTCTATTTCAATATTTTTATAAAAAAATAGTTGAGGCATTTAATTTTATTTATAACTGGAGTAGTATTTTTTCTTTATGTTTTAAAAAAAATATGATATTATTACTTAGTAATTTAATAAATGTTCTTTCCTAATATAGATATTTTCTATATTAGGATTTTTATTAAGTTAATTTTAATAAGCAAAGGAAGATAAAGAATATGTTAGATGATTTATTAAGAAAAACATTAGAAAACACACCTAAAGAATATAAGAAAAATATGATTGATAATTTCAGAATAAATATAGGTAGATTAATTAATAATATTAATGACTATATAGAAGTTGAAGAGAAAATTTATAATGCAGAAAGTAAAGCAGGATATTCTGTTTCCTATACTCCTTTTTATATGTCACTTCAACATCGAATTAATATCCAACTATTAAAAGAAAAAGAAATAGTAAATGCTCTTAATAATGTTGATGAATTAGAAAAGTTTAAAAAATTAGAAGAAATATATAAAGAATTAGTTACTAGAAAAGAAGAAATTGAAGCACCAAATTCAAGATGAAAAAACGCTAATAAATATAAAGAACCTAATAATCCTGACTTGCAAACAAGAATTAATCAAATTTTAGAAAATGGTCCAAATGCAAAAGAAGAAAGTATCAACGAAAATATTAATATTATCATTAATTATTTAAAAGTTGAGGAGAAAATTTATAATGCAGAAAAAAATGCAGGTTATATTATTGCTGGTACTCCTTTTTATATGTCGACTTATAGTGATATTACTAAGCTAATTTCTGCAGCATCAACGGCTATTAAAGATGAAGATGAAAGTAGAAAAATTATGAAATTAAGAAATATAGAGAAAAGTATATTAGAAATAAGAAATAGAATTGAAGAAAATAATTCTGGCATTTGAAAACGGGAAATGTTTAGTAATCTGTGTAACTTACAAAAATAACTATGTTTAATTAATTCTAGTAAATATAATTAAATGACTAGAAAGAGTGAGTTACAGATGGCTAAAAAAGATAACTTTAATAATAATGATCCAATATCAAAAGCAGTAGATTTATTACTAGAAAATACTGAAGATTTAACAACAGTTTTTAAACCTGGCGGTTTATATAAAGAATTAACAAAAAGATTAGTTGAAAAAATGTTGAATTCTGAAATACAAAATTATTTAGGATATGAAAAAAATCAACATAGTACTACTGAAAATGCTCGTAATGGTACAAGTTCAAAAAAATTAATAACTCAACAAGGTAAAATTGAAATTGATGTACCAAGAGATCGCAATAGTAATTTTATTCCTGTAATAGTTCCTAAAAGGCAAAGAAGATTTGATGGTTTTGATCAACAAGTTCTTTCCTTGTATGCAAAAGGAATGACATTATCTGACATTAGAATGCAGTTGCAAGAGTTATATCATGGTGCTGATATTAGTGAAAGTGTTATTAGTCAAATTACTGATGATGTTATTGATGATGTTAAAGCATGACAAAATCGACCATTAGAAAGTATTTATCCTATTGTTTATTTTGATTGTATAGTAGTTAAAGTACGACAAGATAAACGGATTATTAACAAATCAGTTTATATAGCATTAGGAGTTGATTTAGAAGGCAAAAAAGATGTTTTAGGATTATGAATTAGTGAAAATGAAGGTTCTAAGTTTTGATTATCTAATTTCACAGAAATGAAAAATCGTGGCTTAAATGATATTCTTATTGCTTGTAGTGATAATTTAACAGGCATGTCAGAAGCAATACAATCAGTTTATCCTAAAACAGAACATCAATTATGCATTGTTCATCAAATTAGAAATAGTTTAAAATATGTTTCATACAAACATCGAAAAGGTCTAGTTGCAGATTTAAAACCAATTTATAGTGCATGTAGTGAAGAACAAGCAATGCAAGCTTTAGAATCGTTTGAAAGTAAATGAAATAAACAATATCCTCAAATTACTAAATCTTGATATAAAAATTGAGATAATTTAATGGTTTTTATTAGTTATCCAGTAGAAATCAAAAGAGTGATTTATACTACAAATGCTATTGAATCTGTTAATAGTCAATTACGAAAAATCATCAGAAATAAAAAAGTTTTTCCTAATGATATGGCAGTTTTCAAAATATTTTACTTGGCAATTGAAAATATAACAAAAAAATGAACATTGCCTATTCAAAATTGAAATACAGCAATTGCTCATTTTATGATAAAATTTGAAGACAGAATTAATCTAAATTAGTAACTTTGTAAAACAAAGATACACAGATTATTAAAAAGCCTCAGAATTTTTGTTGTGTATAAATATTAAATTTATTTTTTAATTTTTTAGTAATTTTTAAAAATAAGTATTTTAGTTGCATTTAAGTTAAAAAAATTATATTATTTAATACAATTTCATAAAAATCCAAATTATTTCTTGTCTGAAATATAATAAGACTATATGAATTAATTTATATCATTTTTATCAATATTAGTATTAGTTCATGTATTATAATAAATTTCAATTAAATTATTATTATTATCAAAAATATAATTAATTGAATTATTTTTATCTGTTATTTTTATTGGAAGATTATATATGAAATTATAAATATTATTATTACTACTAATTAAATTAATAATTTTATTAGTTAAATCTTTATTAAAACTATCTTTGATACTTGTTTGACTCATAAAGTATGTTCCTAATTTGTCAGCTATTGTTTCATCAATTTGATTATTTTTTGTTGCTTTAGCAATATAGTATAGTCCTAATGTTTCATTTAAACTATCATTATATTCTACTTTATTACCACCAGTTTGATTAGAAATACTAATATGATTAGGTAAACTACCTAATTGCACATATTGTCAATCGTTATTATCACCATCAAAATAAGTTTTATTATATTCACTTTTACTATATTCATTATCTGTATTTTTAATAGTAGTTATTTTTTTATGACTATTCATTTCTTGTTTCGTATTTTCAATATTTAATTTTTGATCACTAGGAATAGTAACATCAGGATTATAAACTAAATTACTTGTATTATCGACTAAAAATACATCTCTTGCATTAGCAAAAGTATAATCTTTTAATGCAGATGTATCATAACTATAAAATTTATGATCGGTTGTTGATTGATTAGTTATTATGTCATTATCATTTAAGTAACCATATTTATTATTGAATAGTGAAGTTGTATTATTTACATTGTTTTTTAATGAGTTATTAATATGATTAATATTGTTATTTCCTGTTAAAACTAAGATTGTTAAACTGCTTAAAGCTATTAAAAATTGTTTCATGGATATCACCTATTTATATAAAATGAATACTATTAGTAGTATTATAGTATAATAATAGCACTTATTAATATAAAACAAAATTAAATAAATATTAAGAAATAAAGATGATTTTTATCTTATAATTTTTTAAAATGACATCCATTTGGATGTCATTTTAAAATTATTATTTATTTACTATCATTTAATCTTACTATATTTATTGTAAAAAGTATTAAACACTACCAATAAAAAGGCAAAACTTCTCAAATTAAGTAGTTTTGTAATATTTAAAATTTACATTTGTGCTGATTTACTACTAGAACTTTGATTTTCATTTGTTGTTGATTGATTTATTTTTGCTTTATTTTTTTCAAGGTCAAGAGCATTAGCAACTTTTTCTCGTCTTTCCTTTTCGTTTTTTTCTCCTCACACTTTATTTGTTTCTTTTGCTTCTTTGTTGTACTTATCTTTATCAGCTTGACTTCATTCGTTACATGATCTTCACATATTTATAATCTCCTTTATTTGTTCTTGAATATTTTTTATCATAAAAATATTCAATAAAAGTATATATTTTTAAAATAAAAATATTATTAAAAATTTATTACTTAATTAAATTTATATTATTAAAAATCGTTAGTTCACTAATTGATTATGTTAATAAAGGTTTTACTTTATTTCAATTATGATTTGTATTGATTGAAGATTGTTGCATTTGGTAATTTATTGAAATTTTAGTAGATGAATCAAAACTTTTAATACTTTGATTTTCAGAAATGTTATTTGAGTTTTGATTTAATATTTCATTATTTATTAAATCATTTGCTTTTTTATTTTTTCTATTATTTAATTCTTGTTTGAATAATTCATATTGTATTTCTAATCTAGTTTCTAATTTATCACTTTTTAATTTTTTATTTATTGTTTCATATTCTTTTTTATTTTTTTCTTTTTCTTGTTCATTTTCATATATTTGGTTAGAAAATCATGATTCATTTTTTTTGTTCAATTTGAAAGCATTCATGAAAAAGGCTTAAATATCAATCCAAAAATACGATTTATAATTGGTATTTCCGAAACAATCGTAGAAATTAATTTGAAGAAAAGTCATGCAGATCTTGATATTAAAGATGGTTTTATTTTTACATTTTTTTGATTGTTTAGAAAATCTTTAATTGATATAAATTGACAATTAGTATTATTATTTATTGATGAAATGTTCTCAATTATTACTGTATCTTTTTTATATTTATTAATATTTTCATAGTTTTTTATTTGATTAATAACTTGTATATCACCATTTGTAAGTTGTTGGAAATGCATTATTTTTTCAGTAATAGAATTATCAATATGTTGAAGAGTTGTTATAAAATAAATTTTATTATTGATTGGTAAAATTTCTTCATGGATGTTTTTTATTTTTTTTAAGTCTTTATTTTTAATATTTTCAATATCTTTTTCGATTTTTAAAATTTGTTTATCAAAATTTATTTTTTTTCTTGAAGATGCAGTTTTATTTATTTTATCATTTAATTTTTCAATTTCTTTTTCTTTTTTCTTGATTTTATTTAAATTATTTATTCTATTTTTTTCAATTTCTTTTTCTTTTTTATTAATTTTATTAATAGTTTTATTAATTTCTATATTTTTATTTTCAATATCTTTATTTAATCCGACTGTCTCAGAAACGGGCAATCCTTGGCTTAATCACATTGATGGTAATTGGTGTTCTAATTGTTTTTCTTTTTTGTATATTTCTTCTTCTAATTGAATTTTTTCTTCTTCTCAAATACTTTGTCTTCTAATTTGTTCTCTTGTAATATTTTTATTTTCTTTTAGACTATTATTTTTTAGTTTTTCATTTTCTTCAATTAGTTTTCTTTTTTTTAAAATTTCTTTTTTTATATTTTCTTGTTGTTGTTCAAGTTCTTGTTTTTCTTTTTTTTGATCTTGAAGCTGATTTTTTCAAAATAAAATATCTTTATATTCATCTAAAATTGTTACAGCATTATATTTAAAATTGTCGAAGTTAATATTGTTTTCTTTTTCTTGTTTTAATGACTCGATTTTACTTTTAATTTTTTCTAATTCTTTTTTTATTTCTTCAATTAATAAAATATCATTTTGTGTTTGTGATATTTCTTCTGTATTTGAAATTGAAGTTGATGCTGGTGATACATAATTTTTGAATTTTGTTCATACTGTTCATATATCATTATTTGTTTCTTGTATATTTTCACTATCTGTTGAAATAATAGAAACTGTCTCTGAATTTTCTATATGACTTTTTGATGGGTTATCATTAATTATTACATCTGTTAATTGATTATTAGTATCATTTTTTTACTGAATTTAAATGTTAAGCCACCATGTCTTTCTTTTTTTCTTCCTTTTTTATTTTTAAATGTAGAATTTGATTGGTTTAAAATATCTTTAATGTCTTGCTGTGCTGTTATTTTTTGAAATATTTCTGATTTATTTTTGTCTGCCATTTTAATGCCTCCTTTTAACAAAAAATCCAATTACTTTTATAGGAAAGTAATTGGTTAAAATTTATATATACTATATAACGGTTGTATATTATCAAATTTTATGTATTTTACAATTAATTAAGTTTTTATTAAAAATAAATTTAAAGTATGTAAAATTTATATAAATAAGTTAAAGTTAATAGTAAATGATTTATTTTTTTGTTTTTTAAAATCATTGAAAAATTAGAGTTTCTAATGAATGATCTAGCAAAAGATATAAATAAGAACGTAAATGGGACTAAAAATAAAATTAAAATTCCTCATCATTACATTTTAAAAATAACAAAAGAAAATAACTTTGAAAATAATAACAAACCAAATATTACTATTAATAAAATTAATTGTCATAAATCCTTTTTATTTATATTCTTTATTATTTTTTTAATAAACTGTTTAATTAATTTGCAATAAATTGATTGTTTGATATTAAACTAAGATTTCTTGTATAATTATAAATAAGTATTATTAGTAGGTGGTTTTTATGTTTCGACGTTTTCTATTATTCACTATAATTTTGCCAACAATAACTACTATTAGTAGTAGTATTTATGCTTGTACTTGAAATTTACAACCAACAGTTTTATTAATAACAAGTTATCAACAAGCACAAAATCAAAACATTTATGACCGACTTGTTTATCAAAAGTTACAAACTTTTTATGGTAAAGATCATGTAGTAACATTGTTTAGTTCTCAAGATGATAATTATTATGCATTAATGTTGAGAAACTTTTTATCTACATATAATATCAAAAAAGTTTATATTTTAAATCCTAGTTTTCAAAAGAATATTCCACATCATAGTGAAACTAGTAGTTATTCTACTAAAAACTTAATTAGAGTATTACAACAATTTCAGAATGTTAAATTTTATTTTTTTAATAATATTATTGCTGATACGGTTAAAGTTACTAATAATATTTATGATATTAGATATAATATTGATAACGTAACTAGTAGCCATTTAAATTATGGCAGTAAAATTGCTGAACATTTTGTTGAAAATGTTCAGGATGGAATAATAAATAAAAAATATAACTTTGATGTTGATGACAACGGTAAATTGATAGTTAGAATTGGTATTATTAATAATATTGGCATTGATTATGATCAAACTATTTTGAATCAATTTGCTGAGATAATTAATGGTATTGATAATCCAAAAATTACATATAAAATTATTTATGCTAATCCTCATGATAGTTTTGTAACAAGTAATATTTATAGTGCTGATAGTGTTGCCGGTGTTGGTCAGATTGCCCAATCATTATATGAGACACATGGTGTTAATTTTATTATTAATACTAATTATTGATATAACAGTATTATTGCTTATACTGCTAGGTTAATATCTTCACGTCCAACCTATAGTAAAACTATTAGTTTTGTTGGATCGAATATTATTAATAATAATGACTATGTTTATGATAATATTAATTATTTAGCTTTTGGTTTTATGCCTGATTTGGAAATTATTGATGAAACATTTAAAGAAGAGATTAATCCTAATTTTAAAATTATACCTAGTGCTTCAGAAAGTAAAATCCAAACTTATGGTGTTAATAACATTGATTTTATTAATCAGTATGGAGATATATAATTATGGAAAAAACAATATTGAAGTTACAAAAAATTAGTAAATATTATGATACTCGTGTTATATTTGAAAATGTTAATTTAGAAATAACACAAGAAATTCATGCCATTGTTGGTAATAATAGCGTTGGTAAATCAACATTAATTAGAATGCTTGCTGGTTTTGAACAACCTTCTAAAGGAAAAATTGTTATTAATAGTTTAAGAAAAGGATGTTATTTTCCTCGTGATCCTAGTGAAATGCTTTATTTTAGAATGGCTTATGCTGGTCAAGATGATTTTTTCTTAGACAATCTTACTGTTAAACAAAATATTATACTTGGTAATGAACCAACTATTGCTAAAATTTTTCCTAATTGAAAAAAAGCTGAATTTAAAATTAATAATTTAATGGAAAAATATAAAATTAAGCTTAATTTAAATAAGAGAGTATCAACACTTGCGATTGAAGAATTAAAAAAATTATCTTTACTTCGTGCTTTATTCAAAGAACCTAAAATATTGTTGTTAGATGAACCAACTGTTGGTTTATCTGATAGTCAAAAAGTAGAGTTTTGAATGATTTTTAAAACATTTCGTAATGAAGAAATAACGGTCCTTTTCACAACTAGAGATGAAGAATTTGCTAAAATGGTTGCTAACCGAGTATCTTGAATTGAAAACTTAAATATTGGTAAAACAAAAGTAATGAAATTAGAAGAAAATACTAAATTGTTTACAACTAATTATTGAGGTAAGATTTTTAATTATAAAAAACCAAAATCGATAAATTCAGTACCAATGCTTTATATTGATAATCTTTCTTTGAATAAACCCAATATTTCAAATTTTCATAAAATTGAATTTGCAATTCGCCCTGGTGAAATATATGGTATTTATGATTATGAAAACCTTTATAGCGAGGTTTTACTTGAAAGTATAGTACGTATGATTAAAACGCAAACAGGACGCATTTTTTTTCAAGAACAAGAAGTAACTTATTTTAAACCGCAAGAAATTAGTAATTTAGGAATTGATTGAATATCTGGACATTATAGTAATACTGCTATAATTCCTGATGCCACTTTATTTGAAAATTTTACCTTTTGAAATTATAATAAAGAAAAATATGTAACTAAATCCGGAGTTGTCAAAACAGCCGTTGTTAATAAAAAGGTACGAGAAATTATTAAAAAATATCAAATATTTAACGATAATAATATTTTTATTAAAATTAATAAATTATCAAAAGGAGAAATGCAGAAATTTGTATTAGCAAGAAGTATTGAAGAGCAACCACAATTATTAATTTTATCTAATCCATTTTCTGATTTAGATGAAAATTCTTCGTTATTAATTATTAAAAAGATAATAGAGTTACGCGAAAGTGGTTCAAGTATTTTAATTATTGATACTGATCCGTACTTATTACAATTATTGTGTCAACGAGTAGCAGTTATTTATCACAAACAATTTGTTTGTAAATTGGAAAATAAAAATGTTAAAGTTGAAATAATGAACAATCCAGCACTATGGAATGATTATCCTATTACAAATGAAATAATTGTTAAAACTGATAAAATGTATCAATTGCCACAAACAAAGTGAAGTTTGAAAAAGAAAAAAATAATTAGAACAATTAATTATTTGAAAAGACCATTTGTCAAAATTACTAGTTGAATTAATAAAAAAATGGAAAATATTAGGTCAAGGTTGGGTTAAAAGATGTTGGAAAATATTAAAAAATGAAATTTTTGATTAGTGGGTGCATTATTATTACTAATAACTCTATTTTTTGTTAGTTTATTAATGTTATGTTTACAAGTTAATCCATTATCATTTTGGAAAACTATTTTTATTAATCCTTTAACTAATTTAGTAAGTTTTAGTAATTTAATTGAAACATATAGTGTATTAATATTAACAGGATTAGCAGTAGCTATTACTTTTAAGTATCGTATTTATAACTTTGGAGTTAGTGGTCAAATGTTATTTAGTGCTATGATAACATATGTATTGGCAGTAGCTATTTATAAAAGTGGTGGTTATAGTCAATGAATTACTCCTTTTCTTTTATTAATTGCAGTTTTAATTGGTGCTTTAGCTGGTTTAATTATTGCAATTTTAAAAACTTATTTTAAAATTCATGAAATTATTAGCACTATTTTATTTAATTTTATTGCTTGAGAAGGATATAAAGGTTTAATAGCCAGTAATGTTTATCATAACTTAAAAATTCCAACACAAATTACTAATCTTAGATTTTCATTAATTAGTGGACCTTTTAGCATTAGTAATTTATTTTCTGCTGGTATTATTATTGCTATTATTGTCTTATTAATCGCAATTATTATTTTTAATAATCGCACTCTTGGTTTTAAATTAAATGCAATTGCTAAAAACCCCGTTGCTGCAAAATATGCCAGATTAAATCCCCAATATCAGGGTTTAATAATTTTACCAATTTCAGGAGCGATAGCAGGAATTGCTGGTTATCTTTATTTTTTAGGAGTTAATAATAATTTACCTTCGCTTTCTGCTCCAATTCAAGAAGGATTTTATGGGGTAGTAGTAGCTGCTTTAGCGGGATATACGCCAGGAGTTATTTTATTTTCATCATTTTTTATGAGTTTATTTATTAGTCCTATTGAAAATAATGCTTTTATGTATTTGAAAAATCCAGAAATTGCAATAATAGTATTATCAATAACCATTTACATTATTGGTATTTATCCTTTTATTTGGCATTACTTAACTCATTCTATTGCTATTAAAGAATATTTAATAAGACTAAAAAAGAAGTTAATATGAAAAAAAGAATTAATTAAGGATGAACAACAAAATGTTAAAATTGTTAATGTTGAATCAAAATCTTCAAAAATTTTTAAAAAAAATAAAATATTTAAAAGGAAAAGGAGAAAAAAATAATTATGTTACTCTCATTTTCAACAATTTTAGTTAATACATTATTATTTGCTTGTCCATTATTGTTGTTATGTACAGGTGGAATTTTAAATACTAGAGCAGGAATTGTTAATTTTGGTTTTGATGGTATTATGTGTACTGGTGCTACCACATATTGTATAATTGTTTCACAATTAAAAAATAATTTGGGTGGTGGAGTTGCAATTTTGGCATTTTTTATCACTATTATCATTGGAATTGTATTTGGCTTAATTCATAGTTTAGCAACCTTATTGTTTAGAACTAATCAATTTTTAGTATCAATGGTTATTAATTACTTTGGTTATGGATTAGCAGTAATTTTACCATTAACATTTACTGGAGAAATAAATTATTCATTAGCAAGTATTTATATTTATCAATTTTCTTGAATTGCAATTTTGGTAACCTTTTTAGCAATTTATATTTTTGCAGCTATTTTATTTTTGACTAAGCTTGGATTATACATTAGAGGAATTGGTGAGAATCCAACCGCAGTAGCTTTAAATTATATTCATGTTCGTCGTTCTCGATTTTATATTTCGCTATTTTCTAGTTCTTTAGCTTGTTTTTCAGGTGCTTTATTTGTTTATGTACTTCCAAGTACTTTTATTTATAGTAATAATTTTGCTGGTATTGGTTTTTTGGCAATTGCTTTATGAATGATGGCACACAGTAGATTTTTTTTAACTTCTATTATTTGTTTTATTTTTTCTTTTTTATATCAGTATATAAATGCTTCACAAACATTTATAGTTATTAGTAATAATATTCCAAGTTGATTATGGGGTATGTTTCCATATTTAATAGCATTAGTATCATTAATGATTTTTCGTCCTAATACAGAATTGGTAAAAAGTTGAGCGCAACCTTATGTTAAAGCAGGTAGAAAATGACAATAAAATTATATGCTAGCAATATTTTAAAACCTTTATCAAGTTTAATAAATATAATGTTTTAAATGTTTTTTAATAAATTAAGTTTTTATTTTTATTGTGTATAATAAATTTATTAAACAATGAAAAAAGGGGAAATTTAAATTATGGTAAAAAACTTAAATGACAGTTTTGAGAAATTGGCTGAACAGAACAATGAGAGTTTAGAAAAAAATATTAAAAAAATAAAAACATTTAAAAATAATGAGAAGAAAATAATTAATAAAATTTCTAATATTAACTATCAAAAAATTAATGATGATGAAGAAATAAGTTTTAAATCTAAAAAAATAAGTGTATAGTAATGTAAATTAGATTAAAACATTTATTTTTTAAGAAAATATTTTTTATAATTTGTATAATAATTTTTAAAAAAGAAAGATTGTTAAATACTAGTATTTATTAATAAATTGATTAGTTGTTATATTAAGAGAGGCTTTTTAATAATCTGTGTATTTTTGTTTTACAAAGTTACTAATTTAGATTAATTCTGTCTTCAAATTTTATCATAAAATGAGCAATTGCTGTATTTCAATTTTGAATAGGCAATGTTCATTTTTTTGTTATATTTTCAATTGCCAAGTAAAATATTTTGAAAACTGCCATATCATTAGGAAAAACTTTTTTATTTCTGATGATTTTTCGTAATTGACTATTAACAGATTCAATAGCATTTGTAGTATAAATCACTCTTTTGATTTCTACTGGATAACTAATAAAAACCATTAAATTATCTCAATTTTTATATCAAGATTTAGTAATTTGAGGATATTGTTTATTTCATTTACTTTCAAACGATTCTAAAGCTTGCATTGCTTGTTCTTCACTACATGCACTATAAATTGGTTTTAAATCTGCAACTAGACCTTTTCGATGTTTGTATGAAACATATTTTAAACTATTTCTAATTTGATGAACAATGCATAATTGATGTTCTGTTTTAGGATAAACTGATTGTATTGCTTCTGACATGCCTGTTAAATTATCACTACAAGCAATAAGAATATCATTTAAGCCACGATTTTTCATTTCTGTGAAATTAGATAATCAAAACTTAGAACCTTCATTTTCACTAATTCATAATCCTAAAACATCTTTTTTGCCTTCTAAATCAACTCCTAATGCTATATAAACTGATTTGTTAATAATCCGTTTATCTTGTCGTACTTTAACTACTATACAATCAAAATAAACAATAGGATAAATACTTTCTAATGGTCGATTTTGTCATGCTTTAACATCATCAATAACATCATCAGTAATTTGACTAATAACACTTTCACTAATATCAGCACCATGATATAACTCTTGCAACTGCATTCTAATGTCAGATAATGTCATTCCTTTTGCATACAAGGAAAGAACTTGTTGATCAAAACCATCAAATCTTCTTTGCCTTTTAGGAACTATTACAGGAGTAAAATTACTATTGCGATCTCTTGGTACATCAATTTCAATTTTACCTTGTTGAGTTATTAATTTTTTTGAACTTGTACCATTACGAGCATTTTCAGTAGTACTATGTTGATTTTTTTCATATCCTAAATAATTTTGCATTTCAGAATTCAACATTTTTTCAACTAATCTTTTTGTTAATTCTTTATATAAACCGCCAGGTTTAAAAACTGTTGTTAAATCTTCAGTATTTTCTAGTAATAAATCTACTGCTTTTGATATTGGATCATTATTATTAAAGTTATCTTTTTTAGCCATCTGTACTCACTCTTTCTAGTCATTTAATTATATTTACTAGAATTAATTAAACATAGTTATTTTTGTAAGTTACACAGATTACTAAACATTTCTTATTAAGATCTTGGTTTTCATATTTTGTTATTTCTTCATGCAAAGATTTTGATCATTTAATGTGTGAATTTAATGGTTTTACATTTTCTAATAATATAGATTCTTTATATTCTTGATTTGTACTGCTAATACTTTCTTTTTTTCTGCTTCTTGTTGGTAAATTTTTTTTGTTAAATCTTTTTTAGATTTGCTTTTTTGTTCTTGATTTTGGTATTTATTAATTAATAATTTTAATATTTTTCTTTTTTCTAGACTTAATGCTCCCATTTTTCTTGGACTTAATGCGGGTATTTGTTCTTTTGTGAGTGCTTCTATTTGTTGATTTGTAAGTCAACTAATTTGTTCTCTTGTCAATGCTTCTATTTGTTCTGCTGTTAGTAATGGTATTTGTTGGGGTGTTAAAGCTGTTATTTGTTCGATTGTGAGTGCTTGTATTTGCTCTATTGTAAGAGCATATATTTTTTTTGAAATAATTAGTGCTGAGATTTGTTTTGTTGTGAAATATGGTATTTGTTCTATTCTGAATGCGGGTATTTGTTCTTTTGTAAAGGATTGAATTTGATTTTCTGTAAATACTTGAATTTGCTTTTCGGTAAATGCTTGGATTTGTTCAATTATGAATCATTGTATTTGCTTTGAAATTAATTCATTTATGTATTTAATTGGAAATTCTTGTATTTGCTCTGGTGCAAATGATTGTATTTGTTTTTCTGTAAATACTCTATTTTGTTTTGGTGTTAGTGCTTGTATTTGCTCTATTGTAAATCAACTAATTTGTAAAATAGTCAATGAGGGTATTTGCTTTGGTGTTAGTGCTTGTATTTGCTCTATTGTAAATATTTGTATTTGTTCTTTGGTAAAATCTGGTATTTGTTCATAATCAATTCATTTTATTTGTTTTGGTGTTAGTGCTTGTATTTGTGAAACTTTGAATTTTTTAGTTCATTGTGAGGTAAACATTTTAACTTTATTGTAGTTAAGTGAACTTATTTGTTTAGTTGTCAATGCTTGTACTTGTGAGATTTTTAAATAATAAATTTGTGAATTTGTAAATCATTGAATTTGTTTAGTTGTGAATGCTTGTATTTGTCTTGATGTTAAGATAATAGTTTGCGAAGTTTTAAAATATGCTATTTGATTTTCGGTAAATGCTTGGATTTGTGAAACTGTAAATGCGGGTATTTGTTTTTCTGTTAGTGCTTTTATTTGTTTTTGGATGGGTTACACTTTTATAATTTGTTTAATAATTCTTATTATATGTGTTAATTATATTTGAGTTTAAAGAAAATAAAACGAAAATGATATTTTAAGCATTTTAAATTATTTAATTAATAATTAATTAAAAATAACATTAAATTTTGAAGGATAGTAGTTATGTGATAAAATTTCAACCATATACTAAAAAAACATTATAATTAAATATAAAATTATAATTAAATTATATTTAATTATTTAAAGCATTATATTTATAGTCTACTTTAAATAAAGTATTTTATTAAAAGATTGATTTAGGAGTAAGCAATGAATAAAGATTGAACTATAGGTTTAACTAATTTAACTTTAACACCAATAATGGAACAACAATTAAGTCGGTATTATAAAATTTTAATTGCTGAAAATAAAAAATATAACTTAACAACAATTATTGAAGAAGTAGAAGTTTATTATAAACATTTCTATGATGCTCTTTTAATTAGTAATAACATCACTTTGGATGATCAAAATATTTGTGATGTTGGTAGTGGTGCTGGTATACCAGGAATAATTTTAAAAATTTGTTTTCCCAAATTACAATTAACCATTATTGAATCAAATACAAAGAAATGTCAATTTCTAAAAACAGTAATTACTGAATTAAACTTAGAAAACGTTTATATAATTAATCAAAGAGCAGAAACATTTGCTCATCAATATCGTGAAACATTTGATATTGTAATAGCAAGAGCATTAGCACCGCTAAATATTTTAAGTGAATTATGTTTAGGATTAGTAAAAGTTGAAGGATTATTTATTGCCTATAAGGGTCTTAAAGTTGAAGAAGAACTTGCGTTGGCACAAAATAGTATTAACACAATGGGTGCAAAGTTAATTAATCAATTTACTGTTCAATTACCAAACAACTATGGTCAAAGAACAATCCTTCATTTTCAAAAATATAAATTATGTGCTTTAAAATATCCAAGACCTTATCAACAAATTAAAAGTAAACCTTTGTAAATAATATTAATTAAAATTAGTGTTAAACTTAATTAGTAGGATAAAATATTAGTCTATTAATTTAGAAAGGTAATTATTATGGGCAAAATTATTGCAATTGCTAATCAAAAAGGTGGAGTTGGAAAAACAACTACTGCTACTAATCTTGCTGCAGGTTTAGGTATAAAAAATAAAAAAGTGTTACTTATTGATTTGGATCCACAAGGTAGTGCTACTATTTCAATGGGTTTTGCTGCTGATAAAGTTGAACAAGATATATATGATGTTTTAGTACATGATGTTCCATTGGAAAAAGTCATTAAAACTGAAGTTTGTCAAGGAGTAGATTTATTACCATCGACCATTTCTTTGGCGGGAGCCGAAATATTTTTATTAGAGCAATCTCGTAATAAAAGAAATATTTTATTAGAAAAATTAGAACCCGTAAAGGAAGTATATGATTTTATTATTATTGACTGTCCGCCTAGTTTAGGATTAGTTAATCGTAATGCTTTAGCTTCAGCTAATTCAGTTATTATTCCGTTACAAGCTGAGTTTTATGCATTAGGTGGTTTGGTACAATTATTATCTACTATTCGTTTAGTACAACAATTATTTAATCCCAATTTAGAAATTGAAGGCATTTTATTAACTATGGTTAATATTAGAACAACTTCTTCTGTTGAAGTTATCAAAGAAATTCAAAAAAATTTTAGAGAAAAAGTTTATAAAAATTATATTCCAAGAAATGTAACCCTAAGTGAAGCACCAAGTCATGGTAAAAATATTTTTAGTTATCGGCCACGTTGCAGTGGTGCTATTGCTTATCAAAGTTTAGTGAACGAGGTGTTAAATAATGTCTAATGATAAAAAAAATCGTATTTCTGCTAAAGGTTTAGCATCAATTTTTGGTGAAGGTTTAAATGATTTGATAACTAACATTGAAAGTTCACCAGAAATTGCTAAAACTTTTTCACAAACTATTTCTCTTGCTAAAATTATTCCTAATCCATATCAACCACGTGTAGTATTTAATGAACAAGAAATTAAAGAACTAAGTGATTCAATTAAAATTCATGGTTTAATTCAACCAATTATTGTTAAAAAAACGATAACAGATGGTGTTTTTCAATTAGTTGCTGGTGAACGTAGAACTAAAGCTGCAAAATTAGCAGGTTTAACAGAGATCTCTGCAGTAACTATTGAAGTAACAGATCAACAATTAATGGAATTTGCTTTGATTGAAAATATTCAACGTGTTGATTTGAATGCTTTTGAAGAAGCACAGGCATATCAAACTTTAATTAGTAAAATGAAATGAACTCAAGAACAACTCTCACAAAAAGTTAATAAATCACGTAGTCACATTGCTAATACTTTACGAATTTTGCAATTGCCAGTAGAGATTTTACAAATGCTTCAACGCAATGAATTAACAATGGGTCATGTTAAACCATTATTAAGTTTAGGTACTAATCTTAATTTAATGGTAACTATTGCTAAAAGGGCATATAGTGAACAATGAAGTGTTCGTAAGGTTGAAGATGTTATTAAGATGCAACAATTAAGTTTAAATCAAAAACAAAATGTTAATAAAAAGTTAGATCTTCATTTAGTAGCATTAGAAAATACTTTATCAAGAACTTTAGATACTAAAGTAAAAATCAATAAAAAACAACTAATCATCAATTATAGTAATCACAAAGAATTAAATCGAATTTTAGAATTTTTAAAATTAATATAAATTTAAAATGAGTATAAATGTTTTAAAGCATTTATACTCATTTTTTATTTTGTAAATTTATTTTATGTTATTTCTCTAAAAGGAAATATTAATCCTGAATTAGTATAGATAATTAAGTTTGTAATAAAAACAAATAAGATAGACAAACCAATTGCAATTTTACTTATACCTAGTATGATTAATAATTTTTTTGATATATCATGAGGATAAGTTAAAAGTTTCTTTTCCATATTTTCCTCCTAAAAGTTATATTTATTTTTAAGCCTTACTTATTTATAATTATATACTATTGTAAAAGTTTTTATCATTATATTTGATGTTATAATGTTATTTAAAAAACATTGAAAGGAAAATTAAATATGCCAGAAAAAGATAAGAATACGTTATTTAAACGTATTATTTTTAGAAAATATAAAGATGAAATTAATTGAGTAAAAATGATTAATTATTTGTTTAAAGAAAGAAAAATTTTTGAAGAAGATGTAGCAATTTTAACCAAGTTATTTAATGAAAAAAATAATGATTGATTAAAAAAGTTTAATATTTCTGAGGAAGATGCAGTAATTTTAACTAAATTATTTAATCAAAAAATTAATAATTGATTAGAAAAAGAACAAATTTCTGAAGACAATGTATTGGATTTAACTGATTTGTTTAATGAAAAAATGAATATAAATGATGAAACTACTAAAGTTATTGAAATTGCTAAGTTACTTAAAAAGGCAGAAGATTTAAATAGGATACATGAAATATTAGATGAACTTCCTCCACGTTATTTTTCTGTTGATAACTGAGAAGATACTGATGAAGAAGATATTGAAAATGAAAGTAAAATAATGATTGCAGAAAATAGCAGTTTAAATAAAGAAGAAACTGTATCTATTTCTAATAGTCAAAAAGCATTTTCTAAACAAGATATTATCGATAGTGGTATATGCTTAGATGATAGTTTATCTACTTCTGAATTAGTGAGATCATTTACTGTTATTTAATTGTAATAGTATTAATATAAATAAATTAAAAAAACTAATTATACTAAAATTAGTAATTAAATTAAATATTAAAGATATTGAAATAGTTTTTAATTGTATTTTTTTTAAAAATATGTATAATCCTAAATATTAAAAGTTAATTTCTTTTAATATTATTTAATTTTAAAAGGTTATAACATACCACCTTGATTTTCAAATCAAGTTGGTATTTTTTGTTTTAAATATTTGAAATAACAATAATGAAATTATTATATTAATATTAAATTTAATAAAAAACAAAAAATAGGGAGGAAAATAATGCCAAACACATTTAATTTTAACAACATAACAAAAGGTCAACAATTAAAAATTTTTTTTAATAATAATAAAACATTAATTTTTAAGACAGAGAATGCTTCGCAAGGTACAAGATTTGTCGTATTTGGTGAAACATTGGAAGGAGAAAAAGTATTAATTCCTGCTTTTACTGCCGCAGAATTGGATACTAAATATAGTTATGTTGATGATAAATCACAACGGACTAACAATTTTATCGATTGAAAAAGTGAAACTAGATTTGGAAGAGTCATTTCTCGTTTTCTAGATGTAGAAGAAATTTATTTATTAAATGCTAAAGGTCAGTTAAGAAAATATAATGATACTTTTCATGATACTGTTTGTTTTCAAAGAAGTAATTTTTATGTGTCTAATGAAACCACTTACAATTTTGAAGATTTAAATTTGTTTTCTTTAAAAAAGAAAGTTTCCAATATTTTATTAGAACATAATAGAGGAACATTACCAATGACCGAAAATGTTTCTCTTATTAAACAAGCAGCAGAAAAAATTGGCGTTTCTTCAACAGCGAGTTCTGTTAAATTATTAACAATGGTAGGAAAATTAAAGTTATTTATACAAAAAATTAATCAATTGCATGAAGTAATAAACGTTTCTGCTTATTCGCAAGAGACAAATATTAATGTTGATGATATCACCTCATTAATTTCCCAAACAGAATTATTAAATAATTTAAATAATAAAACTGGCTCAATTTTTACTAAAGAAGAGTTAGCAAAATTTAAAATTAAATTAGAAGATGTTAAAATTGGTGACCAAACAAATATTTTTGACATAAAATTAAATTTTATGTATAAAATTGATGATAATAATTGAAGTAAATCTTTTACTTCTGCTACATTCCAAATTGAAACGAAATGAATAACAAAGTTAGAATTATTAGTAAACATTTATGATGGTGTATTTTCAATGCATTTTATTTTAAAACTGTTAAATTTAGAATCAGAAAAAACAACAAATGGTTTTAAGATGTTAGATCAAGAAATTGCAAAATTAGATCAAGAAATTGTAAGTTTTGTTAATTTAATTGCTGAAGATAACAAAGCGGTTGCTGATCTAGTCAATTTACAAAAAAAATGTAGAAAAAAAAATGCTTTTTTAAAAACAGAAAATAAATTAAAAAATGCAATTGCAGAAATGCAAAAAATTTTACATAAAAATGAAAAGATTAAACAAGAACGATTAAATTATTTGCTAACAAGGATAAAATTGGTTAATAATGTTCAAATGCTAAGTTATTTACAGAAAAGGTTATTGACAAAAAGTAAAGAATATTTAATAATAAGTAATGTTTTTAATGAGGTGCATAATTTATCTTTATATAGTAGAGAAGCTGTTAAAGGATATATTATTAGAAGCACTAAAAATAATAATTTATTAGCTACTGATTTTGATTATAAAATTGATAATTTATTTAATGAAAATTTTCCTGGATTTGTTGAAATTCATAAAAATTTACCTCTTGAACTTCAACATAAACCAGAAGCTGTTATTGGAAGTTTATTACAATTTTTAGAAGAACTTAAAGAAATAGAAAAAAATAAACTTTTAGCAAAGACAAGTCCTATTTATACATCAAAAAGGATGGGAGAATCTTATTTTTCGTTATTATCATATGCAAATTATGAAGGAATTTTTTCTGAAACCATAAACAATATTAAAGATATCAAATTAAAAATATTAAACTCTAAAAACAATGAAGAAATTAGAAAATATCAACAACAGTTAGAAGAAATATCTATTAAATTTTGAGAATCACAAAAAGATTTTACTAAGTTAGTTAATGAGTTAATGAATGTTTATTTTCCTAATGAGAAGCAAGAAATTTGGCTTAAGTTTGCGTTAGAAGAACATTTTTTATCAGAAAATCAAATATTAAAAAATAATGTTATTAAAAATTATAAAGACAAAGCAGAAGAAAAATTTACTAAGATAAGTAGTGTATTAAAAATAAATCAGCAATTAGTACAAGGTTTTCAAGAAGAATTATCTGATACATTCAAAGTCTCAAGACAAAGAATTAAACAAAAATTAAATCAACAAAGATTGGCAACTGGTAATTGAAAAGTTGATGATATTATTTCAATTAATAGTATAATCGATATTACTGGTATTAATGAAAAACAAGCAGTTTCATTTAAAGTTTTAACAAAAAATAAAGATAATTTTACTGTTATTATTCAATATTTAAATTCAAAAAAACAATTAGAATATAAAATAAGAGACATTACAATTAATAATTGTGGGACATTCAATTTTACTTTAAATAAAGAAGAAGTTACATTTCCAAATTGACAAGAAATTTTGAAGTTACAATCGTTAATAAATGATTATATAATTTGAAAAGATAAAGAATTAGTAGAACATGTAGAATTGTTATCGAACAAACTTAAAAAAATTAGTAATTCAGTTTTAAGTTTTGTTAAAGTTAATAATCAAAATTTTTTCAATAATTGAGAATGAGAAATTAATTTGCAAAAAATTAAAGAAAAATTATTAGTAACTATTGAACAAGAAATAGAAGAATATAAACAATTAATTGAAAAAGGTCAAATGCAATATGAAAAAAATTTAAAAATTAGTCAAGAATTAAAAGAAAATCTTACTAATGGTAATTTAAATTTTGTCTTTAGTGAAAACAGTAAAGAAAATATTAAAAATTTAAATCAAAATAAAAACAACACCAATGTAACATTTGATATTTTTTATTATAATAAAAAATATTTTTTAGGTAGTTATAAAACTGAAACATCTGCCATTAATTTTAAAATTCTTAGAGATAGTTTAATTGCAAAAAACAGGCTACTAGAAATAAAAGAAAAAGTTGCCGCCATAAGAAAATCAGTTTTAATAGTTGATAGTAAAATAAGAACGGCAGTTAATGATTTAACTAAGTTACATGATAGCATTATTGAACTTTTACAAATTAAGAAACAGGAATGAGAAACGTTAACTAATCATACAATTGTAAATGTTCAACTACAAAATCAAAAGATATTAGCACAATTAAAGTTAGATATCGAACAACTTGTTAAAAAAATCAGTTTTATTAAAAATAAAATTTCTGAATTAAGTAACCAAAAAATAGCAAATTCATGATTTTATAATGACTATCTAACTTTTATCAGATATTATGAGAAAGCGAATGAAGTTGCACCTTGAAGTATTGAAAAATATTTATGTTGAGATAAAAACTATAATATTATTAAAAACAATTTAAAAATATATACTGGTTATGATGATTTTGATGATTATAAAACAATATTTTTAAGTAAACTTTACAATATTAAAACTATTGATATTGAACACTGTCAAAAATCTTTAGTAGAAATATCAAAAACAAAATTTAAAAAACTTAGTTGATGACAAAAAATAATAAATAAATTATCGTGAACATGAAAAAAAACAAAAAGAAATATCAAAGTGATTAAAGAAAATAATATAAAAAATTTTGGAACTTTAATTGCAAATTTAAATGAAAATAAAACATCAATAGATAAAATAAGCGTACCTTATCAAAGACAAAGTATACCAGAACTATTACCAACATCTGAGCCTTGAGATGAATGAATAATTGAAAAAAAACCTAAATTATCACGTTCAAATAGTACTGATAGTGCGATAAGTTCACTTTCTTCTGAATTTGAAGAAAATGATTATTCTATTATTGATATCGATAAAATATTAAGAGAACTTAATAGTTATAGTTTTCCACAGTATAGTGATTTAGAAAGCAGTATTGAATCATCTCGTCAAGAATTTAATCATTGTCTTACTAGAACAGCATCTAGTGATAGTGGCATTTGTTCTGGTCAGATTACTCCTAAACCAGTTAGTACAAATCCTTTTGATGATGAAAGCGATAATGAAGAACTTGCTGGTAATACTATTAATGAATCTAATAATTTAGTAAATACTGTACCATTACCATCCAAATCAACTCCAAAATTAAATTTTTCTTAATTGATAATTAATTTTATATTTTTCTTTATAATTTATATGATACGATGTAATCATATAAGTAAAAGAAACAGGTGTATATTATATGTTAACTGCTGGTATCGTTGGTTTACCTAATGTAGGTAAATCAACATTATTTAAAGCCATAACCAATTCACAAGTATTAATTGAAAATTATCCTTTCGCTACTATAAAACCAAATATTGGTAGCGTTCCAGTCAATGATTCAAGAATTTTAAATTTAATAAAAATTTTTAATCCACAAAAAGTTGTACCAACAATTTTAGAATTACATGATATTGCTGGACTTGTCAAAGGCGCTAGTAAAGGTGAAGGATTAGGTAATCAATTTCTTGCCAATATTAGAACGGTTGATGCAATATGCGAAGTTATTCGTTGTTTTGATGATATTAATGTTACTCATGTTGAAAATAAAATTGATCCAATTAATGATTTTGAAATTATTGAATTGGAATTAATGTTAGCTGATCAAGAAGTAATAAGTAAACGAAAAGAAAAAGTTCGTAAAAAATCGCAAATAACTAGAGATAAACAAGGTATTGCTGAGGTAGCTTTATTAGAAAAAATTAATAATGAATTAAACAATGGTATTGCTATTCGCAATCAAAAGTTAAGTTCAGAAGAATTACTAATGATTAAACCTTATAATTTTTTAACTGCTAAACCAATAATTGTTATTGCTAATATTAATGAAAAAGATTTAATAACTAAAACTAATAAATATGTTGAACAATTACAACAATATATGAGCAAAAAAAATATTACTGTAATTGTTGTTTGTGCTAAGACAGAATGTGAACTTTCTGAATTAGAAGCAGAAGAAAAAAAAGAAATGTTTAAAGAGTTAAATATTTTTGAATCAGGAATTGATCAAATTGTATTAGCAACTTATAAACTATTAAATTTAGGTACTTATTTTACTGTTGGACCCAAAGAAGTTCATGCTTGAACTTTTATTAAAGGAATGAAAGCACCAGAGTGTGCTGGTATCATTCATACAGATTTCATGAAAGGTTTTATTAGACTTAAAGTTTATAATTATCAAGATATAGAATTATTGGGTAGTGAAAAAAATGTTCAGGAAAAGGGAAAAATGAGAGTTGAAGGTAAAAATTATATAGTTGAAGATGGTGATATTTGTCATTTCCTTTTTAATGTTTAGTTTTAAGATAATATTAATTATAAAAAGGTTATAGTTTTGCTATAATTAATTTGAAAATATACTAGCAAGAAAGGAAAAAATTATTATGTTAAAAAGTAATTTACAAAATCCTGATTCTGACATTCAAGAAAACAATTATGTTCCAAATAAAAAAACTAAAAAGTTTGATGTTCTTAATAAAATAAAAGTTTCAAGAGCTTTACTTTTTTGATCACCAATTGTGCAAATTATTGGTAGTATTGCTTTTTTAATACTATTAATAGTTAATGCATTTGTTGGGCAAAAAATGGGGTTTGAATTTAGTAAACTACAATTAGCTTTATCATTATCATATGTTGGAATTGCAATTTTAGTCAGTATTATTTGTTTTATGATACCAGCAAAGAAACTTAAAAAGAAATCTTCATTTAGAATTACTGCTATTTCAACATTAATATTATCAACATTAATGTTAAGCGGTAGTCTAGTTTTTTGATCAATACCAGTATTATTATTTTTTTCATTAATCTCATTAATTGTATGAATATGTGAAGTAATAGCAGCGATTATTTTAATTTTAGTAGTTGAAGAATTACCTAATGAAAAATAAAGTAGGTGAAAATAATGAAAATTAAAGATTTAGATAATCTTAAAAACAAAGAAACATGTTTTATTCCATATGAACAAAAAAATAAAAATGCATATTTTGTTTATTTGACAATATCAATAGTTCTTTTTTTATCAGTTTTTATTTTTTCATTATTTGCTGCTATTAATGTATCAAAATATAAATTATATAATGTACTTACTGATTTTAATTATCCTATTTTGAATTTATTTTATGCACCAATTGTTTGTTTAATTGCAATTACTGTAAGTATGATTTTATTAATATTTGCTCCTAGAGTAAGTATTGTCTCTTCAAAGTATAGCAGTAGAATGTTTTATACTGCTTTTTGATTATTAATTCTTAGTGTAATGTTAAGTTCAAAAGTACAATTAACTTATATTTCACAATCTGGAATATTATATAATGAAAATTATCATTGAATTAATCCAATTATTGCAAGAATATTTATTATTTTTAGTCTTTTTTTAATTTTGATTACACAACTATTTTTTTGAATTATGCGTAGAAAGTTTACATTTATGAACTCAGATTATGAAATTTATACTACTAGAAGTATGGAAAAAAAACAAAGACGAATTAGAAAACAAGAATTAAAAAAAATTAAAAAACAAGAAAAGGGATTTAGTAAAAAAACTTTGAATATTAAATAAGGGGGACAGATTTATGAGAATTCGTAATTGGTGGTTTATTAGTTTTTATTTATTATTAAGCACATTTATTATTTATGAATTATTTTTTTTAATTGCTTTGTCAAAAAATACAGTTTTAAAAGATTTATATTATTATGGTTTTCAAATTGCAGAACCTTCACCAAGTTTTAATCCTTCAAGTTATACTGCAGTTTATTATTTACCAGTAATAGGTTTGATTATAAGTAGTTTTGGGTTGATAAGTTGTATTTTTACGGCAAGAGTTTTTCTCGAAAAATCTCCTCGTTTTAAATTTGTATTTTTAGTTGTAAACTTTATAATTTTTGTTGTTGGATTTTTAATAAGTTTTTCTGGTCAATTGCTTTATTGTGAATGAAGTAATGATAGTGCACAAATAATACCTAATAGGGGTAGAACAATTGAAACACCAAGTTTTTATTATCGAAATTGAGTTTCTTCAACAATTGTTTGATCAATTTTTGGTTTTTATTTTGCATTACTTGTTGCAGCAGTTATTTTATTACTTAAATTAAATTTAATTAATGTTCAAACATATCACTTTTATCGTCAACGTATTGAACAAGCAATTGAATTTGAACCAGAATTAAAACAACCATTACCAAGTTCTAATGAATTTGATCCAAATGATACACAGACTATTACAATTTTTCTTGATGAAGAAGTAAATGAAAAATTACAATCTGAAACTAATCGTAAAAAAATAATGAAATCCTCTAAAAATAATAAAAAAAATTAAATTCTAAAAAAAAGACTAATAAAGTAGAAAAAAAGTTAGTAAGATTAAAAAATCTTAAATTTAATAAAGATGGTGAAAATATGAAAATTCGTGTACGATATGCACCTAGTCCTACTGGGTATTTACATATTGGTGGTGCTAGAACAGCATTATTTAATTATTTATTTGCAAAAAATAACAAAGGAGATTTTATAGTTAGAATTGAAGATACTGATTTAGAACGCAATATTGAAGATGGAATTAGTTCACAATTAGATAATTTACGTTGAATGGGAATAATTCCTGATGAAACTATTGATTTACCAGGTAAATATGGTCCTTATAAACAAACTGAACGTTTAAATATATATATTCAACATGCATTAATACTAATAAAAGAAAAAAAAGCATATTATTGTTTTTGTACACCTCAATATCTAGAAGAAATGCGTAAGAAACAAGCAGATAAAAATATTTTAGCTTTCCAGTATGATGGAACATGTTCAAAATTAGAGCAGTCTGTAATTGAAGAAAATTTACAAAATAAAATTTCATATGCTATTAGAGTTAAAATTCCCACTAATAAAAGTTATAAAATTAAAGATTTAGTTCGTGGTAATGTTGAATTTAATTCAGTAGATTTAGGAGATTACATTATTATTAAATCAAATGGAGTGGCCACTTATAATTTCGCTGTTGTTATTGATGATCATTTAATGGAAATAAGTCATGTTTTTCGTGGTGAAGAACATTTGTCAAATACACCAAAACAATTAGTTATTTATGAGTATTTTAATTGGAAAATGCCAATTTTTGCCCACTTAACATTAATTGTTAATAATAAACGTAAAAAATTATCAAAACGTGATGGTAGCATTATCCAATTTATTCATCAATATCGTAAAGAAGGATATTTACCAGAAGCAATTTTTAATTTTATTGCTTTATTAGGATGAAGTTCGCATGAAGAAAAAGAAATTTATACTAAAGAACAATTAATTAAATTATTTACCCCAAAATATTTAAGTAAAGCACCAAGCATGTTTGATCCAGAAAAATTAGTGTGAATGAATAATTATTATATTAAAAGATTAAATGTTGAACAATACTTAGCTTTAGTAACACCTTTTATTAAAGAAAAATATAATTGAAATAGCAAAACTATTGAATGATGAAAAGAAGTATTATTAATTTATCAATCACAGTTAGAATATGGTAGTCAAATTAATGAATTGGTAAGTTTATTTTTTAAAAATAATTTTAAGGTAGATATAGAAGCAAAGACTTTTTTGAATGATAATGAATGTAACTTAGTTTGTACAACATTTATTAAAAAGATTATTGATTGTAAAAATTGAACTAGTGATAATATTAAAAACATTATTAATGAAGTTAAAAAAGAAACTAATGTTAACGGCAAATTATTATTTATGCCAATTAGAATTATTACGACAGGACAAATGCATGGACCTGATTTAGTTAGCACCATTAAACTATTAGGTTATGATACCATTATTAATAATGTGAAATTAAATTTTAAATATTAAAGAAAAATAATTATTATTACTTATATAGAAAATATAATATTTACTTTTGTTATAAATAAAAATTATAAAATTGTTCTTTTTACTCAAAATAATTATTAAAATAGAAGAAAAATTTTATATTATGTTACTATTAAAATAAAAAATTAATAATACCTAAAATTTATAAGATATTAATGAGAGGTTAAAATTTATGTCAAGCAATAATTATAAAGTAACTTTTATTCGTGACGCTATACACAAAAATATTAATATCAGCGAACCCGTTATTCAGGCGTTAATATCTTGTAAAGAATTTCAAAGATTAAGATGAATTAATCAACTTGGTGGTGTCCAAATTGCTTTTCCTAATGCAACTCATACTAGATATGTTCATAGTATAGGTGTTTATCATATATTAAATCGTGTTCTTAGTGAAGTTGAAGGTTCTTCTTTATTAACTAAAGAGGAAAAAATAAACATTAAAATTGCTGGTTTATTACATGATTTAGGACACGGTCCTTTTTCACACACTTTTGAAAAAATCATAAACCTTAATGTTAATAAAAAAGAAAATTTTACTCATGAAGATTATACTTGTGCTATTATTAATGATAATAATACTGAAATTAACATGATTTTAAAACAATTTAATATTAATATTAATGCTATTATTGGTATCCTTAAGAAGGATTATAAAAATTATCCTAAATATCAAATTCAATTGGTATCATCACAATTAGATTGTGATCGTATTGATTATTTAATGCGTGATGGATATTTTACAGGAGTTGGTTATGGAAGTATTGATATTGATTGAATTATTACAAATATGATAATTGATATTAAAGAGGGTTTAGTTTTTTCATACAAGGCAATTTCTGCTATTGAAAATTATTTAATCACAAGGTTCCATATGTATTCTCAAGTTTATTATCATAAAAGTGGAATTCTTTTTGATCTTAATTTACAAAAATTATTTTCAAGAATAACTGAATTATATTTTGATAAAACTTATTCATTTAAAGTCAATATTCATGATTTTATTGCTATTTTTGAGGGAAAAAGCGTTGAAATACAAACATATTTAAATTGAACAGATGCTACTTTAATTAAGTTAATGCAAGATATTATTAATTTTGAAAACGATAATGAGTTAGTAAAAATATCAAAAGTAATTTTATTTTGTTTTAACTGAGAAAATGAATTGTTGTTATTAACAAGTCAAAATAACACTAATGTTATTGGGGTTAAACAAGATTTAAAAAATGTACTTTATTATTTTAAAAAAGATCCAATTATTATTAAAACAAAAAACGAAGAGTATATTACTTTAGAAAAAATCTCACAAATTTTGCAAGATCCAATTAAAGCACCAAATACAATTTATTTTTTAAAAAAGAAATAGAAATTTAAAACTGTTATAAAATGAGGTAATTATGAAAATTTTAAAATCAATTAATAAAGTTTTTGAGTATCCAAATATTTTAGATTTAACGCCAGGAGATTTTTACTTAAATTCACATGAGTATCACTTAGCAACGCAAGAAGTAATAGTGATATTGGGCGTATTAATTAATAAAGAAAAAATTGAAAATGCTATTAAAACTTTAAATTTTACTTGAATAAATTTTAAAGAAAAAGTAATAGTTTATTTTTCTATTTTTGCCTACCTTATAATAGGTAATGAATATAATGATTTAAAATCAGTTAAAATAAATCAAATTAAATTTAAAGATAATACGTTAAAAATTAAATTTAAAGAAACATTACTTACAATGATTAATAAGTTTCCAAGAACTTTGCATTTAACTAATATTTTGGGTAATGATAATGATCGCGCTAATATGTATGCAGTTAACGCTATTTTAAATATTAAAAAAGGGATTGGATATGATAATTTTCATATTACTCTTTTTTCAGTATATCAATCGTTAGAATTAAAACTAAAGCATTGTTTAAGAAAATATATTCAAGTTGAACCTTCAGCTAGTAAGAAAAAATTTAATTTTCATAATTTAATACGATTGATTAAATTAATTAGTACTACAAGAGTTGAAAGTGAGGAAATGAGTAAAATATTATTAAATTTAAGAGAACGTTTGCGTTATTTTGAACAAATTAATCCTGGTGGTCAAGCAGCAAGATATGAAGCTGAGATAAATCATAATTATTTTCATAATTTAAATTCGTATATAATTAATGAACAAGAATTACTAAGTAATTTTGTCAAGGCTTTAAGTTTATTACAAGAATTATATTTAAAATTAATAGAATTATATAAAGATGATAATACTAAAGTTAAAATGCAAAAAAAAATTGATTTAGAATTAGTTAAAGTTTCAGGAATTAAGATCGAAGATGATCCAAAAAAAATTAATGATAAATTAAGAAATGTACTGGATAATCAAATTTTTGGTAACTATCAAGAATTAATTGATTTAAATTACAATGATGTTGCTATTTTGGAATTTTTAATCAGAATTGGATTTATACAGTATGTTAATGATACAATTGAGCAACTTTTATAAAAAAGTATTTATTTTTATTTTTTTATATGATATAAATTAAATTTATGAGTATAATATTTTAGATATTGAAAGGGGTCTGAACTGTGGACAGTTATGTTATTAATGAACTCACTACTATTATTCTTGATGCAGTAGCATTTGCAAATTATGAAATAGAATTGAATCAAGTTATTATTGAAATTAATAAAAATAATGACTTAGGTGATTATTCTACATCAATAGCAATGATATTAGCAAAAAAATATAAACAAAAACCATTAGACATTGCTGAAATTATAGTTAAAAATATTCATCAGAAACACCCATTAATTAAAAAAATTGATTATATTACCCCTGGTTTTATTAATATTAATATTAATGTTGAAGTATTTAGTTTGTTATTAATGAAAATTATTAATGAGAAATCATTATATGGTCAATCTAATAAAAAAAATATTACTTATAATATTGAATTTATTAGTGCCAATCCAACCGGACTTTTACATTTAGGACATGCAAGAAATGCGGCTATTGGTGATAGTTTAGCTAATATATTAGAACATAGAGGATATAATATAGTTAGAGAATACTATATTAATGATGCTGGTAATCAAATTAATGTTTTGGCCAATTCAATTTTCATAAATTATCAAAATCTTTGTGGCAATGCTGTTGAATTACCAAAAGAAAGTTATCGTGGTTCTGAAATTTTAACTGCTGCACAATCATTTTTGAAATTAAATGGTAATAAATTTGCAAATAAACCTTTTGATAAAACCTCTTCTTTAATTTTTAAAGAATTTGGTATTAATTATATGCTTTCAGAAATTAAAAAAGATTTAAAAAAATTTAAAGTTAAAATTAATATTTGATTTTCTGAATCATTTTTATATAAAGAAAATATTATTTCTAATTTAATCAAACAATTTGAAATGCAAGGCAATACTTATCAACTTGATGGTGCTATTTTTTTAAAAACTACTTTATTTGAAGATGATAAAGATCGTGTAATTGTTAAGAAAGACAAAACTTATACATATATGCTTCCTGACTTAGCTTATCATCATATTAAATTTCAACGTAGTGATGTGTTAATTAATATTTGAGGAGCAGATCATTATGGCTATATTCCACGAATTAAAGCAGGATTATATATCATTAATAATGATGCCACTAAACTTGATATTTTATGTATGCAAATGGTAAAGGTTATTGATAATGGCAAAGAACAAAAAATGTCAAAAAGAGCAGGAACATCAATAACTTTAAGACATATGATAGATTTAATTGGAAAGGATGCTTTACGTTATTTTTTAGTATCAAGATCAGTTGAATCACATCTTGATATTGATTTAGCACTTGCTAAACAACAATCTAACGAAAATCCTGTTTATTATGCACAATATGTTCATGCACGTATAAATCAAATTATAGAGAATTATCCAAAATTTGAAATTGCAAATAGTATTAATTTATTAACAGAACAAAAGGAAAAAGAATTATTGATTACATTAGATGAATATATAATTATTTTGCAAAAAATTGAAAAACAGCATCAACCGCATTTACTTACAAATTATATTCAGAAATTAGCTAAGTTATTTCATTCTTATTATAATAAACATAAAGTTATTAGTGAAGATCAACAATTAACAATTCAACGATTAACATTAGTTTTAGCAATAAAACAAATAATGGCCAATGCTTTAAATTTAATTGGTGTGGATGCGCCTAAAAAGATGTAAAAAATATATTTTTTATTATTTATAATATACAATTTAGAAGGTGATTAAGAAATGCAAAACAAACAAACATTAGTAGAAGTAGCATATAGTTTTTTATGCAAAAAGAAAAAAAGCAGTTTTAATGAAATTTGAACACATGTTAAAAAACAATGTAATATTTCTAAAGAAGATGAAGAAAAAATTGCTGGTGAACTTTATACTGGAATTATTTTAAATACCAATTTTTTCTTAAAAAATGATAAACTTTGATATCCACGTAATGAAGTCTCATTAGAGGAAATTAAAGAACATATGACAAGAGTAGAAATTCCAAGTAATACAAAAGACGAAATTGATAGTACTGAAACAGTTACAGATAATGATGAAACTATAGATTTAAGTGAAGACGTAGAAGATGAAGATGATGATTTAGATACCATTAGTATTAAACCATTAGAAGATAGTTATGATGATGAATAATAATGATATTATTAATTAATATTTAGGAGAAAACTAATGAATTCAAAGTATATATTTATTACTGGTGGTGTTGTATCATCTTTAGGTAAAGGAATTACAGCAGCATCGCTTGGGCGTATATTAAAGCAAAAAAATATTAAGATTTTTATGCAAAAATTTGACCCTTATATTAATGTTGACCCAGGTACTATGAGTCCTTATCAACACGGTGAAGTATATGTAACTAGTGATGGTGCTGAAACTGATTTAGATTTAGGTCATTATGAACGTTTTATTGATGAAAATCTGACTAGAGATTCCAATATTACTGCCGGAAAAGTATACCAAACTGTTTTAAAAAAGGAACGTGATGGTTTTTATGAAGGGAAAACTGTACAAGTTGTACCTCATGTTACTGATGAAATTAAAAAACATATTTTTAATTCCGCAATTAATAGTAAGGCTGATGTTATTATTACCGAAATTGGTGGAACAGTTGGTGATATTGAATCATTAGCTTTTATTGAAGCCATTAGACAAGTTAAAAACGAAAAAGGTCATGAAAATGTTATTGTTATTCACACTACATTAATTCCTTATTTACATTCGGTTGGTGAATTTAAAACGAAACCCAGTCAACATTCAGTAAAAGAAATATTATCATTAGGTATTCAACCTAATATTTTGGTTTGTCGTAGTGAAACTATGCCACCTGATCATATTTTTGATAAATTATCTTTATTTTGTAATATTAAACGCAGTCATGTTTTAGCAATTCCTGATTGTGATAATATTTATAAAGTGCCATTATCTTTAGAACAACAAAAAATTGATGAAGTAGTTTCAGAATTATTAAAGTTAAATAAAACTAAACCAGATATGTCAGAATGACATGCAATTGTTAAAAAGTTAGATAATATTAATCAAGAAGTTACTGTTGGTATTGTGGCAAAGTATTCGAATTTAAGTGATGCTTACTTATCAGTAATTGAATCATTGAAAATTGCAGGTTATAGTCTTAATACTAAAGTTAATTATAAAATTATTAACGCCGAAAGTTTAGATAGTAAAAACATTAATTCTATGCTTTCCCCTTTCCAAGCAATAATTGTTCCTGGTGGCTTTGGTAATCGTGGTGTTGAAGGCAAAATCAATGCAATTAATTATACTCGAGTTAATAAAGTTCCTTTCTTGGGATTATGTTTAGGTATGCAGTTAGCTTGTATTGAATATGCTCGTAATGTATGTAATTTACAAGATGCTAATTCTACTGAATTTAATGAAAAAACTAAAAATCCTATTTTTGATTTATTACGTGGTAAAAATAAAAATGATCAAATTGGGGGAACTTTAAGATTGGGTAATTATCCAACCACTTTAATTAATGATTCATTAGCAAAATCTCTTTATAAACAAACTATTATTATTGAACGTCATCGTCATCGTTATGAATTTAATAATAGTTATAAAACATTACTTGCAAAAAATGGATTAATTTTTAGTGGTATATATAATAAAGAAGATTTGGTAGAAGTGATTGAGTTGCCAAAAGAAGTACATCCATTCTTTATTGCAAGTCAGTTTCATCCTGAATTCACATCAAGAATTAATAAACCAAATCCTTTATTTTTAGGATTAATTAAAAGTATTATTAAAAAATAATGATTAAGTAAGAAAATTTAATTTTAAAATTGTTATAATTTTTATGAATTGTATATTCTCAAAATATATATGCAACTAGATTTTTTATGAAAATATATAATATAAGGTTATAATATTTTAAGAAAGAAGGAAAAGAAATGAATAAATTTGTTAGTGCAAAAAATATGATTGATAAAGCAAAAGCAGGTAAATATGCCGTTGCTCACTTTAATATTAATAATTTAGAATGAACAAGATCTATTCTTGAAGTTGCACAAGAAACTAAATCATCTGTTATTTTAGGTGTTTCAGAAGGTGCTATTAAATACATGGGTGGATTTAACACAGTTGTTAGTATGACTTTAGCGTTATTGAATGATTTAAATATTACTATTCCAGTGGCATTACATTTAGATCATGGTCAATCAATAGATTCTTGTAAGAAAGCATTAGATGCTGGTTTTAGTTCAGTTATGTTTGATGGTTCTCATTTAGATTTTAATGAAAATATAAAAGGTACCAAAGAAGTAGTTACTTATGCTAAGAAAAAAAATGCATCTGTTGAAGCAGAAGCAGGTACTATTGGTGGTGAAGAAGATGGAGTTATTGGTAGTGGTGAGATTGCTAGTGAGGAAGATTGTAAATCATTAGCAGCTTTAGGAATTGACTTTTTAGCAGCCGGAATAAATAATATTCATGGAAAGTATCCTAAAAATTGAGATGGTTTAAATTTTGATGTGTTAAAAAATTTATCAGTAGCTTCAAATAAGCCAATGGTATTACATGGTGGTTCTGGAATTCCAAAAGGTCAGGTTAAAAAAGCTATTAATTTAGGAATTAGTAAAATTAATGTTAATACTGAATTACAAGAAGTATTCGCCGCAGCTATTGAAAAATATGTTACGGAAGGAAAACTTAATGAAGATAAAGGGTTTGATCCTAGAAAAATTTTTAAGCCAGGAATGGAAGCAATTAAACTTAAAGCTAAAGAATTATTAACAGAATTTGGTTCATTAGGAAAATCTTAAAAAAATGGTCATATTAGTAATAATATGACCATTTTTAAATAATTTTCCTTAAATTAAGATAAATTTCAAATATGAAAATTACTTTTATTATCAATAACTTGTGATATTTTTTCATTACTTAAAATATCAATTATTACTTCGGCCTTAATAGCAACTTTCGCGTCTAACATATGACCACCAATTACGTTAAAATTATCATCACCAAAAGTAGTATGACAATGAATAATTGGTTTATTTCTATCTTTTTCATCTCAAATGATTGTTCCAATTGTTGATAACAATTCATATTGTTCAAGAAAAGTTTTTTTTACATAATCAGTACTTTTTTTAGGAATGTAGCCTAAAGTGACATTAGTAATAGCACCAATCATTTGGAATTGTGCCATTCCTATGTTTTCTTTAATAGCAAATTGCTCTAAAGTTTTAATAATCATTTCATCTTTTTCAATAATTAATGCATACTTATTTCCGATCATTTTTTTAATTTTCATAATAAGAATCTCACCTTTCTTTTAGCAGTATTTTAACATATTTATTAATAGCAATAATGATTAAAATTGATTATTATAGGAAAAAAATATTTTTCTTTTTGTAATAAAAATTATTTTAAAAAGAAAATATATTAATTTTAAAATTAATAGGTATAATAAAACTAATATTTAAACTAAGGAAGTGATAAAGTTGAAAACTAATGGTTTAGTAATTGCTATTGGTAATGATCATACCGCTTATGAATTTAAACAACCAATTATTAAATTTTTATATACAGAAGGCTATCAAATTTTAGATTTAGGAACAAATAGCAGTGAACCTGTTGATTATCCTAATTTTGGTTTTAATGTTGCAAATGCTATTGTTAGTAAAAAAGCAGATTTTGGTATTGTAATTTGTGGTACTGGTATTGGTATTAGCATTGCTACCAATCGTATTAATGGTGTTCGTTGTGCTCTTTGCTATGAGGAAGAAACAGTAAGATTGGCAAGACTTCATAATGACGCTAATGTTTTAGCACTAGGTGCTAGAATTATTTCTGATTATAAAGCAGTAGAACTTGTGAAATTATTTTTAAATACTAAAACAAGTGATGAAAAAAGACATCAATTAAGAGTTGCAAAACTAAAATAATTTTACTATTAAATTATTAAAGAGAGGATGTTTAAAAATGGATAAATCTTTTAATAAAGGTCTTGACCCAGAATTAAAAAAAATTGTGAAAGATGAATGACAACGTCAACAAAATCATATTGAATTAATAGCTTCAGAAAACTATGTATCACCAGCTGTACTTACACTCGCTGGAACAATATTAACTAATAAGTATGCAGAAGGTTATCCGGGCAGAAGATATTATAATGGTTGCGAAAATGTTGATAAAATTGAAAATTTGGCAATAGAGCGTTTTAAACAATTATTTAATTGTAGTCATAAACCAGGTCAATGTAAAAAAGGTAATTTTCATGCTAATGTACAACCTCATTCTGGTAGTCAAGCTAATGCTGAAGCATATGCTGCTATATTACGTCCAGGTGATACTATTCTTGGTATGGAACTTGATGCCGGTGGTCATTTAACTCATGGTTATAAAATTAATTTTTCTGGTAAAATTTATCACGGTGTTAATTATGGTGTAAGTAAAAAGGATGAATATTTAGATTATGATGAAATTTTAAAAATTGCTAAAGAATGTAAACCAAAAATTATTGTAGCAGGAGCTAGTGCTTATTCAAGACTTATTGATTGATCAAAGTTTCGTAAAATTGCTGATACTGTTGGAGCATATTTAATGGTTGATATGGCGCATATTGCTGGATTAATTGCTGCTGGATTACATCAAAATCCTATTTGTTATGCTGATATTACAACAACAACAACTCATAAAACATTAAGAGGACCACGTGGTGGTGCTATTCTTTGCACTGAAGAATTAAAAAAGAAAATTGATAGTGCGGTATTTCCTGGTAATCAAGGTGGACCATTGGAACATATTATTGCAGCAAAAGCACAAGCTTTTTATGAAGCATTAACACCAGAATTTAAAACTTATCAAATGCAAGTAATTAAAAATGCGCAAGCATTAGCAAAAACTTTTCTTGATGCAAAATTTCATGTAGTGGCGGGTGGAACTGATAATCATTTATTAACTGTTAATGTTACTAATATTAACGGTTTAAATGGTAAAGAAGCTGTTGATATTTTAGAAAAGATTAATATTGTTGCTAATAAGAATGGTGTTCCCTTTGATCCTTTACCAGCTGTTATTACTAGTGGTGTTCGTTTTGGTAGTCCAGCAATGACAACGAGAGGTTTTAAAGAAGAGCAGTTTATTGAATTAGGAAAGATTATTATTAGTGCTTGAAAATTACCTAAGGGTATTAATGATGATGGTTTACATGAATTAAGAAAAAAAGTTGATATACTTTTAAATAAATTTCCCATTTATGAAGATATAAAATTACCTCAATAATAAAATAATTATTTTACATTTGGAATATGAAAATAAGTTTTCTGTTAATTAACAGAAAACTTATTTTATTTTTTTGAATCTTTAATTTCTTTTATTTTTTCAATAAAATTATTATCATATTTAACCGAAGATTGTTCTTTAATAAACTTTATTAATTCCGAAACATCTTCATCACTAATTCATGGTGCTTGTAAGCGATTGATATTATTTTGTCCTGGAGCTAAAAATAACATATCGCCTTTACCTAATAATTTTTCTGCTCCAGCAGTATCAAGGATTGTTTTTGAATCAATTCAAGATGCAACTTTAAAAGCAATTCTTGCTGGAATATTATTTTTAATTACGCCAGTAATTACATCTACTGATGGTCTTTGTGTTGCTATTACTAAATGAATTCCTGCCGCTCGACCCATTTGTGTAATTCGCATGATTCCTTCTTCAACTTGCTTGCTTGCTTGTACCATTAAATCTGCTAATTCATCAATAACAATAATATAATAAGGTAATTTATCAATTTCTTGACTTATTTTTTTATTATAACTTTCAATATCACGATTTCCATTTTTTGCAAATAGTTGGTATCGACGCATCATTTCTAAAATTACTACTTGTAATGCTGCTGGTGTTTTGTTTGCTTCATTAATTACTGGAATAATTAAATGTGGGATATCATTATAAATTGCTAATTCTAGTCATTTAGGATCAATTAATATTAGTTTTATTTCATGAGGTTTGTATTGTAAGAGCAAAGAAATTAGTAAATCATTAATAAAAACGGATTTTCCTGAACCAGTATTACCAGCAATTAATAAGTGGGGCATTTCTTTTAATGAATGAAAGATGTAATCACCAGTAGTATTTCTACCAATACTAATTAATAATTTTTTATTTTTATATTTTTCGCTTATATTTTCAAATTGTTCTTGCATATTAATTGGAACAATATTTTTATTACTAACTTCAATTCCAATCATTGATTTACCAGCTATTGGTGCTTCGATTCTAATATTATTATTTGCTAAAACTAGTTTTAGTTCTTCTTCTAAGTTAGTAATTTTGTTAATTTTCATTCCTGAAGTGATTGAAACCTCGTATTTTGTTACTGTTGTACCAATAGTAAAATCATTTACTTTTCCTTGAACAGAAAATTCTTTAAATAACTGATTAATTTTTTCTTTATTTTCTAAAGCATATTTTTCATTTTCTTCTTGCTTTTTTATTAGATTATCTGATTTTTTAGTTAATTTTAATGTTGGTAAAATATATTTTTGATTAATTATAGTTTGTTCAGGAAGAAAAAATTTTGTTTTTACTTGATTATTATTTTGTTTTTCATTTTGATTAATAATTTTGTTTTGCTCTTTAATTTTTGTTTCATTATTTTCTAATTTTTGATTATTAATTTTGTTATTTTCTTGTAATAATTCCTTATTGGTTTCTATATCAAAGTTTATTTTTTCGTTTTTTACTTTATTGTTTGCTAAATTTTCTTTTGTAAATTGTTTAGTTTCTAATTTAGATTGCTTATTATTGTTTTTTGCTTGTTGTTTATTTATTTTTAGTTCTTTTTTTAGATTATTGATTTTGATAGTATTATTTTGTGCCAAAGTAAGTTTTTTTTGTTTTTCTTTTGCTTTTTCTAATTTATTAATTTTTTGCTCTTTTCGCTTAACTTTAAAATCTAAAATTGTTTCTTTGATATGATTTGAAATAGTGATAAATAAAATTAAGGGACGGTTAAAAAATAATCAACTAAAACAAATAATAATCATTAATATATTTAATATAAAATTAACAAAAAAAGTTGTGTAACCTAAAAATTCTAGTATAGTATTACCAATTAATCCACCAACAAGATAAGAAGGAAAGAAACTATCAATAGTTCAATTATTAAAGGAAATAGGTGATTTGAAAAATCCGTGATAGTTATTAAAAATAGTTGAATTTCATCAAGATTGATAATAATCATTAATTAAATTAATATGAAATTTATTATTAAATCAAATATTATCATAACGACTAATAATAGTAATAGTTTCAATTGTTCAAACGCAGCATATAATAGTAGTAATTATTGCTCAAACAAATGAAGCTTTAAATTTAAAATAATAATTAAAACAAAGTGGAATTAAAGATATATATAATAATATATAAATTAAATATTTACTTCATCCAAATAAAAAAGAAAATATAAAGTCGTCTAAAAATTTACCAATTGGTAGTAGTCGTAATAAACTAAAAGTTATTAATAACAATAAAATTAGAGTACCTAATAAGATACCAATTTTATTATTATTACTATTTTTAATTTGTTTAATTTTAATATTTTTAAAATCTTTCATAATTTTAAACTCCTAACTTTTCTATTTTAAATTTATTGGTTGAGTGATTGTATAAAAATAATATCATATATAGGGGTGTTTGTTACTACTTACTAACCATTTTAATAAATATTATTATGATGTGAACTATTAGTAATTTTTAATTATTTTTTTAAAAAATATACAATATATATAAATTAAAATATTATTAATATAAGGAATAAAAAATGATATTTGAGTAATTTTATTTTGTATGTGTTTAGTAGTGATAATTATATTGACAATTTTTTAAATATTATTAGTACTTTAATTGATTATATGGTTATATATAATAAACAATATCCATAGTTTAAATCTTGAAAAAGAATAAAAAATAAATTAAAAGAGAAAAGTAAAAATTAAAGATTGAAAGTGAATTAAAAAATGTATAATACTGAAATGAATAATAATGATTTAATGTTTATGATTATAGGTTTGCCTATAATAGTTATTATTATAGGAGTTATTATAGTTTGTGTAGTTACTTCAATTGATAGTAGTTTTAGAGTAGATGCAGTTAATAATGCAATTGAAAAAGAAATAAAATATTTTTTATTGAATAAAAATGATATAAATTATGTTTTTAAAAATGGTAATTTATATCAACAAATGAAAAATGAGGTAAAGACTGCAATAATAGATTTGAGATATAATAAATATACGTTTAATAAATCATATATTAATAGATCTGAAAATAAGATTAAACAAATACAACGTATTATTAATAAATATTATAAATTAGATAAAAAAAATATTATTGAAATTGATAATGAAGAAGTTACTAATAATATTATTTTAATAGAAAACAAAGAAATTGATAATGAATAAAATAAAGTTACCTAAATAACTTTATTAATAATATTATTGGATTAAATAATGACTTTGTTGTATTCTTATCTTATAACTGAGTAAATAATAAAATATTTTATTATTGAATTCATTTTAATTATTATTGTGCTTGGATTTTATATAGCATATTTTATTATATAAGACATTTTAATATGACTATTTAATGAAAAATTATCTATTTAAATTAGCAGTTATATTAATTTTTATTCAGTGTCGACTTTAATAATTTCAATTTTTGTTTTTTGTTTAAATAGTGTATTATTAATTTTTATAAAATAGATTTTAATATTATTTCAGAAAGTAAAAATTAAAGTAAATAATAAAACAGTAATAGCTCCTAGCGTCAAGCCAATAGTTAGAAATATAAAAGGATTACTAATTATATTACTAATTAATTGATATAAAGCAAAGACCAAGTTAATTAAAATAATTGTTGGAATAAGGATTAAACATAAATATTTGAAACCTTTATTTCATTTAACTCATGAATATTGATTATTAAATTCTTTTAAACTATCATAACATTTTCAAATAAGGATAACACCAATTAATTCACAAATACCAATAATCATTTGTCAAATACCAGTAACTCATATTGCGAGCCCATCAATTAAAGGACTACTATTATTAAAGCAGAATATTAAACCAAGCATAAAACTACTAATAATCATTATTAATAATGCTTGATAACGTTTAATACCATAACAACTAATTAGAGGATTAACAACGGCTTCAGCTATTGCTATTAATGAAGATATACCAGCAAAAAATACTGATAAAAAGAAAAGGAAAGCTAAAGTGTGACTTAAAAATGGAAGATGTGTTTGCTCAGTAATGATTGCAAAAACTTGTGGAAAAACTTGAAAAATTAAAGTTGGACCCGAAATAAATACTTCATCAATAGTTTTATGCTGATTATATGCAATTGCACCAATTCCTCCAAAAACAGTACATGTTGTTAATAAAGCAACAATAACAGTACCAACCATAATAATTAAACCTTTATTAGTATTACTAGTACCAATTGGCGCATGACTTGAAAAAATAATAATAACACCTGTACAAGTTGAAAGCATAAAGAAGGCTTGTCCAAAAGCATCAGTTCAAATGCTACTAGTTAATATTTTTTCACTATTAAAACTAAACATTGTTTTTAAACCATCTAGAGCACCAGGCAAAGTTAAAACGTAAATCATCATCATTAAAATCATGATAAATAGACTAGGAATAAAAATTTTATTTGCTAAATCAATTCCTTTAACAACGCCATCCAACAAAATAACACCAGTAATAATTCAAACCATAATTAAACTAATTAAAACTCAAATACTAATATTACCCAATTGACTAAAACTTTGTGGTACATCGTTGGAAGTTTGACCAATTAATTTATTTAAGAAAAATCCTTGTTGATTTAAACCAGGAAGAAAAGACATAACTATTGCCAATAATGATCAAGCGACAAGAACACTATAAAATACACCCATTATTCAAACAACTGCAGTTTATAAAAATCCAAAGAAAGTCCCGGGAGTTTTTGCTAAATCTTTAAAAATTTCAACATGATTTTTACGATATTTATTACCTAAATTGATTTCAATTAATAAAATTGGTAAAGCACAGACAATTAGTGCAATAAAGAATGGAATTAAAAAGATACCACCATGTTTATTCATTTGATTTGGAAATCCCCAAATACTTCCTAATCCTACAGCAGCACCTAGTACTGACATAATAAATCCTAATGTAGTTATGTTTTTTTTTCTTTTTGCCTTTCATATAATCAGTCCCTTTATTTTTAGATAGTATTATGAATTTTACACAATAGTTATCAAAGTTACAATATATATTAGTAATATATTTTTAATCTTTAGTTAAAAGTTATATTTTTTTAAAACCATTAAAATTCAAATTTAAAAATATCAATGTATAATATTCTTAGTTATGTATATTTGATTTTTGTTTATTAGGAGGAAAATAGATGATAAAGATATTACTTACGTGTTCAGCTGGTATGAGTACTTTAAGACTAGAAGCAAATATGAAAGAGTATATTAAAGAGTTAAATTTAGATTATGAAGTGAAAGCATTAGGTGCTACTGAAGCAAAAGCATCTTTTGCTAAAGGTGAAAAATGGGATGTTGTTTTATTAGGACCACAAGTAAGTTATATGAAAAATGATTTTACTAATATTATTGGAAATGCTGCTCTTAATGTTATTCCAGCAGCAGTTTATGCGATGGTTCAAGGTAAAGAAACGTTAGAATTAGCAATGAGTTTATTAGAAATTAAAAAATAATACTATGAGCATTAAAGAAAAAGAGAAAAGTAGTAATATTGATTTTGAAAAAATTTCACTTGAAATAATTTCTTCTGCTGGAAAAGCAAAATCTTTAGCAATAGAAGCAATTACTCTCGCTAAGGAAGCACAATTTGAAACAGCATTAAAAATGATTGATGAAGCAAATGATAATATTACTAAAGCTTTGCAATCACATATGAGCGTCATTGTTGAAGAAGGTAAAGGTTATCAATTACCTTTTTCAGTATTGTTTATGCATTCTGAAGATCATTTGTTAACAACACAAATGATGATTGAAATTAGTAAAGAATTTATTAATTTATATCAATTTATAAACAGAAAAAAATAAAAATAGGCATTTGCCTATTTTTATTTAAAGTATAAAATTAATCTTTTGGTTTTTTTTCAAAATCTTCTCCATCTTTTTCTAATCCTTTGATTGGACAAAGTAGAGGATAATTTTCTTTACAATAATCACAATGTCATTTTTTCTTTTTGAAAATTTCTTTAAATTTTTTAAACATTATATTTTTTCTCTCTTTCTTTTCATTATTTTTTTGTAAGTATATTTTATTCTTGTTCAAGTTCTGTTCATGAGCCAGTAGTGTTAGTGACTACTTTTCATCCTGTATTACTATTTTCGAATTTAGTTTTTAATTGATTAAAATTCTCAATAGTTTTTTCAGATAAAGTATATAAATCTTCGTTTGAAATATAACCTTTTCAACCACTTGCATCTCATTCGGGAAATCTAGAAATAATATTAAAAATTTCAGTTTTATTTTTATTAGTATTTAAAATTTTTTGTCATTCATATCGACTTATTGCAATTTTTAAAGTATCATGTCATAAAAATTTATAATATTTTTCTATTATATTTTTATCGTGAGTATTTGGTGAAAATTGTGGTTTTTTATTAAACAAATTTCCAAAATAGTAACATAGTTCAACTCCGTATGTATTGTATCCACGTACACTAGTTAAATAATTAAGAACATTCATTAATATTTTTGATAATTTATATATATTAGGTTTTGGTCAATTATTTCCTTGATAAGGAAATTTTATGGTATCATAGTATATTTTTTCTCTTAATTTTTCAAGGTCATTTAAAGAAAAAAAGTTTAAATCAACTATCTAAAGTACTACTTTTTATATACACTAATGTTGTAGGACTTTTTCAATTTTCTTTTCAGACAATAGAAATTTTATCTTCACCATCATATTTTATTGGTTCATTATTTAAAATATTTGTAGTTTTAATTTCGGTGCTTAAAATAGAATTTAAGTTTCCTGTGGTTGTTGCAAATGTTAAAAGACTTACTGTTGTTAATAGTTTTTTCATAATCATCCCCCCTTATTTAGTTTCTTTACTTTATATAAAAATTATTTTAATTATCTGGCTAAAATTTTACTATATTTTAAGTAAAATAAAATATAAAAGATAATAACTCAATTTTAAACATTGGATTTATTTGATACTAAACTTTAAATTTTTTAAGAAATTTATTATAATTTTTTATACTTATAAAAATCAAAAAATAAGTATAGTATTTATATTGTTTTATAATAATTTTAATTATATAAAAGTTTTATTATTATTTTATTTAAAATAATATGGTATTGTATATAGAAGTTTTAAAGGAATATAAAGTTATGTTTAAATTAAAAGCACCTTATAAACCAACAGGTGATCAACCCGAAGCAATTAGTAAATTAGTAGTAGCTATTAAAAATAATATTAAATACCAAGTATTATTGGGAGCCACTGGCACGGGTAAAACTTTTACAATGGCCAATGTTATTGCGCAAGTGCAAAAACCAACTTTAATTTTAGTACATAATAAAACATTAGCTATGCAATTATATGGAGAATTGAAAACTTTTTTTCCTGAAAATCGCGTTGAATATTTTGTCTCATATTTTGATTTTTATCAACCTGAGGCATATTTACCAAAAACCGATACTTATATTGATAAAAATTCTAAACAAAATCAAGAAATTGAAATGTTAAGATTAAGTGCTTTAAATGGTTTATCTATTAGTAAAGATGTTATTGTTGTGGCATCGGTAGCAGCAATTTATGGTGAACAAGAACCAACAGCATATAAAGATAACTTTTTTGAATTGAGAAAAGGACAAAAAATTAATAGAAAAGATTTATTATTAAGACTAATTAAAAATGGATATGTACGTAATGATATTACATTAGAACCGGGTAGTTTTAGTGCAAAAGGTGATTTAATAAAGTTAGCTCCATCTTGAAATGATCAATTTTATTTAAGAATTAGTTTATTTGGTGATGAAATTGAAGAAATAGCACGTATTGATACATTAGGTGCTAATGTTTTAGAGCGTTTTCCCTTTATTACAATTTTTCCTGCGCAAAATTATATTACTAGTAAAAATCGTGTTGATCAGGCAATTATTAAAATTACTGAAGAGTTAAAAATAACATTAGCACAACTAAGAAAAAATAATATGTTAGTAGAAGCGCAAAGATTAGAACAAAGAACAGAACATGATCTAGAATCCTTAAAAGAATTTGGTATTTGTAGTGGTATTGAAAATTATTCTCGTCATTTAGAAAATAGAGAAGTGGGTTCAGCACCATATACTTTAATTGATTTTTTTCCAGATGATTTTTTAACAATTATTGATGAATCTCATATGACATTACCGCAAATTAGAGGAATGTATAATACTGATCGTAGCAGAAAAGAAACATTAGTAAAATATGGCTTTCGTTTACCTAGTGCTTTGGATAATCGTCCTTTAAATTTTAATGAATTTTCTAATAAGTTAAAGCAAGTTATTTATACTTCAGCAACTCCTGCTGATTATGAATTAGCATTAATTAAAAATGAAGTTGAGCCTTTTAATGTACCAGTTCAACAAATTATTCGTCCCACAGGTTTATTAGATCCAACAATTGAAATTAAACCAACTAAAAATCAAATGGAAGATATTATTAATCAAATAAAATTACGAACAAAAAATAATGAAAGAGTATTTATTACTACTTTAACAATTAGAATGGCAGAAGAATTATCAAATTTTTTACAAGAACAAAAAATTAAAGTTGCTTATATTCATAATAAATTAAAAACATTAGAACGTACTAAAGTTTTGTTAGATTTAAGAAAAGGTGTTTTTGATGTTATTGTTGGTATTAATTTATTACGTGAAGGATTAGACGTACCAGAAGTGTCATTAATCTGTATTTTGGATGCTGATAAATCTGGTTTTTTACGTAATACTAAATCATTAATCCAAACTATTGGTCGCGCAGCACGAAATGTTAATGGTCATGTTATACTATATGGAGATATTAAGACAGAGGCAATGACACAAGCAATTGAAGAAACGCAAAGAAGAAGAGAAATTCAACTTGCTTATAATAAAAAATATAATATAGTACCAGTTACTGTTAAAAAACCGTTGAGTGAAATCGTAAGTACTAGAGAATTAGATGTTGATTTAAAAATTTTAAATTCAAGTAAAGGTAAAACAAAAATAGCTGCTAAAACAAAGATAATTGCTGATTTAAGAGTTGAAATGTTACAAGCAGCTAAAGATTTAAATTTTGAAAAGGCAGCTTCACTTCGTGATTTAATTTTGAGTATTGAAAGTGAAAAATAAAGGAGTAAAATAAGTTGACCGATAAAGCACAAAAAGGTATTTTGATAAGTCCAAATACTAAAATTAATCCTCATATACCAATAATATTTTTAATAAAAAATTATATTACTAAACCTAAAATTTTTATTGGTGATTATACTTATTATCATGATTTTAATGGTGAGCAAGCAGCTATTGATTTTGAAAATAAAAATATAATTTATCATTTTCCAAATATGATAAATGATGAATTAATTATTGGTAAATTTTGTTCAATTGCACAAGGTGTTTTTATTTATAATGAATGGTGGCAATCATAATTATTGTGTAGTTTCAACATTTCCTTTACCATTATTTTATAAATCATTAAATTTATCAGAAGTTACAGAAAAAGATAAATTAGATAAATTTCCGATTAAATCACCAACAGCGATAGAAAATAATGTTTGAATTGGTCATGATGTGGCAATCTTAAGAGGGCTAACTATTGGTAATAGGGCAGTAATTGCAGCTAAAAGTGTAGTTACAAAAAATGTGCCTCCTTATGCTATTGTTGGTGGTAATCCTGCTAAAATTATAAAATATCGTTTTTCTAAAAAAATAGTTCAAAAATTACAAAATATAAAGTGATGAGATTGATCTATTGAAAAGATTATTGAAAATTCAGATTTGTTAAAACAAAATTTTGATAATAAAATATTACAAAAACTTGTAAAAGAAAGTAATAGTTTAAATAAAATAAAGGGGTAATAAAAAATATGAAAAAATATGGTTATTTAACTACTAAAATAGGTTTAATTGAAATCATAGTAGTTGCAGAACAAGTAGTAAAAGTTAGTTTCGTTAATACTCGTCAAGTTGCTAAGGATAGTAGTAATATAGTGGTAGTTAATTGTTTAAAACAACTAGCAATGTATTTTGATAAAAAATTAAGTGATTTTAACTTACCAATAGCTTTAAAAGGAACTCCTTTTCAAGAATTAGTATGGAGTAAAACTTGTACTATTCAATTTGGGACAACTTTAACTTATCAAGAATTAGCGCAAAAAATAGGTTATCCAAAAGCAAGTAGGGCAGTGGGTTCGGCTTTAAGTAAAAATCCATTAGCAATTATTGTTCCTTGTCATCGAGTTGTTAATAAAAATAAGAATATTGTTAATTATCTTTATGGTGCCCATATTAAAAATTTTTTATTAGCACAAGAAAGTAAATAAGGTATAAGATTATTTTTTTATGATTGATTATCTTTTTTTTGATTTTTAAAATTGTTAACAATTTTAACTACATAATTTTTAATATAGTAAACAGGATATCCTGCTAACATAACAGCAATTAAAATTAGTGAATTTCATAATGCTCAAATATTATTATTTTGTGTACCATAATAATACATTGCTAAAAATGATCCAACAATAGCAATTATTGCTCCTAAACAACCAATAATAATGAAAAAATAAAATCAAAAATTATTAAAAATCTTGGGCGATTGTCAAATTTACGAAATAATTAATTATCATATTAGTAACTTATTTCCAAAAATGAATTATTTGAAAAATAATGAAAATTAGACAAAATTACTCTCTTTAACCCTTAAATTTATATTCGACGTATTTTAAAAAAATATACATTTATAAGAAAAAATAAAAATTATTCTCAAAGGAAAAAGACAAGATTATTTCTTGTCTTTTTTTGTAATTGTAAAATTTTAAAATTTTTAATAACCGTCTTTAACGCTATTATCAACACGTGTTAGGGAATTAAAACAGTGAACTACAACACAGTTGTTAAAAATAGTAGCTAGAACATGTGGACTTGCATGAATAAATAAAAAGTGGAGTGATACCTAATAAAATATACTAACCATTTAATGGTAATTCTTGGGGTGGGAGCGAATTGGAAACTAGTATATATAGACCTGTTGTAGGGACCTATTGTATTAATTCTATTCTTTATTTAACCAACCTTGCCACTACCAAGTGAGCAAGTGTTGGTTTTATTTTTTATTTTTTTTGAAAATTTTTTTGGGCGAGAAAATAAATTTCAAACTTGTAAAAAAAATTGAGCGGTGCCGGTTCAATTAAAATATTAATTTGTTAAACACAAATTAAATAAATATTGAATCGAATGCCTCAATGTTTTTTAAAATTTCATAATTTATTTTTGAGCCCAGAATTGCTGAAATGAATAAAACTAATAATAGTATTATTAATAATTTAAAAATCAAAATATATGTCCTTTATGCTAGAAGCAACAGGACATATTAGGAAAGGATTATTATGCAAATAGAATTTAAAAAAGAACAAATTGTTAAAGATAAACGACAATCTATTCTTATTGATTATGTTGAATATAAATTATCACTTCCAAAATGAATGATTAAAAATAATTCTTTTATTGTTGATAATAATTACACATATTGGGTTTTTAATTCTGAAAATATTAAAAGAGAATTAAATGGTGATGAATTAACAAAATTATTAGAACCATATATTTCTGAACAGAAAATAACTGTTAATAAACTAGAAACACCCAAAGAATATTATCTTAATGATATAAAACTTGAACCATTAACATTTTATGAACAGCATAATAGTTGATTTATTGGTGAAATAACTGATAGTAAAACAAAGATTACTAATCCTTGTTTTAAATATAATGTTACATGAGAAGAAAACAGAAAAGGTTTTAAAATAAATAATCCATATAACCATAATGATTTGTCAATTAATTATATAGTCACTTCTTATAAACATATTTCAACTCATAATGAAAAGATATTTTATTTATAAAGAAAAAAACTATGAATAATAAAAATAAAAAATGTGAATTAAGAGTTTGTATGGATAAAGTTTGAAAAGAATGTATTAATAATTCTACTAAAACTATTAAATATAAAAATTGACCAATACCTTATTTAATATCTGACAGTTGTTATAACAAAATACCTAAATACCTTAAACAAACAGCAAAAATAATTGAAAAGGGATGATTTACATAATGGAAAAAAAGATTATTGAATATAAAGTAGGATTAATCAAACAAATTGATAGTTTACAAAAAAATAATTTAGTTTGTGGACATAAAGAGTTTATCGAAGAATGTAAATATTGCTGAAGTAATTGTGATTTAGAAATTATTAAAACAATTGTTAGAGGTTAATTTGATTAATGCAATATGACTTAATTATTGGAATTGACCCTGCTGGTATTGGTAGTAATGGAATTATTATATACTCAAATGAAACTAATAATATTGTTTTTAATGAAACATTTAAAACTAAAACAGTTTTAAAAAGCAAAAATCTATTTAAAGAATACTTTTTATTAATTAAAAAACATTTTGATAATAAAAAAATATTAGTTATTGTAGAAAATTTCTTTTTAAATTCAAAACAATTATTAACAAATCCATTAGCAACTCCTAAAATTATTGGTGCTTTAATAGTATTAGCAGAAGATGTTATGAATTGAGATTATTTAGAAAGTGAACCAAAAAATAAAAACAAAATAGAAAATTATAAAGGAAATATAAAATTAACAAAACATGAACAAGATGCATATAAGCATATTAAATATTATTTAAGGAATTATAAAAATGAAAGAGAAAGCCAATTATGTCAAATTAACAGTAAAACTGAGTAACACTATTGAAACAAAATATTACGAAAAAGGTAATAAAGAATTATATTATAGTGTTCGAGGTCAATGAAATGGATTAAACTATGTTACTTTAATTTTTAACAACCCAAAATTTTATAGACGCTGTATTTTATTAAACAAAAACGATGAAATTATTGTAACTGGTCAAATTTTTAACACTTTAAATATTCCTAAAAATCGTGCATTTTGTTCAATAAATGTTAAATGATTTAAAAAATGAAAAGAGTAAAAAATGATATTATGAAAAATTTTATTAATAGTACCAATATTAATAACAAGCATAACACTAATAATATTTTTAATATTTATTAGTAAAGAATTAAAAAATGAATATAAAGTATTAAAAATATTAAGTGAAATTGCTAATCAAATTGAAAATAAGGAGAATAAATAATGAATAGATGTACATGAACTGAAACAATAACATTTGAAAAATTTATTCATGAACCACATTATGATGAAATTAAAAATGAACAAAGACAAAGACAATGTGAAAATATGACAGAAGAGCAATTTGATGAATATTGTAGAGCATATTGTAAAGAACATAGAATTAAAGTTGATGAAATTAATAAATCAAGACATAAAAATTGTATTAATAAAGAAAAATTAGTATCTTTTTTATCTGAATTTTATAATAATTTTAATCAAGTTGAAGACAAATGATTTCAATCAAAAGCAGATACTTAGAGGCTTTTTAATAATCTGTGTATCTTTGTTTTACAAAGTTACTAATTTAGATTAATTCTGTCTTCAAATTTTATCATAAAATGAGCAATTGCTGTATTTCAATTTTGAATAGGCAATGTTCATTTTTTTGTTATATTTTCAATTGCCAAGTAAAATATTTTGAAAACTGCCATATCATTAGGAAAAACTTTTTTATTTCTGATGATTTTTCGTAATTGACTATTAACAGATTCAATAGCATTTGTAGTATAAATTACTCTTTTGATTTCTACTGGATAACTAATAAAAACCATTAAATTATCTCAATTTTTATATCAAGATTTAGTAATTTGAGGATATTGTTTATTTCATTTACTTTCAAACGATTCTAAAGATTGCATTGCTTGTTCTTCACTACATGCACTATAAATTGGTTTTAAATCTGCAACTAGACCTTTTCGATGTTTGTATGAAACATATTTTAAACTATTTCTAATTTGATGAACAATGCATAATTGATGTTCTGTTTTAGGATAAACTGATTGTATTGCTTCTGACATGCCTGTTAAATTATCACTACAAGCAATAAGAATATCATTTAAGCCACGATTTTTCATTTCTGTGAAATTAGATAATCAAAACTTAGAACCTTCATTTTCACTAATTCATAATCCTAAAACATCTTTTTTGCCTTCTAAATCAACTCCTAATGCTATATAAACTGATTTGTTAATAATCCGTTTATCTTGTCGTACTTTAACTACTATACAATCAAAATAAACAATAGGATAAATACTTTCTAATGGTCGATTTTGTCATGCTTTAACATCATCAATAACATCATCAGTAATTTGACTAATAACACTTTCACTAATATCAGCACCATGATATAACTCTTGCAACTGCATTCTAATGTCAGATAATGTCATTCCTTTTGCATACAAGGAAAGAACTTGTTGATCAAAACCATCAAATCTTCTTTGCCTTTTAGGAACTATTACAGGAGTAAAATTACTATTGCGATCTCTTGGTACATCAATTTCAATTTTACCTTGTTGAGTTATTAATTTTTTTGAACTTGTACCATTACGAGCATTTTCAGTAGTACTATGTTGATTTTTTTCATATCCTAAATAATTTTGCATTTCAGAATTCAACATTTTTTCAACTAATCTTTTTGTTAATTCTTTATATAAACCGCCAGGTTTAAAAACTGTTGTTAAATCTTCAGTATTTTCTAGTAATAAATCTACTGCTTTTGATATTGGATCATTATTATTAAAGTTATCTTTTTTAGCCATCTGTAACTCACTCTTTCTAGTCATTTAATTATATTTACTAGAATTAATTAAACATAGTTATTTTTGTAAGTTACACAGATTACTAAACATTTCCTCATAATCTAAATAATAAGTTAAATCATTTGTTTTATGATGTGTTATTGCTCCAACTATTAATCCAGTTGTTGCTAAAAATAATGCTAAAATTGATGTTATTTTATAAAAATTTGTTTTTATTCATGTTTTCATATTAAATTACTCCTTTTTTCCTTGATTTTACTTATAAATTGTACTATTTTTGATTATTTTTACAAGTATGCTTTTAAATGCAAAATAACACCTAAATTAAAGGCGTTTATTTTATGATACCTATACTATTAATTATATTGAAATTGTTTATTATATGGCAAATATGAAAGTACTTTTTTTCGCAATACCATTATTTTAATAATAATTACGTTCTTATGTGGATTATTGTGAATAAAATAAAGAAAAATAGATTATTATTTTAATTTACTATATTTTAACACTTTAAATTTATGTAAATTCAAATTAATAATTGATGCAGAAACAGATTAGGAGAGTAAAAAATATGAGTTTTAATTATAAATGAAATTTTAGAGAACAATATGCTAAAATTGATAAATTAGTTTTAGAACATATAACAAAGAAATGAGAAAAACGAGATTGAAGAATATTTAAAACAAGAGATAAAAAGAAATATAAAATTGTTGATTATCAATATAGAACAAGAAAAACAATGTATGGATTAGTAACTTATAAAAGAAGAATTTATGAATATTTTGATGAAAAATTACAAAAATTAGTTTGTGTTTGTTTAGTTGATGAATGACTAGAATTACCTAAATATAAAAGAATTGGTGAAGATATTGAACAAACTATTATTGAATATTTTGCTGACGGAAAAAGATACCATGATATTTGTGCTATTTGTAAAAAAGCAGGTATTAGTGTTAGTACTGTTCATAGAGTTTTTAAGAATTTAGAAGTAATTGAAGCAAATCCAATAAAAGTAAAATTAGAAAAAAATCAACCTATTTTTGTAGCAATTGATCATGGTCACCGAAAATTTTGAAATTTTAAACGTAAGGGTATAAAACATTCTATGCGTTTAATAGTAACATATACAGATAATATTAATCACAAAGTACAAAATAAAAGAGTAAAAGCAATTATAAGACCAACAAAAACAGCAATTGGTGTTAAAAAAACTGCTAAATTTGTTAAAGAACACTGTCAAAAATTTTATGAAAATATTGAGCAAGCAAAAATTATTATTTGTGGTGATAGTGCAGGATGAATTAAAGATGTGGCAGATTATTTAGGGGCACAGTTTGTTTTAGATAAATTCCATTTAATTAGAACATTATATCTTGGAATAATGGCTGGAAATAAAGGAAAATATTTAAAAGAATATAATCACTGTAAAAATTTAATTAATAATGGTAAATATGATGAATTAATTGACTATTTATATAATCAATTAGATAATCATAAAAAATTAAAGAAAAAATATTTTAAAAATAATAAACAAGGTATTGAAAATCAAGGTGCAAAATGAAATATTGGTTGTTTTACTGAAACTAATATTTGACATGTTTTAAAAGAAATGCTTGGTAATAGAACATATAATATTTTGATTTATATTAAAATGGTTATTTTTAAATGTAATAAAATAAATTTAGAAACATAATTTAATGAATATAGTAATTATTGATTATTTCACAATTTGCAATAAAGTCTCAAAAATTTTTATTTTTAATTTTTATTTTTAAATAAATTATTCATAAAATTAATAATATAGTTATAAATATTAAAATTGGTACTAAAATCTCGCAAAAAATAATTCCAATTTTAAATTGTAATAAAGAATAATGATAATAATTATGAACAGTATAATAGTTTCCAAAATTTTTAAGAGAAATATTATTATTACTTAGAATATAATATAAACTATATTTACTTCATAATATAAAACCATTATATTTAAATATTTTTTTTAAAATTTTATGTAAAGAAATATTTTTCGAGATTACTACTTCTTTTCCATGAAATAAACCTATTATTCACAATCCTATAATTAAAGTTAAAATAGTTAAAATAAATAGTAATACAGTTATTAACTGTAAATTTTTAAGTGCTTTAATTTTCATTTTTAAATTCTCCTTAATTTTATTTCATAAGTTTAACATTTAACAAACTTAATTATAAGTATTTTTGTTGCAATTTATTTAAAAAAATTATATTATTTAAATACAATTTCATAAAAATCCAAATTATTTCTTGTCTAAAATATAATAAGACTATATAGATTTAATTTATTTCGGATTTTTGACAATCTCCTTTTAACTTATGTTCAAGTTAATGGTAAATGAAACTATATTTGTCTATTAATCGACCTATTTAACCGCGAAATTATTGGACATAGTGTTGGAGTTAAAAAAGATGCATCATTAGTATATCAAGCATTTATGCAATCAAATCACTGTTTAAAAGATATTGAAATATTTCATACTGATCGCGGTAATGAATTCAATAATAAAACTATTGATAAACTTTTATTAGCTTTCAACATAACTCGATCTTTAAGCAAAAAAGGATGTCCTTATGACAATGCTGTTGCTGAAGCAACTTTTAAAACTTTCAAAATTGAATTTATTAATGATAAAAATTTTACATCATTAATCCAATTAAAATTAGAATTATTTGATTACATCAATTGATATAACAACATAAGAATTCACAGTACTCTAAACTACCTAACTCCAATTAGTTATCAAAAACAAATGTCTACCAAAAAATAGTCCTAAAAAGGGTTGCCATTCCAGTAACCCATCCAATTATAGATAGTATTTTATATTTAATAATTAGGTAGTTTAGTTTTTCTTAATTATGTTTTTATATAGAAAAAACCATTATCAATATATAATATCTTTATCTTTAAGATTATTATTGTCTTGATATATTATATTAGGTATAATGTAAGAGACTATAAAAATTATAAGAGATTTTATTTTATATAAATTTAATTTATTATTAATATAATAGGGGTGATTATGTGGAAAAAGATAAAGATATTATGAACATTATTAAAAAAGCATTATCAGAAAGTATTTTATCTGTACCAGGTGTTGCCAATATTTATGAAAAAGATAATAATTATGGAATTAAAGTTAACAAGTCTGATTTAGGTTGAATTATTGATATTAATATAGTTTGTTTTTTTAATAATAATATTTGAAATATTATGAATCAAACTCAGAAAAATTTAAAATATATTGTTGAAAAGATTATTAAACATCAAGACTATATAGTACTTAACATTTTTGTTCATGATTTAATTGAAGAATAAAAGAAAATATAAGGTGAAATTAAATGAAAAAAATTGATATTAAAACCTTAAAAGTTATGCTTATTAGCGGTGCTAATAATCTTTATAATCATCATTTTGAAGTTGATAAATTAAATGTTTTCCCCGTACCTGATGGTGATACTGGAACAAATATGAATTTAACAATGATGAATGGTATAAAAGAATTAAATGGCAAAGAATATGATAGTTTAAAAACATTTGCTACTACTTTTTCTCGTGGTTTAATGATGGGTGCGCGTGGTAATTCTGGAGTTATTTTATCTCAAATTTTTCGTGGTTTTTTTCAAACTATAAAAACAAAAGATTTAAAAAATGATTTCATTAGTAATGAGGATTTATTAAAATCTTGAAAAAGTGCACAAGATTATGCATATCGTGCAGTTATGAAACCAGTAGAAGGTACTATTCTTACTATTATTAAAGATGGTGCTAGTTATATTAATGAATTAGAAATAACAGGCAAAGATTCGCTTTATATTTTTGAAAAATTACTAGAAGGAATGAATGAATCGTTAAAAAGAACACCTGATTTATTGCCAATTTTAAAAAAAGTAGGAGTTGTTGATTCGGGTGGTGCTGGTTTAGTTTATATTGTTGAAGGTATGGTGTATGGTTTAAAGCATGGTAAAGCTATTTCACCAAAGAAAAAATTAGAACAACAAGATACAGCAAAATTAGAAATGGTTTTAAATCAAGAAAACTTTGGTTATTGTTCAGAAGTTATTGTAAAACTAAATAAAGTTAGTAAGTTAGATTTTAATTTAAGCAAAACACGAACTGATTTAGAAACAATGGATGGTCAATCAATAGTTTTAGTAGATGATGAAGATTTAATTAAAGTTCATGTTCATACTTTAAAACCGGGTCAAATTTTAAATTATTTTCAGAAATTTGGTGAAATTTTAAAAGTAAAAATTGAAAATATGACGGAACAGGCAAAAGCACATACACAAACTATTAAACCAATTCGTAAATTAAATAATAAATTTGCTTTAATTGCTGCTGTTCCCGGTAGAGGAATTGAAACCTTTTTTAGAGATGAATTAAAGGTTAATAATATTATTATGTATTCAAAAAGAATTAATCCATCAACAGATGACTTTTTAAAGGCAATTGAAATTGTCGATGCAAAAAATGTTTTTATTTTACCAAATGATAGTAATTTATTTTTAGCAGCAGAACAAGCAAGAAAATTAGAAAAAAAATCAAAAGTTTTTGTATTACCTGCTAAAAATATTGCTCAAGGTATGCGTGCTGCTTTAAATTTTAATCCTGAATTAAGTGCAAAAGAAAATAATAAAAATATGTGAAGTGAAATTAAATATGCTGCTTTTGGTTATATAACAGTTGCTGATCGTGATGTTGAAATAGATGGTATTAAAATTGGAAAAAAACACTTTTTTTCTGCTGTTAGTTTTCGTAATAAAGATGGTAAAGAAAAAATTATTGCTTCAAATGAAAATTTATTTAATGTAATTAAAGTATTGTTTACTAAATTAATTTGAGATGGTGCAGAAATAATTACTATTTTTAAAGGTAAAGGTTATTCAAAAGATCAAATTAATTTTATGAAAAAAATTTTAGATGAAGATTATGATATTGAATATGAAATTGTTGATGGTGATCAAGAAGTTTATAACTTTCTTTTCGTGGTTGAATAATACTATGTTATAATATTGTAGACTCTATTCAAATAGTTAGAAAGGAGAAGATTATGACTAATTTATTATTATCCTCAGTTAATCCAAATGATCCAAAGACTTGATCAACTAGTTTAATTGTTTTAGCAAGCTTAGTGGCTATTGTTGGTATAATTTTGTTTGTTGTTACTATGATTTGATTTTTCACTTGAATTAAGTATTCTTGATTCCATCGTGAAAATAGTGCTAATTTAACTGGTGGCGAGTTATCTCAAAAATATTTAAAAACATACGGTATTAATGCAAAAAGAATAAAATTTAAGGGATTTGGTAATATTAATAGTATTACTGTTGAACCTAGGTTTTTTTATTTAAGGCCATATTTATTTAATAATGGTAATTTTACTTTAAGATTATTACCATGAACTTATCACCGTCGTTCTATTTATACTTTAGCAATGGCAATGGAAAGTACTTGGGCAGTAAGTAGTTCAAATAGTAGTCGTTTTAATACTTTTTGATGAGATTTTTCTCGTAAAATAACATTATTTTTTGTTTTAATTCCTTTTGCACTTGCTATTCTATTTGCTCTTTCACCTGCTAATTCTTGAATTACTTTATCAGCAGCGAGCGCCAATATACTTTCAATTGTTTTATCAATTTTAGGTAGTATTTTATTAATTCTTTTTTCTTCAATGCAAATGATTTTTTATGCTAAATCAAGAAAAGAAATTTGTCAAAATCTTGTTGGTATTTTAAATGAAAAAGAAATACGTGCTATTAGTTGAATTTTCCAAATTAAGTTTATTTATTACTTGATTCGTATGATTTATGAAATATTACAACTTATTTTACGTATTGTGATGTATACACAGCAAAATGAGAAATAATAAAAATTTGTACCTATAATTTAGGTACAAATTTTAAATTTAAAATTATATTAAGTTTTATTGATAAAACATTATTTTCAAAACTTTTATAAAATATTCTATTTTAGTAAGTTTTAAAGTTTTGTTTTTTTAATTTTACATTTAATTACTAAACCAATATTTTTCATTTTCATTTATTATTGTATATTTAAAATTTTATTTTGATAGTTTTAAATTTTAAATATACAATAAAATACACTTATTAATTTAATATATATATATATATATATATATTCATTAGTAATTTTTTGTATATGTATTGCAAAAATATAAAAAAAGGTTTTAAATATTAACTATGAGAGAGAAAAAAGAATATTTTAAGTTAAGGAGAATACTGAATGCAAAGTAAGTCTGCTATTAATATATATTCAAAAATTAATAAATTAAAAATAGTTTTATTACTTGCTAAAATTTTTATCAGAAATGGTATTGGAGTATTTTATATTAAAAAGTTTGTTGTAACGAGTATTATCCAAGATAAAAAAATATGTTCTTACTTAATCAATCAAATTTTGAAAGAATGGAATTCTAAAAAAGAATATATTATTTCACTAGAAAAATATTTAAAACAACTTTCAGTTCAACAATTTATTAACAAAATAATTACTTGCTATTAATAAATTTGAGTTAAAAATTAAATATAATAATACATATCCATGTTTATGAAATTACTAATTCTGAATTGTCATGTGGCCAGAGTGTTGCCCATATTGTATATCAATGTTAAATTAAATAAAGATATTAGGAACTGAAAGGAAGAAAACATATCATGGCTATTAATTTAAAAGGCAGAAATTTTATTTGTTTATTAGATTTTACTTCAGAAGAAATTTATTACTTATTAGAATTAGCTGCTACTTTAAAAATTGCAAAACAAAAAGGAATAGAAAAACAGCCGTTAAAAGGCTATAGTGTTGCTTTATTATATCGAAAAGATTCATTACGAACAAGAAGCGCGTTTGAAGTTGCTGCTTGTGATTTAGGAATGCATTCAACATATTTTGATCCAACTAGTAGTAAATTAGGAATTAAAGAATCAATTGTTGATACCGCTAAATTTCTTGGTAGAATTTATAATGGTATTCAATTTCGTGGATATAAACAAACTGATGTTGAAGAATTAGCTGAAAATGCCGGTGTTCCAATATGAAATGGCTTAACTGATTTATATCATCCAACACAAATGCTAGCCGATATTATGACAATTCAAGAGTGTAAAAAAAATAAAGATGTTAAAGGTATTAAATTTGTTTATTTTGGAGATGCTCGTTTTAATATGGCTAATAGTTATATGATTATTAGTGCAAAATTAGGAATGAATTTAGTAATCTGTGCTAATAAAAATTTATGACCATATCCTCAACTATTAAAACAATGTCAAGAAATTGCTCAAGAAACGGGTGGCTCTATTATTTTAACAGAAGATTATAAAACAGCAAGTAAAGATGCTGACGTAGTTGCTACTGATGTTTGAACATCTGTATCTGAAGATAAAGTTTTATTAAAACAACGAATTAAAGAATTAATGCCATATCAAGTTAATAATGAAAAAATGAAAATTGCAAAATCAGATGTTATATTTTTACATTCTTTACCAAGTTTTCATGATGGTAATACACAAATTACTCAAGATATTGTTAAACAATATGGTGGAACAGGTGAATTAGAAGTTACTGATGAAGTATTTCGATCTTCTGCATCAAAGGTATTTCAACAATCAGAAAATTGTTTACATACTATTAAAGCTGTAATGTTAGCAACTTTGAAAGGATAATATATGAGATTATATTAAAAATGAAAAGAAGTTTTAATTATTTTATTATTTAATAAACTTATTTCCATTAATTAGTTTTTATTATTTTTATTTTAGAATATTAAATATATTAATTAATTGTTTATTAAAATATTAATGTTAGTTTTTATGTTAAGATATTAGTAATTAATTTTATTAACTCAAATTAAAAAATAGGAGTAAATTATGATAAGACAAGAAGGAATATCAGAAGATAGTAGACAACAATTAATATATAATTATCAAGGATTAAATATATGAAAAAAAGTGAGTATTATTGGTAGTGGGTTTTTGCTTAGTACAATACCAGGAATTGGTATAACATATTTATGTAATGAAAAAATTGTTAAAGCACTTGGTAGTAATGAAAATTTATTTTCATTACCAATTCGAATGCTAATGGGTGCTGTTACTAGTTCATTATTAGTATTATTTACTATGGGACCATTTGTACACAAAAAATTATTTCCTGAATGATATGAGAAGAGAGCAGAAGCAAGGTATATAAATAAAACTATTAGTGAAATTGAAAATTTAAGAAATGATTTTGTAAATATAAATAATAACTGAAATGAAAATAGTACAGTTAGCTTAATAGAAATATTAACAAAATTGAATAATAAAAAAGAAGAATTACAAAATAAAGAAAAACCATTAATGTTTCAATGAGAATTGGAAAGAATGGTAGATAACTTAATTATTGATGTTAATAATCAATTAATTAGATTTGATCCTATTTCAATTAGAGCAATTAATGATATGTTGGATAATTGAGATAATAATTCAGAATTGAATGATAGTAGTCAATCTTTAATTTATTATTAAAAATGTTATTCTTTTCTTAATTTAAAAGAATAACATTAGTTAATTTATTTAAAAGTTTTTATATGTTATATACTACTTTTTGTGTTAGTTTATTTTTTACTATTTGTGAGTTTTCAGAATTAAGAAACTCATATTTTTTTTCATCTTTTATTTCTTCAGGACTTTGTTCTTTAGTGTTTGTACTAGTATCAATAATAAAAGAACTTAAATTTTGTTGTGATTGGGTTGGTGTGCTATCATAGTAAATATCAGAAAGTAGCGTGAACGTGTCTGCTTGTTGATCTTCAAATTCTAAAAGACTTGTAGTATCACTTTTTTGATTATTTATTATGAAAAGACTTGTATATATATTTTCGATTTGTTCAGTTAATTTAATTTTTATTAAAACATTATTGTTATTTTTTAATGATACTGTGCTTATTAAGTCTGTTCCTTTTAATAGTGCTTGTTCTTGATTAAGTTGCAAACCATTTAATAATGGTATTGATTTTCCATATTTTTCTTTAGTTTTTGTTATTCGTTGCTCATAGATTTTCTTATATTTTTTCAAAAATATTATTGTTTCATTTTTTGTTTTAAAATAATATTTATTAGAATTATTTTCAAGATTATGTTGTGAGAGATAGTAAGAAGTTAAGTCTATATCTTGTGCATATATTGTAATTTCAATAAAATTAATTTTAAAATTTTCAATTTTTTCTATAAGTAAATTTATTCTATCAATAAAAACTAAATTTTCTGGAATGGCAACCCTTTTTAGGACTATTTTTTGGTAGACATTTGTTTTTGATAACTAATTGGAGTTAGGTAGTTTAGAGTACTGTGAATTCTTATGTTGTTATATCAATTGATGTAATCAAATAATTCTAATTTTAATTGGATTAATGATGTAAAATTTTTATCATTAATAAATTCAATTTTGAAAGTTTTAAAAGTTGCTTCAGCAACAGCATTGTCATAAGGACATCCTTTTTTGCTTAAAGATCGAGTTATGTTGAAAGCTAATAAAAGTTTATCAATAGTTTTATTATTGAATTCATTACCGCGATCAGTATGAAATATTTCAATATCTTTTAAACAGTGATTTGATTGCATAAATGCTTGATATACTAATGATGCATCTTTTTTAACTCCAACACTATGTCCAATAATTTCGCGGTTAAATAGGTTGATTAATAGGCAAATATAGTTTCATTTACCATTAACTTGAACATAAGTTAAATCACTAACAATAACTTCATTTTTAATTCTATTATTAAAGTTTCTATTAACAAGATTGGTTATTTGACTATCATTGACTTTATTATGATAATTTTTGAATGATAATTTAGTGTATTTTGATATTAAATTATGCTTATTCATAATTTCTTTAATTTTTCTGCGTGATAAATAAATTTCTTGGTTTGCTAGTATGACTTTTAATCTTCTAGTACCATAAACTTCTTTATTTTCTTTAAAAGCACTAATAACAGCTTGTTCATAAATATTATTTTGAATTTTATTTTTTTTCTTTAAATTAAAATAATATGTTGATTTAGAGAGTTTTAAAAAATGACACATTGTGCGAATTTTATATTTAGATTTATTATTTGCAATAATCTCTACTTTCTGCCTATTATTAGTGCTGCTTGCTTTAAAATATCAATTTCCATTCGTAACTGTTTTAATTCTTTATTTGCTTGAATTAATTGTTTTTCTAAATCTGAAAGATTATCTTTAGTTTTAAAACTACCTGAATTAGTAAATTGCTTAATTCAATTGTAAGTAGCTGCTCTTGTAACATTGTATTCTTTAACAAGGCAAGATACTGATTTGCCACTTTGATATAAAGCTACTATTTGTTTTTTAAATTCATCTGAATATGAGTTAATAGTGACCATAATTATAATTCCTTTCTTTTAACTAATTTGTTCACTTGTCTATGTAATTAGTGTCCAATAAAGTGTAACCCATCCAATTCATTATCTTTTAAAACATAAGGTAATATAGCAACTCCTTTATTATTAGTTCAAGGCTCTTCAACACCATAGTAAAAGTCTTCTTTAATTAATTTTACGAAAGTAGTTCCTTCATTTGTACATGTACCATTAAAAAATGTTGAATTTTTTAAGTTACTATTAATATTTCTTTTTTTATGACGATGTTTATGATTAAAAATTTCGGCTTGTTTTAAATTAATTGGTAGTTGTTGTAAATTGGTTAATGATTCTTGTAAGGTTGTTGGGTTATTTAATGATTTTATTGGTATAGATTGTACTTTTTGTTTTTCATTATGAAATAATGGAATAATTAATATTCATAATTTAAATAAAAAACTTGGATTAAAATATTTCATTTTAACACCCCTTTCAAAATAATAATTAATAAAAATATATCTAAAATTATGTATTTATTTTAACATTTTTTTATTTTTCTTAAGATATTTACTTTTATAATAATAAATATGGTATATAATTTAAAGCAAGATTACTATACTTTTATAAATGAGATTTAAATATATATTATAGTTTTATCGCTATAACTAGGTATTAACCACTAAGTTTATTTTTAATTTGTATTTTAGATAATAGAAATTTATTTAATCATCAATTATTAATAAATTTTAAGTTTAAATTTAATTAAAAATAATAAAAAAAGTATCAAATTTACACTTGTGGTAAAAATTGATACTTAAATAAAATAATTTTATTTTATTTAAAACATTAAATCAGAAAATGGAAAACAAGATTTAAATAGGGTAATATATTTAATAGTTTTTTGTTCATTATAATTTAATTCTGTATTTAATGTCATTAATTGCTTACGAAATTTTTCATAAAACATTGTTCAAAATAATCAACTTATAGTAATAATAAGTAAACTAAGGAAACTAAAAATTGCTAATATTTCCTTGTTAATATTATTATTTTGAGTTGGAATATAATACAATAAAGCACAAATAATAGTAATAATAACACCATTTATAAAAAATAAATTAATAATTGGTAGAGCTAAATTACTTCATTTTTGAGAATTATTTTTTCACTTAATAACAAGTACACTACTTAAAGTTTGATATTTATTTCAAGTAGTGGTTTCATTAAAATCACGACTTTTTAATTTTAAAATATTTTTTTTAAAATTATAGTTAAGATATTTAAAAGTAAATTTACTTTTAACTATTTGACAATTAATATTTTCATTGGATAATGCTTGTTGATAGCTAGGTTTTAATTTAGTATCATTTTTTTTACTTTTTAAAATAATAATTAATCAAAAAATAAATTGGAATAATTGAAATATTAAAACCATCGCAATTAAAAATAAACTAATAAGAATAAAAACACTTGTTGTTTGATCTTGAGTAATCATATATTTTCACTATTTATTTTCTATAGCATTAATACTAGGTAAATCCTTACCTTCTAGATATTCTAATGAAGCACCTCCACCAGTTGAAATGTGGCTAAATTTATTTTCATATCCAAATTTAACTGCTGCTGCTGCACTATCACCACCGCCAATTAGTGTAAATGCACCTTTTAATTGTGAAATAGTTTTACAAATATTTTTTGTTCCATTAACAAAGTTACTCATTTCAAAAACTCCTAATGGTCCATTTCAAAAAACAGTTTTAGCATTAATTAAAGTATTTTCAAATAATTTAATTGTTTTTGGACCAATATCCATTCCTTCATATCCATCATGAATATTTTCATTAGTAGTAATTTTACCTTTGATGTCCTTAAATTCCGGAGCAATTACAAAGTCAATAGGTAGTATTAATTTTTCTTTTCCTAATTCAATAATTTCTTTAGCAATATCAATTTTATCTTTTTCTAATAATGAATCACCAATTTTATAATTCAATGCTTTCATAAAAGTATAAGCCATACCACCACCAACAAGAACTTTATCAGCTTTTGTTAATAATTGTTTGATAACATCAATTTTATCTGATACTTTAGCACCACCAAGTACTGCTATAAAAGGATGTTCTGGATTAACGGTGATTTTATTAAGCATTGTTAATTCTTTTTCAATTAATAAACCAACACAACTATTTTTGATATTAGTAGCAATACCAACATTAGATGCATGAGCACGGTGTGCAGTACCAAAAGCATCATTAACAAATACATCACCTAAATGTGCTCAATATTTACCTAATTCGGGATTATTAGTAGATTCTTTATTACCATTTAAATCTTCAAAACGAGTATTTTCTATTAAAAGTAATTCTTTGTTTTTAAGATTATTAATAGCTGTTTCAAGATTTGTACCACGAGTTTCATTAATGAATATTACATTTTCTTTTAAGATTTCACTTAGTCTTTTTGCAACAGGCGCTAAAGTATTCTTCGCTTTATCAGCTTCAGATTTAATTCTTCCAAGATGTGATAACATGATTATTTTTGCATCTTGATTTTGTAAATACTTAATAGTTTCGATGCTTGCTTTTATTCTTGTATCATCGGTAATTTTATTATTTTCTAATGGTACATTGAAGTCAAAACGAACAATAACTTTTTTATTTTTAAAATCAAGATCCTTTAATGTTTTTTTATTCATATAATTTTCATCTCCTTTTTTCATATTATAATTTTAATATATTTTTAAAACGATTAATAAAAATGCATCTTGTAATTGGTAAGATGCATTTTTGTAGTTTAATATTTTAATTAAACTATTTAAAAATTATTTTAGCTTTGCTAAGTGTATTACTGTTCTTACTAATTGTGATACATATGACATTTCATTATCATATCAAGCAAAAACTTTAACAATTTGTTTGCCTTCAACTTCAATAACTTTTGTTAATGTTGCATCAAAACTTGAACCAAAACTTGAACCAATAATATCAGTTGAAACAATTGGATCTTCATTATAAGCAAATGATTCGCTACTATGTTTTTTCATTGCTGCATTAACTTGTTCAACAGTAACATTTTTCTTTAATTCAATTGTTAAATCAACAATTGAACTAGTAATGATTGGAACACGCATTGCTGAACCATCTAGTTTTCCTTTAACAGAAGGGATAACTAAACCAATAGCTGCAGCAGCACTTGTAGCTGCAGGAACAATATTAGACATAGCACTACGTCCTCTTCTGAAATCTGAATGTTCTAAGTCTAGTAAACGTTGGTCATTGGTTGCAGCATGAACTGTTGTCATTCATCCTTTAATAATTCCAAATTCTGATTCTAGAGCATGAACAACAGGAGCAAGACAATTAGTAGTACATGAAGCACCAGAAATAATATTATCAGTACTTTTTAGAATATCATGGTTAACATTATAAACAATAGTTTTTAAGTCTCCCTTAGCTGGTGCTGAAATCACAACTTTTTTAGCTCCAGCATCAATATGTGCTTGTGCTAATTCTTTTGTTGTAAAACGTCCAGTTGCTTCAATTACGATATCAACAGCATTGGCTTTTCATGGTAATGCTTTTGGGTCTTTTTCTTGACAAACTTTAATTATTTTACCATCAACATTAATAGTATTTTTTGATTTGTCTGCTTTGATTTTTCCGTGTTTTCAAGTTCTATGTGCTGAATCATATTGTAATAGATATGCTAGGGCTTCTACATTTCCTAAATCATTGATAGCAACAATATCAATTTCTTTTTTGTCAAATAATTGACGGAAGGCAAGGCGCCCAATGCGCCCAAATCCATTAATTGCAATTTTAATTGCCATTATTAAGTCACTCCTTTTGTGTGTTTGTTTTTTATATTGATTAATGACTAGGTATATTATAAACAAATATTGTTAATATTTGTCATAAAATATGGATTTATTTATAAAACATTTATTTTATTAGTAAATTATTTCCTTTATTTTAATTATAGTTTTCATTATTTTATTTTTTTATGAAAAATACTATATTTTATATTGGTATATATTCTATTTCATTATTAATATTGTCAATATTATTATTTTCAATTGTAGTTTGTGATTCTTCAACAGTTAATTCAATTGGTATAGTTAAAGTTTGAATACGTTCTAATAAGCGTTTAACTTTAATTTCTTCTGATTTACTATTTTTTAAATAATAATGTTGATATAGTTCACTAATGCTATAGTTAGAATTAATAAATGTAGTTTTTAATGGTAAAATTCGTGCATTAAGAATACTAAATAATAATTCATCACGCTCTCAAGCGCTAACGGTTTCACCGCCTAAATCATCAATAAATAATAAGTCACATGATTTTAATTGTTCAATTTGCTGATTAGTATCAGTATCATTTTTAAAACTTTTTTTAATGTCCATAACAAATTCAGGTCATACAATAAAACAAACAGTTTGATTTTTTTGAATTAATTTATTTGCAAATAAGATAAAAATAAAAGTTTTGCCACTACCTGTGTCACCATATAAGTATAAACCTTGATAACTTTTGTGTTTTAAAGATTGATGTAAATACTGGATGATTTCTTTTCTTGCATTAGTTGAGGCATTAAAATTTTTACTTCATGAAAGTGATAAAAGTTTATCATCATAGTATTTAATTAAAAAATTATTATGTACTTGTTGTTGGACAGATCTATTAATAGAATGAAGACAATCCGTTAGTACTAAACTTATTTTTTGATTAGGTAACATTACTAGTTTATAACGATATCCTTTAACATTTTGTAGACATTTGCTAAGATTTTCTCGTTTTTTACATAAATTGTAGCTATCAATATAAGTTTTTAATAATTCAACATATGGTTCTAGTTTGCTGTTAGTTAAGTTGTTTTTTTTAATAAAGTCATGAAGTTCAGCATTGTTAATGTTTTCTTTTAAGATAGTTGTCGCTTTAAGTTTCATGATAATCATTTCCTTACTTAATAATAGTGTCTTTTAATAATTAAATTAATGGGCATCAAATTCCTTTAAAATATTCTTTATTTCTTCTTGAGTTAATGTTATATCTTTTTTATTAATATTATCAACCTTATATTTTTTAATTAATTTTTTATTGAAATTATTTGTTGTTGATTGTTCTGTAGTAGATCATAATGATTCTTGTTGAAATTGTTGCTGTGGATTTTTTTTGCTACGAGCATAAGCAAGTTTTAAATGAGATAAAGCATCATCAATAGTATTAATTTGATTTTCTTGAAAGGTTTCAGCAATTTTAATAATATAGTTTGGTTCTAAACGTTTATTATTTTTAAATCAAACATATTCAATTAAGCAGTTAATTACAGCATTATTTAATTGAAAGTTATTAGTTAATATTTCTAATGTTGTTTTTAATTTATCAGTTGGTATTTTACCAGTTAAATTTTTTAAATATTCTTCAGGTAATTTTTGTTGCATTAAATTTAATGTGGTATTAATAACATTAGAATTATCTTTAGATATAATTGTATTACCATTAGAATTTAAATTAACTTTCATAGTGTTAATTTGATTTTTATTTTGAAATGAATAAATTGGTCTAGAGATTGATGTTTGTTCTTGTTTAGCATAAATATTATTAAGTGCTGTTTTTAATTTTAAAGATTGAGGGATAGTATTTTCCTGTTGAGTAATATTAACATAATTTTCTGTAATTTCAATATCATTTTTCAAAAAATAAAATTTTTGTCTTTCGTAATTTAAAGTTCCTAATTGTTTAAGTAGTTCTGAGTTTAAATGGGTATTAGCAAAAAAATCATCAGCAGATAAGGGAGAACACAATTGATAAATGTAAGTAGATTTTAAAGAATAGTAGTAAGTATTAATAAGGTTAACAGATTCAAGTTGTTGGAAAGCAACAAGTAATTGAGTGGAAGTTATTTTTAATAAAGATTTAATTCGTCCGTGATTGAAATCAAGATTAATACGTTTTGTTAATAACTTTTCTTGAACTAAAGTTAAATATAAATTTATTGCTTCAATACCAATTATTGGTTGATATAACATAAATAAAATTTGGTAATCTTCGTTACTAATATATTCTGATTGGTTCAACTTAAAAATATCAATATCATTTATTGTTCTGTTCATATTCATTCCCTAACTTTCTTTTTACTATCCATTTCTTTCATGGTATGATAATTATATGCACATAAAGAATATAAATAAAGTGAAATGATTAAAACACATACTTATCCACATTTATTCCACTTTTTTTTATTAAAAATATTCTTTATTAATATATACTTTTGAGTTTTCCACAGTTAATATTTAATTTGACAGTGATTACAAAAGTAAGTTCCGCGAAGGTTTATTTTTATTTTTTTGATAATAGTATGGCATTTAAAACAAGGCATTTTTGCTCTAGTATGAACTTGTAATTCTTGTTGATAGTAACCTGTTACACCAAGGCTTGAAGTATAACTACTAATTGTTGATCCGCCAAGTTTTATTGATTTATTAAGCACAAATTTTGCTTTATTAATGATTTCTTGTAATTGTTTAAGTGTTAAGTTTTTAGTAATACTTTGCGGATGGATACTAGCATAAAATAATACTTCATCTGCATAAATATTTCCTAAACCACTCATAACATTTTGTTCTAATAATGTTGCTTTAATACTTTGACTTTTATTTTTTCATTTATTTTTTAAATATTCAGCAGTAACATTTTTATTAAAAGGTTCTGGACCAATATTAATATAAGGTTTTATTTTTTGATATTCATTTTTAGTTTGTAAATGAAAGGTTCCAAACTGTCTTGTGTCATGATATCTTAATTCGTATTTATTGTCTAATTCTAATATTAATAAGACATGTTTTCAATTTATTGATTGATTATTTTGTTGAAAATAATATTTTCCTTCCATTCGTAAATGACTTAATAATACATAATCATCTAATATAAATATTAATAATTTACCAACTCTTTGAACATCATTTATTGTTTGTCCAATAATTTGTTTTGTGAATTGTTCAATACTTGGTGTTTTGATAATTTTATTTAAAAGAATTCTAACACCAATAATTTTATGATTAGTTAAAAGTGGTTGTAAAGTTTTGCGAACAGTTTCAACTTCGGGTAATTCTGGCATTTTTATTTTCCTTCCAATAAAATATAATAAACTAATTTATTTTAAATATTAATAAATTTTTAAAAATTTATTTTAATTCAAATCAGTTATCACCAATACTAGTATTAATTAATAAGGGAACTTTTAATTTAGTAACATTAGACATAATTTTAGTAATTTTAGTAATAACATCATTAACTTTATTATCTTCAACTTCAAAAATTAATTCATCATGAATTTGTGCAATTAATATTGCATCAATATTTTGTTTTTTTATTTCTTTATAAATTTTATTCATTGCTAATTTTAAAATATCAGCAGCACTACCTTGAATTGGCATGTTCATTGCTATTCGTTTACCAAAATTTTGAATCACCTTATTTTTATTTGTAATTTCCATTACTTCTCTTCTACGATTAAAAATTGTTTGAACGTATCCATTTTTTTCACAAAAATCAATTATATTATTAATATAACTTTTAATTTTTGGAAAAACCGAAAAATATTTATTAATAAATATTTTAGCATCTTCAACTTTAATTCCTATTTGTTGTGATAAACCAAAACTAGAAATGCCATAAACAATTCCAAAATTAATAGCTTTTGCATTTTGTCTTTGTTCGTTAGTAACTTCTGCTAAAGGTATATTTAATATTTTACTTGCAGTTTCGCGATGAATATCATGCTTTTGCTGAAAAGCTTTAATTAAATTTTCATCTTCACTAATATGAGCTAATATTCTTAATTCAATTTGCGAATAATCACAGGATAGTATTTTAGTATGTGGTTTGCTTGGAATAAAGATTTTGCGAACTTCTCTTTGCTCTTTATCGCGAATACTAATATTTTGCATATTAGGATCTAATGAAGATAACCTGCCAGTACTGGTTTGCACTTGATTATAAATGCTATGAATTTTACCATCATCAAAAATATATTTTTGTAAACCAAGTAAGTAAGTGGAATATAATTTTTGTAATTTACGATATTCTAAAAGAATATCGATGATTGGATGTTGATTTTTTAAACTAATTAAAACTTCAAAAGCAGTACTACCTTTTTTATAATTAGGTAATTTTAATTCTTTAAATAAGTATTCACTAATTTGTTTTGGTGAATTTGGATTTAAATTACTATTACTTTCTTTTTTAATTTGTAATTCTAAATCTTGGATTTTTAGTAAAGTTTTATCAGTTAGTAGTTTTAATTTTTTTTGATCAATGTTAACACCATTACACTCCATATTTACTAATACAAAAGCAGCAGGTAGTTCAATCTCTTGATATAAATTTCAGTTATTAGTATCTTTTAATTTTTTTATAAGAATGAGATGAGAATCTGTTAAAAAATTTAATTTTTTTTCTAAAAAAATAGCTATTTCTTTTTCATCATTGGGAATATTTTTTTTAATACCTTTGCCATAGAAATCATCAGCGCTTAAATTATCTTTAACATTGACATTGAGTATAACAGCAATGTTTTCTGGTAATATTTTTTCATTAGCATAAAGAAGGTAAGCAGCTAACATATGGTCAAAAATAATATTATTTATTATTAATTTTAAACGTAGTCCTGCGATAATAACCTTTTTTAAATCTCAAGTTATTTTTTGTAGTTTTTTATTTTGTAAGAAATGTTGAAAATTAGAACAATTAATTGCATTGATTTTATTAATATAAAATGTTCCTTTTTTATTTTTAATACCAAAACCAATAATATTATCACGATTATAATTATCACCAAAAATTTCTAATCATAAGTAATTTGAATCACAATTTCATTCTTGACTTCACTTATTTATAATTTGAACGTGAGATGTACTATTTTTATTAGTTTTAGGATTAGTGTCTTGTGTTAATAAAGAGTTCATATTATATTGTTTGTAAAAGTCTTGTAACTTTTCATTATTTAAATTTTCAACATTATAATTAAACGTTTCTAAATTACCAGTAATTGGTGTATTTAAATTAAGTTGTGCTAGTTGTTTACAAATAATACCATTATTAAAGTTAAGTTTAATTAGTTTACTAACATTTGGTTTTAATTGTTCTACATTTTCAATAATATTTTCTAATGTGTCATATTCTTTTAATAAACTAATAGCAGTTTTTTGACCAATTCCTTTAATGCCAGGTAAATTATCAGAACTATCACCCATTAATCCCTTTAAATCGGTAACTTGATAAGGTAATAATTCATATTCTGATTGAAATGTAGAAATAGTAATAACCTTTAAATCACTCATCCCTTTTTGTGGATTAAGAATTTTAATATTGTTATCTAATAGTTGTAATAAATCTTTATCACTACTCATAATATCAATTTGATAATTACTAGCAACTTTATTTTTAACAATGCTGCCAATAATATCATCAGCTTCATAATTATTTATTTGTCCCCAAGGAATTTGTGCTAAGTCTAAAAATATTTTAACTAAATTAAATTGTTCAATTAACTCAACCGGAGTTTCACTTCTTTTTCCTTTATATGTTGCTAAAGTTTCATGGCGAAATGTTTTACGACCAGCATCAAATGCAACAAAAACACTAGCATAGTTGTTAGATTTTAAGTACTTAGTCAGCATTCTAATAAAAGCATAGACGGCATTAGTTGGAATACCCTGTAGCGAATGTAGATTAACTCCTTGGTATGCAGTAGCATAATATGCTTTAAATAATAAATTGTTACCATCAATAATTAATGCTTTTTTCATTTATTCACCTAATTTCATAAAATTATTATAACAATAAGTAAGTATAACTTCATATAAAATTAAAAAATTAGCATATAAAAAAAACAAGATTTTTTTCTTGCTATCGAACAATAATTAAGTTACAGATTTAATTGTGTAGAAAACATTATAAATATAAGGTTTTAGGGTTAATTTTAAGAGAATTATTATATTTATAGTGATTAGAGTTCTGTAACTTAATTATTTAAATATTAAGGATATTTATAAATAGATCCTTAAGTTTTATTATAACATTCAATTTTTAATTTTTAAATTCATTTTTTCTTTTTTATATATAAAAAACAAGAGCTTTTCAGCTCTTGTCTACACAAGAATTATTGCTAAGGTAATATGTCATTTATAAAAAAAAGGGGGGGTTATTTATAAATAAAACTTAAGGTTATTGGGGTTATAGAGTTTAAATTAGGGGTTTTAGATTAATTTTAAATTTTTATATTTAAAAATATTATAATTGAATAATGTTTTGACATATTACTTTAATTTTAAAGGACCTAGGCTATCTAAATCCTTATAAGAATAATAACAAATAATATTTAAATTGCAAGGAAATTTGTTATTATTTTTAGAAATAATTTATATTTTCAGTTTTTTTTCAAAAATATATTCATACTCTATATAAGTTTTTGATTTTTTTGATAAATATTTTTGGAAAAATTGCAATAATTTTACCCTACTTATCTTAATTTTATAAAAAATCTTAGTGCATTAATGGAGTGTTTATTTTTAGTAAAAATTTTTACATATTATGAAATTTTTAAACACTAATAAAAGTAATAAAATAAAAATATGTGGTTAAACTTATAGTTTTAATTTTAGTTATAAAAATTTGTAAAAAATTATTTAAAAAAAATAAAAAAGATATATAATGATGTCAGATATTTAATATTTAAAATGGAGAAAAAATATTCAAATTGAAGTAAGGAGAAAATTAAAAAATGCCAAACCCATGAAAAACAGAACCTAATGGCCCAACAGATTTAAGCAAAGTTGCTAAATGGGAAATTAATGATGTGAATGAAACTAGAGAAAGATGAAAGAGAGAAAAAGAAGAAGAAGAAAAAAAACAACAAAAACAAAACAAAGCGGGATCTAGTTTGAAAAAATAAATTTGTTTTAAAAATTATATAAAATATAACAAGATGTTTGGTGTGTATATGAGTTTTTATTTAAACCTATTACTTTATTATTTTAAAGTAAATGGGTTTTTTATTTTTTAATCAAATAAGGAGAAAAAAATGAAACCGATATTATCAAAAGCTATAAGTAATATTGTAAAAAAAGGTCCATGAATTACTAGAGATGAACCTTTACATCAAAATAAAGAGAAAATACAGAGAGAATTAATAACATATAAAATAAAATCAGAAAATGATTTTGTATATAAAACAGAAATTAATAAGGATATTATAATTTTTGAATATTTTTTTGAGAAAATAAAAGATAAAGATAATGGTCCTTGCATTGTGACGAGAATTTATTTTAGTAATGATGAGATATGAGAAAAGATAGTATATATTAATAATAAAGAAACTGATGTTGAACAAAAAATAATAGAACAATATAGAGTTTATTTTTGTAAAAAAGAACTTTTAGAAGAAAGTCAATTCATAAAAAATGAAAATGATAATCAAGTAGTTATTAGAAAAAAATCTATTTTGGATTTTAAAAATAAAGAAAATATTAATGGTATCATTAATAATGATGAAAAGATTAAAGAAAGTAAAAATATTTTAGGTAAATTAGGTAGGTGAGTTTTGGAAAATTTTTTATTTTTGCCCTTGAAACTTATCTTTTTGGTGTTGTTTCAGGAATTATTTCTGTTCTTGCTCTTAAAATTCCCCTTGTAATGGCGCTTTGTTGATGAACTCCTGCAGCTTTGGGAATAGCAACATTTACTGCTCTGCCTATAGGTTGATGTATAGTTTTAGCAATTGTAGCAGTATTAGGTGTTCAGTTATTAAAAGAATGTGCAATTAAACCTTTATTAAAAAAAATGTGAAATCTAGTAGAATCAAAAAAAGCAAAAAAACTAGAAATGGAAGACTTAAAAGAAATAGATTTTCATAATATCAATTCTAGAGTTTTAAAAAACTATTTAAGTTCTCAAAAAAACATACCTTTTGATGAAATTAGACCAAGTTTTGAACAAAATATTAATATAATTAAAAATAGAAAATTGTCTCATCAAACTCAAGAAAAATTTGATGCAAAGAGTATTAATAATATTCCAATTTCAACTAATACTTGAAATAAAGTAAAATGTTTATTTCAATATACTTAATAAGTTAACAATTTTGTCGAAAATAATAAAATTTTAATCTATAAAATTAATACTATTTTCTCTTTTCTCTTATTTTATGGTTAATATTCATGTTATTATTACTAAGTAATTAAAAAATATTAATGAGGTATAAGATGAGTATTGTCACAATTGAGAATTTAACACATGCTAATGGTGGAAAAGTTTTATATAAAAACGCCACTTTACAAATTAATAAAGGTGAACATGTGGCATTAATTGGTATGAATGGTGTTGGTAAAACAACATTATTAAATATTATTAATGGAACAGTATCTGCAGATCATATTAATTTAAATATTCATCCTAAAATTAAAATTGGGTATTTGGATCAACATCAAGAGGTTAATTTAGAATTAACAGTTTTACAATATTTGCGTGAAAGTTATCAAAAACTTTTTGAACGCGAACAACAAATGGAAAACTTATATGCAGAAATGGCTAATAATTATAGTGAAGAGTTATTAACGAAAGCAATCAAAATTCAAGATGAATTGACACACCAAGGATTTGATACTTTTAGTAAAAAAATTGGTCGTTTAGTTGATGGATTGGGTATTAATTTACAACTTTTAGAACAAACTTTAGGTAGTTTAAGTGGTGGTCAAAGAGCAAAAGTGTTATTAGCAAAATTATTATTAAATGAAGATGATTTTTTATTACTTGATGAACCAACTAATTTTTTGGATATTGAACAAATTAATTGATTAGCTAAGTTTTTACAAAATTACCCTAGTGCATTTTTATTGGTGTCACATGATCGTAATTTTATTAATACAACATGTAATATTATTTTTGATATTGATAATTATATGATTACTCGTTATGTTGGTAATTTTGAAAGTTTTTTAGAACAAAAAAGTTTACATCATCGTCAATATGAATCAGCATATTCAAATCAAAAGAAATTAATTGAAAAATTAGAAACTTATATTAGTAAAAATGCAGCACGTGCTTCGACTGCTAAAAGTGCTGAATCAAGAAGAAAACAATTATCCAAAATTAATGTTTTAGAAAAACAGCAAATCCAGTCTCCTCCAAAGTTTTATTTTAAGTATTATAAAACAACAAGTTCAATTGCTGTCCAAGCTAAAAACCTTGAAATAGGTTATCATAAACCATTAATTAAGCCGCTTACTTTTGTTATTAAGACTGGTAGTAAGTGAGTTGTTAAAGGGTATAATGGAATTGGTAAAACTACTTTCTTGCAAACGTTAGCTGGTAATATTCCAGCATTTGTTGGAAATATTAATTTAGATGATCGAATGCAAGTAGCGTATTTTCATCAAACTGAAGTAATGACTAGTACTACTCCATTTAATTATTTAAAAGAGTTAGATATTAAATTAAATGATGTTGAGATTAGAAGAATTTTAGCAAGTTTTGGTTTGCGTAGTAATTTAGTAATGAAACCAATGAACTTACTTTCTGGTGGTGAACAAACTAAGGTTAGATTAGCAGCATTGGCATTAAAACCTTATAACTTATTAATTTTAGATGAGCCAACTAATCATATTGATGTTTTAGCTAAAGAGTCTTTATTAAAAGCATTGCAAGAATTTGAAGGCACTGTATTATTGACAACTCATGATACTAATTTTAATAATAGTTGAGTTGATGGGGTTTTAGATTTTGAAAAATTAACAAATTAGTGAAATTAAAATAGTTATTTTTAATATTTAATTTATACATTTAAACAAATAAAAAAAACTTATAACTAAATCTTAGTTATAAGTTTTTTTTATTTGTTTAAATTATCCTTTACGATTACGGTCGTCACGGTCTCGTCTGCTAAATCCACCACTGTTTCCTCAACTAGAATCACCACGGTCAGAACGTGGTCTAAAGTTTCCACGATCAGAAGAATTTCTATCCCCTTGTGTTCTTGCTCCACGTTCAGCAAAACGTTTTTCACGTTCTTCTGTGATTTTTACAAGTGTTGTTAAACTTGCATTAATAGTAATTACTGTTTCTTTTAAAACTTTAATTTCTTCTAATAATGCTTCTATTGTTTGATTGTTTTCCATTAACAATGCCTCTTCTTTCTGGCGCCTAATTGATAAATCTGATAATAATATCTGATATAATGAGATTAATAAGCACTTAATTAAGTATAGCATTAAAATTAAAATTGTATAGTATATAGTAATATATTTTATAGTTAAAAATAATTATTATTATGATAACTATTATTTTTTTATTAAATATCTAGTAAATAATACATTAAAATTAGTTTTTTATTTTACTAAAGTAATACTTTTAAATTTAAAAGTACGTATACCTTGAAAATCAATTAAATTTTCAATATCAATAGCAGTGATAATAAAATGATATGTAGTGTTTTTAATTTTATATGTAAAATCATATTTTAAATTAATTGTTTCGATATTATTGATGGTAGTTTTAGTCATAGTAATATCAGAAGTATTACCTATTTTTTTATTAATGCCGGTTGTGTTATCAGCATCAAAATAAACTTCATAGTTATCTTTAATTCATTGATTATTATTAGCAGTAATAATATTTTTAATTCCTAATTTATGACTTTCATAAGTAGTACCAAGTAATAAATTTAAGATATTATTTAGTTGACTGTTTGGTTCAAGCATAGTTTTTTGTAAAATATCAAGTATTGAACCTTGAGTAAAAGTTGGATATTCTGGATCATCTTTATTAATGTGTCCACCTAATGATTTATATAATTCTTCGACATCGGTTGCTGTTACATCACTTTTATTAATTATGTTTTTTAGAGTAACAATAGTATCATTTTTAAGAATTATTAAGAGACCAGTAGTATTATTAAATAAAAAATTCTCTAAATCTTGTAGATCAATATTAATACCTTCATTACCTGGGTATTGTTCTGAAATTTTGGTAATTAGATCAGTAATACTAGTAATAATGTTTTTAACACTATCTGTATTAATTGCTTTGATAATGGTATCAATTAATGCACTAGGATCATATGCACTATCACCAATAAGCCCGCCTAAGGTTAAATTTGCTGATATAGGTAAAGGACCAATTTTAACTTTTAAATTAAGTTTAACATCATAAAGAAATGTATCGAAACCACGAGTTTCTTCTGTAGTTTTACCAAATACGGTTAGAAGTATTTGTTTTAATTTTTCTGGTTGGCTAATTAAAGATTTTATAGTATTGATAATATCAAGTAAATTATAGCTACCAGCACTTGGCTTTGATGGATAACCATTACCAATTGTTAAATTTTTAACACCTTCAGTAATATCGGGCATATCTAATATTCATTTTTTAATAACCGGAATAATTGCTTCAATAATTGTTAAGATATAAAGTGGGTTAGTTAAAAGATAGGGAAAGTATTTTTCAATATCAGCAAAAAATCCTTTATCATCAAATTGAACATCCGGTGGATTTATACCATTAACAGTTATATATTCTGAAAGAATATTACCTAAATACCTTGGAGTTTTACCATCTTTACCAAAAATTTTATTGTCTTCACTCATTTTTCAAAACAAGTAATTAATTAAAGTTCCACCATGATATAAATCATAATCTTGTTTTGATTTTCAATTTTCAACTTTATGACCAGGAAATTGACCAAAACTTGGACTTATTTTTCATTTTCCATCATCATTTCAAGCGCTATAAGGTTGACCACTATCATCTTTTCAATTATTCATAAACTTAGTTAATGTTTCTTCATCAGTGGGTGTAGAAGTTTGTTGATCAGATCAACTGCCATTGACTAAATTACCAAATATTCTAGTTAGCGGATTTAAAAAATTAGGACCATAGTTATTAATTAAATTAGCAACTAATTGTAATCCAGCTGGTAAACTGCTTAAGTCACCTTGTAATGATTTTAAAAAACTAGAAATGGGGTCCATACCAGCACCTACAACTATATTTTTTAATTGTGGATTAGCCATAATTGATATAGTTCTAATATAATCAAGTGATGAAAAAACATCATTAACTTGCTTTTTACTATTGATGGTTTTAGTTAATTCACCTGTTCCAGAAGCTTTAAAAAAATTATCAGGATCAAAGTTATTTACATCAATTTTTCCATTTTCCCCTCAACGTGTTTGTAAATCACCTCAATTATTTAAACTAGTATTTTTAGTTAAATTATTAATACTATTATTTTTAATTTTTCCCATAATATCATCATTAGTACTACTAGTATCAGCACCTAACTCTTTTGACATAACCATACTTTTAATTAAAGCAGAAGTTTGGTCAGCAAAACTTTTAGCGATACTATTAGTTACACGGTTAACATAAAAATTAAAGGTACAAGCCGATAGAGGTAAAATAGTGGCACTTGCTATTAAGATAATTCCTAACTTGGTAAATACTTTTTTCATAGCAGTTCTCCTTAAATAAAGTGTTATTTTTGTCAATTTTATTTTACTAAAATTTAATATATTTAACTCTGAAAATAATTAAATTTATTTCTTACAAATTGTATCATTAGTTATTTTAATTTTAAAATTTATTTAAATAAACAATTTAAATATGGTAATATATCAAACAGAGAAAAATTAAACATTATAAAAACTATTTATTATTTATTTTAAAATTATCCTATATATTAATTTTGTATAAGTGTGATATTATTAATCCATATGTGAACTTAATAATTAAAATTAAATGCAAAATTTTAATTTCAGGAATTAGGGAGAACTGTAATGGCAAGGTTAAATAAACGCGAAAAAGCCAATAATAAAAAAATGGTATCTACTAATAAGAAATCAAAAAAAAGTTTATTTAAGAATGCGTTACTATTAAAGCAGACTTTAGTTGCTACATGAAAAAGTAAATTACAATTAGTTATTTTACTATTACTTACTGCTTTTGCAACTTCGTTGGTTACTGGAAGTTGAATATCATACGTTAGAATGATTGAAGGAAGTAATCAATTAGGATTAAATGATCTTAAGTTTGATGCTGTTTTACCTTATTCACCAGTGTCGCAAGATATTAAACAAATTGCTAATCAAGCTTTTAGTTTAAAGTTAGGTCGATTTTATGTTCAAGATGGAACTAATAGTAAAAGTACTAAAGCGCTTTATTTTGATGATACAAAAATAGGTACAGATCAAGAAATACTACCAATCACTAAAGATAACTTAACTATTGATTATACTCGTGATAATACAGGCAATATTACTGGGTTTAATGATATAAGATGAACAAATCCGGATAATCCTTTACTTTTTAATTTGAATAATAATAATGTTAAAGCAAGCATCTATGGTCAATTTTTATTAAAATCAAAAAATGCTGCTAATGAAAATTTAAAAAACCATTTTAAAACAGCAGCAGATGATTTATATCGCGATGTTTTCTTAAAAAAAACAGCACCCAATATTCTTCAATCTATTAATACTTTTATTAAGGAATGGATTACAAAACATTCAACAGATCCGATATTAAAGGAAACTGATAATGATAAAGTTACCACTTGAATTTTAGAAAATAAAATAAATTTTAGATCTTCTTCTAATGATGCTACTATTCCTGATAGTGTTAATTTGCAAGATCCAACAGAAAGAAATGAACTTTTTATTAAAGTAGTTAAGGAAACTGAAACTGATCCAAAATTAGATAATGAGTATGGTATGAATGGTCAATGAATGAGAATTTATCGTAATTTTTCTGCAACAGAATCAGATAGTAACATTTATACTAATTTTACTAATACTTCTATTGGTTATCATTCACCTTTTAACTATAATGTGATTAGTGATGGCACTGAAAGAGATGCATTTTCTACATATTTAATTCGTGCGGTTGCAGCATTACAAATGCGTGATTTATATGTTCGTAATCAATTTACTGCCAGTGCTGGAGTAATTAATAATACTCAAATTAATACTAAAATTATTGATATTGGTTTACCTAATGCTTTAAATCATACTAATCTAAAAGTATTTGAAGGTGTTGCACCAACAAGTAAAAATGAAATAGTTATTACGCCACAATATGCAAGAAAAAATAAAAGTAATAAAGCGTATAAACCAGGCGATCATATTAATATTAATGGTACTGACTTTATTGTTAGTGGTATTGGTGGTGATGCTTATGATATTTATCCAACGATTAGTGACTTAGATCCAATTCCTAATACAAGAACTGAATTTATTGCTTATGTTACACCTTCAGCATGAAATGATGGAAATTGATATAAGACAGCAGATAAAACCGATAATACTTTAATGTATTTTACAAAATGAAATAATATTCCTAAAAATAGTATTCATGAATTTGATGTTGATTTATTTAATGATTTTTTTCAAAAAACAATATTTAGTGATAATGGTGTTAGTGATTTAAATCAATATGATTATAATAAGTATTTAGTTGAGAAATATGGTAATACTAACCCAACACCACAATCATCTTCTACATATCTTATTAATCCAAATCCTGTAGTTACAAGTAGCAATAGTCAGTTTTCGCTTTATAATAGTAAAGAAAAGATATTTAATTCAGCAATAATTGGGTTTTTATTTGCAGCAATAGCAGGCGTATTATTTTTACTAGCGGTTGTTATTTTTATCACCACTTTAATTGTTAAAAAGGCAATCCAACATGGACAAGTTTCAATGGGTATTTTAAAATCAATAGGTTATAAAACATGACAAATTACGATTTCTTATTTGGCATATCCATTATTAACGCTATTAATTGCAATTCCAATTGGCTGAATTGTTGGTCTTGTAATTCAGGTATATTTAACTGAGATTTTTAATACTTTATTTGTTTTACCATATAATGTTTTTAACTTTGATGTTGTTCCATTATTTATTTCAATTGTTTTAATTATTGGTTTTATTACAGTTGTTACTTTATTAACTGCCTTTCGTCTTTTAAAACGTGATCCTTTATTTTTAATTAAAAAAGATAGTGATTTAGCTTTAGGTGTTCCTAAAAGTAGAGCTAGCAAGTTTTTACAAAATAATTTTCGTCTTCGTTTTTTATTATCATTATCAAAAACTAGTTGAAAAAAAATTTTAGTTACTTCGGGAGTTATTACTTTAGCTTCACTTTCAATTGTAGCAACAACACTAGTTCCTGCCACTATTAATAGTTTAAAAGTTAATTATTTCAAAACTCAAAAATATAAAAATTATTATGAGTATCAAACACCAATGCCGAATATGCCGATGAGTAAATATGGATTATATTCATGAGATTTTTTTAATCGACCAAGTGGTGAGAAATATTATCCAACTTATGGTGCTATGCCTTGACCTGAAGATAAAATTGTTTATGATGAGAAAAAGGCACGTGTTGGATGATATAATCCATTATTGTTTAAAAAAGAAAAATTAACTAATAATTTTGCTGATATTTTTACTTTCGATTCATCTTTTCCTGAATCTGAAAGAGCAGAGTTTATAAAAAAAATGTCCTCTTATTATCAAGAACAATCAACAGGGACATTAGATCTTAATGATTTAGTTTGATCATATAGTTGATTAGGTGGCAAAGCTTTTAGTAATCAGTTAATAACTGATTTAAGTAAAGAAGATAATACACCATCAAAAATATTTTCATATAATATTGTTAATTTTGCAAGTGGCCAATTACCTAATATTTTGCAGGTTCCCAATCCTGGAGTGCCCCCTGGTCCAGAGGCAATTAAAGAAATTTTAAAGCAAGTATTACCGGGCTTTGTTCGTCAGAGTTTTGATAGTTTGCCAAGACCTAATATTAAAGAAGATCCTTATGATTATTTTAGTATTGGTCATAATACTATTGCTTTTAATCCAAAAACTACTAATAATGGTGATATTAATGGACCAGATGAAGAATTAGTAACACAGTTTAAAGTTGGTGTTGATGAAAGTACAAAAATTGCTAAAAAAGAACTAATGGATGTTATTGGGATTAATCCCAATACTGCAATGTTAGTATTAAAAAATGATGAAGTTAAAGCTTTAAAATATAATGCTAATGCTAATGCTATTCCAATGGTTATCAATCGTGCTTTTCAATCTAAATTTGGATTAGATGTTGGTTCACAATTTAGTGGTGTACCACAAGTTAATACTTTATGTTATAAAAATATTGATGGTAAAAGTATTCCTTTACCAAAAGAAAATTGATATTACGGTGAAACACCACCAACAGATTCTTATACTACAAATGGTGGCATCTGATCAAAAAGTGGAACAAAATGAAATTATCGTGGTGATCAAAAAATAAAATTATCTGATAATAGTAAAGAATATAGTGATATCCATGGTACTAGGTATAATGGTATGTATGATGAAAAAGGACAACCAATTATAAATAATGAACCTAATACTTGAAATAATGTTAATGATATTTGATTAAAATTGCCTTCTGATATTGATCATCATGCTATAGAGGGTACAATTCCAACAGCTGATGGGACTAAAATTATTGAATTTAATTTAGAAAATATTTCCGATTTAACAGGTAAATGAATTAGACCTTTTTCATATGATTTGGTAAAGTCATATAATGGATTTGATCCTAAAGATCCATTAAGTATTTTATTAAACCGCCCAGCAGAATGATTTATGGGAATGGTTAATAATAATATTTTAACTAAAGAAAATAATATTAATGCTGATAGTTTACAAGCAGATATTAAAAATAACATGCCAACATGATGAAAAAATATTACGGGTAATGATAATCCACTTCATACATATCAAGTTGTGGGAATTCAAGATTCTTATGATACTCCTAAAGCCTATGTTGATCAAAAATGAGCTAATGAAATTATGGGTTATAGTTATATTGATGATAATCCTTATTATTCAGGAACGGATGTATTTCAATGATTTAATGGTAAGTTAAGTGCTAATGCTAATGTTTTTGATTTAATTGGAAGAATGAGTTTTAAATCAAATTTAGATGATTATACTATTTATGCAACCACTAGTTTAAGTGGTAATCAAAATATACCAATGGTCAAAAAAAATTATTTATTATCAAAACAACAAGCAATGCTTACTAAAATGTCAGATATTGCTTTCAGTGCTAGTGCTTTATTTATTGTGACAACGATTATTTGTTCAATATTAATTGTTATTATGATTACTGATTTATTTACCGATCAATTTCGTCGTTTTATGGCTCATATGAAAGCAGAAGGATATACTAATTGAGAAATTAATTCTTTTACTTTAGGTATTTTTACACCTTGAGCATTACTTGGTTATATTGTAGGGTTTGCCCTAGGTTACCTTGCTATTTATGGTTTAATTAATATTCTTATTAGTTTTGTTGGTGTGGCTTTACCATTTACAATAACATGATGAATATTACCAGTAAGTTTTATCATAATTGGTGGTATATATATTTCAACATTTATTATTAATAATCATGAATTAAATAAAATGAATTTAATTGAATTATTAAAATCTGATGAATAAAATAAAGTTCACTAAAGAATGTTTGGTAAATTTAAATATTTAAATTTACCAAATTAATAGTCAAATATGTAGTATACTTTATTTGAAAACTAAATATTGTTTTTAACTCATTACTTTATTTTAAAGTAAATGGGTTTTTTATTTTGAAAGGAGAAAAAAAGAATTTTGAAAGATAAATCATTAATTTCTAATTATTATGATATATTAAATGTATTACCAACAGCATCAGTAGCAGAAATTAAAAAAAAATTCAAACAGACTGCTCTAAAAACTCACCCAGATAAAAATAATAATCCTCAATCAAAACTTAAAATGCAAGAATTGAATGAAGCAAAAAGAATATTAACAGATGAAAACTTAAGAAAAGTTTTTGATCAAAAACTTTTTATTTACTTTTTACAAAATGGTAATAATAAGGAAGTTATTTATTTTCTTACTAATAAAATAAATAATTTAAATATAAATGAAAAAGATAATTCTGGTAATACTCCTTTACATTATGCATGTTTTCATAATTTTTTAGAAACTGCAGATCTATTAATTAAATATGGCGCTAATATAAATGTCAAAAATAATAGAGATAATATTCCTTTACATTATGCTATAATGGGTAATGCTGATTTAAAATTTATTAATTTATTAATTGATAAGGGTGCTAATTTTATTGAAAAAGATAAAATGGGTAATGATAGTTTATCTTTTGCCAAAGATTTTTCAAAAGATAAGAAAATTTCTGAATTTTTTTTAAAAAAAATGAAAAAATTAAAAATAAAACAAAATCAAAAAAATTTATTAAATATAACTAAAAAAATTACCAATATTGAAAGAGAAATTACCAATATTGAAAGAGATATTGCATATTTTGAACAGAAAAAAATAAATTCAGTATTAAATTATATTATTATTATTTTTACTTTTGGTTGTGTTAATAAGAACAAAGATATAAATAAGGATATTTTAATTAAAACTGATCAACTTAAAAATTTATTATTAGAAAAAGAAATTGCTAATAATGAGAAACATGTATTTGAAGAAAAAATCAACCGATTAAGTTTTAATAAAACTAAAAAAATAAATGCAATGGATTTACAAAATCAACCTTCAACAAGTGGATATAAACCATCAAATTCATCATGTATTTAATAAAACAAGTTAAAAAGATTGCAAAAGCAATCTTTTATTTTTAGTTAAAATCAAGAAAAATTGATTGATATTTTTTGGATTTATTATTAAATTAAAATATAATAAATTACTTATTAAATAAAACTTTTAAATCGTACTATTAATATTTTAATAAAATTAAAGTATTAATGTCATAAATAACTAGTTATTTATTGGTATAATAAACAATGTAGGTGAAAATATGGCATTTTTTAAAAATTTAAAGACAAAATTATTTGGTCAAAAGACAACTAAATATGATCAGGGCCTTAAAAAGTCAAGAACATTATTTGCATCTAAAATTAAAGCATTAGCAGCGCGTTATCATCAACTTGATGAACAATATTTTGAAGAATTAACTGAAGTATTAATTTTAGCAGATGTTGGATACAAAATGGCAGAAACTATTACTGATGAAATTCGTCATGAAGCCAAAATCCAAAAATTAACAAAACCAAAAGATATTAATGATATTATTATTGATAAAATGTTTGTTATTTATACTGATGGTCAGTTGGTTTCTACAAGATTAAATTTTAGTAGTAATAATATTTCGTTATTTTTAGTTGTTGGTGTTAATGGTAATGGTAAGACAACATCAGCATCTAAATTAGCAGCTAAATTAAAGACACAAGGTAAAAAACCAATTCTAGTTGCTGCTGATACTTTTCGTGCTGGTGCAGTTGAACAATTACAAATTTGAGCAGAAAGAATTGGCATTCCTTGTTATTTAGGAACACCAAAGCAAGATCCAGCTAGTGTTGTTTATGCTGGAGTTGAAGCAGCTAAATCTGAAGGTTGTGATGTTATTATTGTTGATACGGCAGGAAGATTAGAAAATAAAGTTAATTTGATGCAGGAGTTAAAAAAGATTAATAAAATTATTACTCAGAAATTAGGACATGAAGCTAATGAAACATTGTTAGTAATTGATGGTACAACTGGACAAAACGGTATTAATCAAGCGCAAGAATTTATGAAAATTGTTTCTTTGACTGGCATTATTTTAACAAAAATGGATGGCACTGCTAAAGGTGGTATTATTCTTGCTATTAAGGAAGAATTAGATATTCCTGTTAAATTAATGGGTTTTGGTGAAGGTATTAATGACTTGGAAGAGTTTGATTTAGATAAGTATATTTTTAGTTTAACAAGTGATTTGTTTGTGGAGTATGAAAATGAATAGTTTAGAAAAACAAGTTTTATATTATAGTTTATTTGCTTTTTATAATACATTATTAACAGCAAAACAAAAACAATATTTTACAAATTACTTTATTGAGAATTTATCTTTACAAGAAATTGCTGATTTACAAAAAGTATCACGAACGGCTGTTCATGATAGTCTACAAAAAGTTATTATTTTATTAAATAAATATGAAAGTAAGTTGCATCTTTATGAAAAATATAAACAACGACAAGTAATATATGAAAAATATACGGAAAAGTATAATTTTATTAAAGTTTTACAAGAAATTGATAAAATAGAATAAAGCAGGTGGAAATTAATGAAAATTTTAATAATTGGTGATATTTACAGTATTGTTGGTAGACAAATGGTTAAATATTGAATTCCTAAAATAAAAAAGGAATATGAAAATCAATTTAAGATTGATTTAGTAGTTGCGAATGGTGAAAATACTACGCATGGTAAATCATTATGTAAAAAACACTATGATGAATTAAAAAATGCTGGTATTGATATTATTACTACCGGTAATCATATTTTTGGTCATCCTGATGTTGCTAAGTATATTAATACAACTCCCGATTTATTGCGTCCTTTAAATTATAATCCTTATCATCCAGGTAATGGTACAATTTTAGTTAAAGTTGGTAATAAAAAAGTGCGTGTAACAAACTTAATTGGTCGTAATTTCATGGATAAATCTGATAATCCTTATTTTGCTCTTGAACAACTTATTACGATTGATAAACAAAATAGTGAAGAAAAAAGTGACATTCATATTATTGATTTTCATGCTGAAGCAACAGCGGAAAAGTTATCTTTTGCTTGAAATTTTGATGGTCAAGTTACTTGTGTGGTAGGAACTCATACTCATGTTCAAACAGCAGATAATCGTTTATTACCAAAAGGTACCGCTTTTATTAGTGATGTTGGAATGACAGGTCCGTTTTATTCTATTATTGGTGCTAAAGCTGAAGAAGTTATTATTCGTGATAAAAAAAGTATGCCAGCAAAATTTAGTCCAGCAGATGGTGAAGGTCAATTTTCAGCTGTTTTATTAACTATTAATGATGAAACAAATAAAGCACAAAAAATTGAACGTATTTTTATTCATCCACAAGCACCTAATTTTAAAATTTACGAATAATTACAAATATAGGAAGGGACTAACTTTAACATGATATGAAACAATGCTAATTTTTTTACTGAGCAAAATGGTTTATATTCGATTTTAATTGGGATTAGTATATTAGTAATTTTAATAATTTTAAGAATTTTATTAATGGCAAAAATTAAAGACAATGTTCATGTACAACAAGCTGCTGAAATACGAGAAAAGGTAATTATTTTACGTGATGGTTATGAAGTAAAATTATTTAAGCAAATGGTTGATAAAAGTACAGTCATTATTATTGGTGCTCATGGCTTGCAAGGTCAAAAAGATGATTTTAAATTACTAAGTTCTTTTTGTAAAAAATCACAACTATCTTTGATTACTTATGATCGAAGAGGTAATGGTAAAAATGGACAAGATTGAAAATTTAAATCATTAGGTACTGATATTAATGATTTAAAAGATATAATAAGTGCAGTAAAATCTAAATATCCCAATCAAAAAATTATTGTTTTTGGTGAATCATTAGGCGCAGCTATTGCTAGTCATGCTGTTAAAAATAATTCACAAGTATCAGCATTAATTACTAGTAATTTAGTAACTAAAAAAAATCTTTATCAATTTTCATTAAGTTTTATTATTTGTTTTTGTTTTGCTTTTATTTTTAATTCTAATATTCAAATGCCAATCTATGTTGAAAATCAAGATATTTCTAGTAATAATGCTCATATTACTAATATAAATCAAAGATATAGTAATCGTCAAAATTGATCATTACGTTTTTTACTACAATTTAAAAAAATTAATAAAAAAAGTATAATGGAAATTAGTAATTCAAAACTTCCAACGTTAATCTTGCAAAGCGCTGATGATGTATTTAGTGATTTTCATCAACTTAAAATTAATAAAAAATATTGGAAGAAACATCATAGTTATGTTTTTATTTTTGATGGTAAACATGCTTTAATTAATGAACCTAATATTAAAGATATATTTGATAATGAAATTATGCCATGAATTACAAAAAATATTTTACTTGAGAAAGGTTAAAAAATATGAAATTAATACCTAATATTACCCATCCTCTTTTTACTAGTGAGTCTGTTGCTCCTGGTCATCCTGATAAGATTTGCGATCAAATTGCTGATGCAATTTTGGATGCTTTTTTAAAACAAGATCCACATGCCAAAGTAGCATGTGAGGTTTTTATTACTACAAATTTTGTTTTAATTGGTGGTGAAGTTCATAGTCACGCTCAAGTTGATTATCAAGCAATTGCGCGAAAAGTTATTACTGAAATTGGTTATATAAATGATGAAATTGGATTCAATGGCTTTACTTGTGAAATTAAAGTGTTAATTCATGAACAATCACCTGATATTTTACAAGGTGTTGAATTAAAAAATCATCAAATTGGTGCTGGTGATCAAGGAATAATGTTTGGTTATGCATGTCAGCAAATATCAGAATATATGCCATTAGCAATTGTTTTAGCACATGAATTAATTAAACGAGCTACAAAATTACGAAAGGAAAAAAAATTTAAGTATGCACTTCTTGATATGAAAGCGCAAGTTACTATTGATCAAGAAGACCCTAAAAATTTAAAAATACATACTATTTTAATGAGCATTCAACATCAAGCAAATTATGATGAAAAACAATTTAAAACATTTATTCATACAGAAATTATGCAATATATTGCTAATAAATATCATTTAAATCTTGATTTTAAATATTTAATTAATCCAACCGGTAAATTTGTAATTGGTGGACCTGCTGGTGATACTGGTTTAACAGGAAGAAAATTAATGGTTGATACTTATGGTGGAGCTGCTTGTCATGGTGGGGGAGCTTTTTCAGGAAAAGATCCCACTAAAGTTGATAGAACGGGTGCTTATTATGCTAGGTATATTGCTAAAAATATTGTTGCTGCTAACTTAGCAAAGATTTGTGAAGTACAATTAGCTTATGCAATTGGAACTCCTGAACCAATTGCAATATTTGTTAATACTCATCAAACTATTATTTCCGGTTTAACAGAGGCAAAATTAACAGAAATAATTTATCAAGTCTTTGATTGTTCTGCTAGTGCTATGATTGATAAATTAGAGTTATTGAAACAAAATTATCAACAATTATCAACTTATGGTCATTTTGGTAGAAATGATTTACAATTACCTTGAGAGAAATTAGATAAAGTTAGTTTATTGAAAACTTATTTACCAAAAAAATAAGATGGGGAGAAATATTTTATGTTTTTAGAAGTAATAGCTACATCTTTAAAAGATATAGAAAAAATTAATAATTCTTTAGCTGATCAAGTTGAACTTTGTACTGCTATGGAATTTGGTGGTTATACTCCAAGTTATGAATTGATTGCTGAAGCATGTAAAATTTCATTGAAACCAGTAATGGTTATGGTTAGAAATAATAATAATGGTTTTAATGTTACTGATAATGATTTTAAAATCTTTAAAAGAGATATTGAATTTATTAAAACAACTCATGCATCAGGTATTGTTTGTGGTATTTTAACTAAAGATAATAATATTGATGTTGAAAGAATGAGTGAAATTATTAAATTAGCAAAGCCTTTAAAAATAACTTTTCATCGTGCTTTTGATGAAATTTTTAATAAAAAACAAGCTTTAGAACAATTAGTAAAATTAGGTGTTACTACAGTTTTAACTTCTGGTGGTCAAGATAATATTGTGAATAATATTAATAAATTTAAAGAATTAAAGAAATTAAATTTACCAATAAAAATTTTTGCTGGTGGTGGAGTTAATTTAGAAAATGTTAATGTTTTATTAAAAAACGGTATTAATGATATTCATGTTGGAAAATGTGTGCACGAAGATAATAATTTTAATAATCCTATTAATTATAAATTAATTAATAATATTAAAAATATTGCATAAATAATAAAAAGTTTTATAATAGATAAGTTTAAACATTTAATAAAGGTTACTGTTCTTTTAGTACAAAAAAACAGTAACCTTTATTGATGGTTTATTATTATAATTAGTTGCATTGATTTCATTTTATTAGATTCTAAAGAACATTGTTTTGTTAAAATTTTTTCTACTTTTGTATGTTTTTGTTTTTGTGCTCTTATTAAAGCAGTATTGCCAAATTTTGTTTTATGATTAACGTTAGCGCCGTTTGTTATTAAAAGATTAACTATTTTTATGTGACCTTTTTTGGTAGCTAATAATAAAGGTGTATCATAATTTTTATTTATATAATTAACGTTAGCGCCGTTTGTTATTAAAAGATTAACTATTTCTGTGTGACCTTGTTCAGCAGCTAGTGTTAAAGCAGTATCTTTTGTACTATTTATATGATTGATATCAGTATTATTTTGGATTAAAAATCGAACTATTTCAATGTGACCATAATCAGCAGCAGTTATTAAGGCACCCTCCATATCGAACTTATTGTTATCAGAATCAAATAGTAAAGTTTTAACTGTTTGTAAGTCACCTTCTTCAATAGCTGTTAAAAATTTATTTTTAGGCATTTCTTTATCTTCCTTTTCTAAATTAAAACAAAAAACCTATTTATTTTGAAATAAAGTAAATAGGTTAAAAACTTATATTAAATTTTAATAATATAATATCATATTTTCTTTACTAGTAATAGAAAATTATCATTTTTAATTAAAAAATAATTTTAAAATATATAAAAAAGAAAAGAAATTTTTTAAAAAATTTCTTAATTTACAAGTATTTTTGCATATTAAAGTTATATTGTAAAATATTTGGTTTTCATATATTATTAATTCAAAATCTTTATTGGTTTTTAAATTAACTTATTATTTTTAAGCGAGGTAAAAAATGAAAAACTTAGTAAAATTATTATCGATCTTAACAATGTCAACACCAATATCATTATTAGTTGTTGCTTGTAATAATAACACAACACAAAAAACAGAATTAAAAGATAAAATTACTAAATTAACAACAAATATTACTATAGATGTTAATAAAAGTAATAAAAAATTAGATACATTAATAAATAATACAACAGAAGTTAAAAACTTAAATCCGAGGCTTTTTAATAATCTGTGTATCTTTGTTTTACAAAGTTACTAATTTAGATTAATTCTGTCTTCAAATTTTATCATAAAATGAGCAATTGCTGTATTTCAATTTTGAATAGGCAATGTTCATTTTTTTGTTATATTTTCAATTGCCAAGTAAAATATTTTGAAAACTGCCATATCATTAGGAAAAACTTTTTTATTTCTGATGATTTTTCGTAATTGACTATTAACAGATTACTAAACATTTCCTTAAATCCAAAGTTAGTTAACCCTGTAATTAAATATTTTAGTGATAAAGAAGCTAAAAATGATATAACTACTAAATTAGAAAAAGTTGGTGATTTATATATAGTTATTACTAGCAATAGTAATGATTTGAATTATCAAGGTTCAACAGCACCAATTAAAATAAATATAAAAGAACAATCTGATAAAACTGATTTAAGTACTATTACTCAATTAACTGGTTTAGACATTATTGCTAATCCAAGTAAAAGTTATAAAGAATTAATTAGTAATATAAATAGTTTTGATGAATTTAAGTCAACACCATTAGCTGCTGGTTATCAACTTCAATTTTATAACGAAAATAATCAAGAAATAACAAACAATAAACAAGAACTTGAAAAAGTATCTAAAATAGTTGTCAAAATAAGTAGTAATTCAAATGATCCGAATTATCAAGGTTCAACAATGATTGATATAACTAAGCAAACAATTATTTCAGATAGTGATATGCAAAATTATTTTTCAAAGACAACTTTGCCATTCGCTTCATTAGCACCACCAAGTTCAACTAAAGCAACCATAAATAAACAAGAAGCCGTAACAGATGTTATAAATAAATTAAAAAAATTACAAAAAGATTCAGAATTAGTTATTAAATTATTATTAAAAGGTATTTATAAAGAAAAAATTGATTTTAATAAGCTTAGAAATGAAAATGAAATTTATGATAAAAATAAAGAGCCAGTACCTAATGATTGATTTAAAGATAAAGAAACAGATAAAGAAGCAAATGTATTGATTTTTTATGGTAATACAGAAACTGGTTATTTTTACCCTATAAAAATAAATATAAATTAATTAATTTATTAAAATTTATGATAAATAATAAAAACTCTCTTTTAATTAAAAGAGAGTTTTTATTATTTAAACTTTTTTATTATTTTCCTTTAAATTTTGATGTTTATAAAACATTCTATTTTCAATACTTGCAATACGAGCAGTTGATTCACCAACATTAATATTAACCAACGCTTCATCAATTGCATAGATTTTTGCATCTAAGTTATCTAAATGATGTAAAATTTCAGCTTCTATTGTTTTTGGTAAGACAGGTGAACCATATTCATATTTACCATGACTAGCTAATATTAGATGCTGTAATAAAACTACGATTTCTTCCTCTAAGTTAATATTTAATTCCTTACAAGCAAGTGTAACTTGCATTGCACCTAATGAAATATGACCAATCATTTTACCTGATAGTGTATATGAACTAATAGGATTATTATTTAATTCAACCATTTTTCCATAATCATGCATAATGATTCCTGCATATAATAGTTCACTATTAATATTACGATCATTATAAAGTGCTACTACTTGTTTTGCCATTCTTAGCATTGTTACTGAGTGTCATAATAAACCGCTTTGAACAGCATGATGCATTTTAACTGCTGCTGGTCATTTTTTATAATCATCAATATTTTTTTTATTAAAACATTGGATTAATACTTTTTTTAAAATTGGATTTTTAAATTCCTTTATTGTTTGACTAATTTCAGTTCATGCTTCAATAATATTAATTGGTGCTTGTGTAAGTAATAAATCATAATATTCACTAGGATTAGTAATAATAGTTCAATTATTAATTTTTAGTTGTATTTCATTATTATAATTAATGCTATTTGCTTCAATTTTAATTACTTGTCCTATTGTTAATTGTTCAATAGTTTCTTTGCTTACGTCTCAAATTCTTGCTGAAATTGTCCCAGTTTTATCTTGTAATTGTAAGTTTAAATAATTAGTATTGTTAGAAGCAACACCTTGAATTACTCGATTAATAATTACTACTAAACTTAAAACATTATTAGGTTTAATATCTTTAATTACAGTCATTTTTTAGTTCCTTTCTATCATTTTATATCTTTGATATTTAGATGTTTGATAGCTAATTCTTCATACATTTTTCTCATTTTTAATTGTGCATCATTAATGGTTTTATCAACACAAACAAAATAGAATTTAATTTTTGGCTCAGTTCCACTAGGTCTAACAGCAAATCATGAACCATCACTGAAGTAAAATTTTAGTAAATTTTGCGATGGCATTCCATGTAAACCAGTTTGATAATCTTCAACTTTAATTGTTTTAATATTATTAAGCGTTGGTATTTTACTAGTTCTTAATGTTTCTAACATATTATTAATAGTATTTTGTCCTGTTTTTCCTTTTAAAATAAGATTAACAGTATAACAGTAATAATATCCAAATTTTTGATAAATATTTTCTAAAACATCAACTAATGTTTTTTGTGAATTTTGATAATATCAAGCCGCTTCTGCTGCTACTATTGCTGATTGAATACCATCTTTGTCACGAGTAATATCTTTAATAACATAACCATATGCTTCTTCAAAACCAAAAACAAAGTTAATGTTACGTGCTTTTTCTTTTAGCATTTCTGCACCAATTCATTTAAAGCCAGTTAACGTTTTAATGACTTGACATCCGTATGATTTAGCAATCATATCAGATAAATTGGAAGTAACAAATGTATTGTACATAACGGGATTTTTTGGCATTGTTTTATTAAGTTGATAATGGCTTAATAAATATTCTAATAAAATTGGTGCTGTTTCATTACCTGTTAATAATACATAATCATTATTATGTTTTACAGAAATACCAATGCGATCAGCATCAGGATCATTTAAAATAATTAATGGTGCATCATGTTTTTTAGCGTGTTTAATTGCTAAATCAAATGTTGGTTTTACTTCGGGATTGGGCGACACCACACCTTTAAAATCAGGATCATAGTTAGCTTGCTCTGTTACTAAAATAATTTCATAACCGCATTGTTCTAAAATTGGTTTAACTCATTCACGACTAGTACCGTGTAGATTAGAAAATACAATTTTAAAGTTACGATTTTTAACTTGTGGATAAAACTGTAAATTTTTAATATCATCACGATAATTATCTTCTACTGTTGAAGGCACTTCTTTAATTAGGTTAGTATCATAATCGAATGTTAATTGAAAATCATCAGGCAATTGTTCCATTTTATTGCTAATTATATTGGTAACATTAGGAAGAAATTGACAGCCATATTGATCATAAATTTTATAACCATTATATTCAGGAGGATTATGACTGGCCGTAATAACAATTCCAGCAAGAGCATTAACTTTTCTAATACTATATGAAAGTACTGGTGTTGGTCTTAAATCATTATTTTTAAATAAAAAAATAGGAATTTTATGTTTGGCTAAAGTTTTTGCTGTTAACATTGTAAATTCTGCTGAAAAGTGACGATTATCATGAGCAATAATAACACCACGAAGTAAGTCTTTTTCAGAAAAAGCAGATTTTAAATATTGAATAAATGCGACAGTTGCTTTCATAATAATAATTTCATTAATTCTGCCGGTACCAACTCCAGTAATACCACGCATGCCAGCTGTACCAAATTCTAAAGTTGTAGTAAAAGCATCTTCAATTTCACTTTTAGACATTGTAGTTAATTGTTTTTTTAAGTGTTGTGGTAAGTTTTGCTTTTTTCAAATCTCATATGTTTTTAGTACATTCATTATTATTTCTCCTTTATAATAAAAAAATAAGTTTATAGGTAAATCATACTATAAAATAAGAAGAAAATAAATTTTAGTAGTTAATCTAAACATAAACTTTTAATTAAATAATAAAAAATAAAATTATTAAAAATTTCAATTTCAATCTTTAATAATTTTATTTTATTTTTATATTGATTGTGAATTAGTTTTATTTAGAATTGTTATTGGTTGTTTGTCGTTTTTAATAGAATTTATTGCTTTAATGTTTATTTTTTTATTTGGTTCTGAAGTTTTAATTACTTTATATAATGGTACTTGTTTGTTATCTTTATTAAGATACTGATCACTAGTAATAGTACCAACAAGCTTTTCATTATTATTTAGTAATATTTCAGCAAGAGATGTTGTTATTGGTAATTGTGGTTTAATTTTTCTTGAATTTGTTGTTGTTTTTTCTTTAAAAACTTGTTTTTCTTTTTCTGTTATAAGATTTTCTGTTTTTTTACTATATAGCACTTCTAAATATCTCCTTTTTTAAATTAAAAACCTATTTACTTTAAAATAAAAGTAAATAGGTAAAAACTTATATTAATTTTAGAAAAATTATATCATAGTATCTATATTTAATATAGATATTTTTCATTTATTCTTGTATTAGATAACTATTGTTTAATTAGAAATAGTTATTTCCTTAGAAGTTTTATAATTTAATTATTTATAAAAAATACATGTATAGGAAATTAAATATTAATACTTATATAAGTGTTAATTATAATTTTCATCAAAAGTATTATTTTTTATGTTATTATATATTCATAATTTAATAACTATTCAGTCCTAATATAGATATATTTCTATGTTAGGATTTTTATTAAATTAAAGTTTTAAAGAAAAGGAAAAAAAAGATTAAAAGAAATTCCTAAAGATAAAACTAAAACAAATTAATTAAAGTAGCAGTAAGCAATAGAACAGTTCTTGCTTATGTTTGAGACGCCAGATTAGTCAATAAGAAACATTGTGAGGTTGAGTTACAAATTATGAAACAAATGATTATTTTTGTTTCTATTGTTACACCTGACTATGTAGAGATGAAAAACTTAGTTAAAAAATGACAAAAACAAGTGAGTGATTTAATAAATAAAACTGAAGTTCCAATCAGTGAATATAAAAAATTTTGTTTTAAAAACAATTTCAGGACAATTATAAATAAAGATTGCAAATGCAATCTTTATTTATCTCTTTATATTAATTTTAAGTTATTAATTTTTTTTATTGATTTTACTTGGAATTTCTTGTAAATGAGTTACAATTGTATTAAAGTTTTAAAGGAACTTTGGAACAAAATATTTTGGTTTTTTTATAGACCTCGTTTAAATTTTTGTATTTAAATTAGGTTTTTTGTTTTATTATATCGTTTAAAGGAGTGAGAAATATGAAATCACAATTTTATAGAGATGGAATAATTTATTATGCAATGAATTTAGAAAAGTGAGCAAATGTTGAAAATAAAACTTATTTTATAAAATATCATGATGTGATTTTAAAATTAACTGATATCATTAATTGTTATGATTTAAAAAATATTTCTGAAGTAAAAGTTTATAAGTTCTTAGCAGATGCTTTTAATAGTCGAATTTTAAAAGAAGTAGGGGATAACTAATGAAAATTAATTTAGAAGAATGCACAAATAATAAAATAAAATATTTAGAATCATTACCAGAAAGAACTAATGGAATGTCTTTAGTTATGTATCCAGTAAATTCATGAGCAGAAATAGTTAATAAATGTGCTTGCAGTAATTCTAGTGATGAAGAAACAGCAGTAGTACTACAAACTAAAAAAGGTCCTAAAATATAAACCATTATAAAAAAATAAAAGGCGTATTAATTACGGCTTTTATTTTTTTATAATGGAGCGGGTGATGGGAATCGAACCCACGTCTTCAGCTTGGAAGGCTGTAATAATACCATTATACGACACCCGCAGTTATGTTAACCACCATGTATTTATATCATATTACTAAAATTAAAGTCAACTACTTTTGATAAACAAGTTAAAAAAAATTATTTTTTAATCTTTTTTTTCAATATGTTTATTTTTTTTCTTTTTAAATAAAAGAAGTTTTTCTTTAAAGAAAAAAGAAAAAAATACAAAAATAATTGAAGCTATAGCAAAAAAATGAGCAATTAATCATATAATTCAGAATTTATTAATATTTAAACTGAAAAGAAAAGTTGAACACAATATTGTGATAATTAGTGACAATGTTAAAAATACTAATAAAATTTCTTTTTTATTAGTAACTCATATTGGCATAATAAAAATAAATAGAATTATACTAGTAATTGGTCAAATCATAATTTGAATTGAAGTATTCATAATTTTGGCAACAAATGAGTTTTGAGATTTAGGAAAAAAATTATTAGTCATAAACATTAGTTAAACTAAAAATAAAAATAAAGAAGCAATTGTTAAAGTTATTTTGCTAATTAATAAAATTTGTTTTAATTTATTTTTTTCCATTTCACTCACCATTTAATAATAAGTTTTATAATCTGGCATCAAAATGCCAGATTACAAAAAAACCTAATTATAATACTTTATCATAAGTATACTAAAATATTTTAAAAAATATTATTCTTTGTTATTTTCTTTTCTTTTTTGTTTTTTATGACTTTTAAAATCCATTATGACAAAGAAAATAAAAAGACCAATAATACTTACTAAAGAAATTACCATTAAAATAATTGCTCCAACATCCATGTTTTTTAACCTCTTTCAGTTTTTGTTTTTATTTTAAATAATTTATTAAAACCATTATGAATATTTTTATGATAAGTTAAGATAAAAGTTAAAAGTAAAACTAATCCAACACCAAGTGTTAGACCAACTGTACCATAGACAAAATTAGCATTGATAATATTAATAATAAAATCATAGATACCAGTAGCAATATTAATTAAAATTAAAATTGGTGCGATAATTAAAATTACTATTTTATATCCTTTTGTTCATTTCATTCATGAATTTTCATTATTATATAATTTTAATGTATCATATAATTTTCAGCCATATGGACTAATACCAATTAATAAAATAAACCCAATTATTAGTAATCAAATTTGTGCTACTCAGATTGCTAGCCCATTAAACAGCGCTGGTGAATTACTAAAGGTAAATAATACTGATACTGCCATTGCTCCTAATAATGATATTGCTAATGCTTGTTTGCGCTTTAAATGAATTTCATATTCTAGACCATTTACCATTGATTCAACTTGACCAATTAGTGAGGACATACCCGCAAAGAAAAGTGTAACAAAAAATAATATTGCTAAAATATTTCCTAAAATAGGAACTTGATTATTAATAATAGCAAATAATTGTGGTATTACTTGGAAAATCAAAGCAGGACCTGCTTGAAATACATCTTTAATATCAGTTTTACCTTGATTTTGAGCAATTGCACCTATTGAATTAAAAACAATAATTGTTGTTAATATACCAATAACGCTAGTACCAAAGGCTACTACAAAAGCTTGATTAGTACTATCTTGTTTTTCGGGAGCATGAGCTGCATAAATATAAATGGTTCCTGTACATGTTGATAACATAAAGAATGATTGACCAAAAGCATCTTTTCATAATCCAAGATTTAATAATTCTTTAGCATCTAAATCAAACATTACATTTAATCCAAGTTTAGCACCCGATAATGTACTAGTATAAATTGCTAAAATAATAATCATTAAAAATAAAAATGGAATCATAATTTTATTGGCTTTTTCAATTCCTTTTTCAACACCACCTAATAGAATGATACCCAAAATAATTCATACACCAATTGTTGCAAGTAAAATCATTCAATTTAAGTTACCTAGGCTATTTAAATTGCTAATATCTTGATCATTTGTTTGTTGTAAAATATTATGATAAAAATAAGAACCTTTATTTAAATTAGAAGTAAAACTAATAATAATATTAATTAAAGTTCATCCTACTAAAACACTATAATAAGTACTTAGTAAAATAACGGTTGTTGAATGCAATCAAGAGAAAAAAGCACCTTTTTTACCTCCAACCTCACTAAAAAATTCAATATGATTTTTGCGATATTTATTACCAATTGTCATTTCAATAAATAAAACTGGTATTGCACAAATTACCATACATATTAAAAAAGGGATTAGAAAAGCACCATGATGGTTATACATTTGAGTTGGAAATCCTCAAATACCACCTAATCCTACTGCCGAACCCATTACTGAAAGTAAGAATCCTAATTTTGAGATATTTAAGCGTTGTTTTTTCATATTAATAAATGACCTCCTTTATAACAGTTAATTATACAAAAAAAATATTTTATTAAAACCAATTTCAGTAAATAAAATTTTGCGATGTTATTTATTAATAATGTGTATTGAAAAATATATAGAAAATCAAAATTTTATTTTATTAAATAAAATGATATTATTAAAAATAAATAATAAGAAAAAAACAAGGGTTTTGAGTAAATTTTAAAAAAGATTAATAAAAAATAAAACTTTTCCTTATATAAGGAAATAATAAAAATTTATTTTTTAGTGTTATTAATTTAATTATTTAAGTTTTTAAAATTATTTTTCATAATTTTAATATTAATGATTATATTACTTTCATTTATTTAATATAGGGTTATAATACAAGAAGTAATAAATAAAGACTAGAGTTTAGCTCATATTTAAGGATTGTAATTCTTAATATGGGTGTTTTTATATTAATTTTATTACTTTAAATTATTTTTTAGAAAGGATGAAAAATATGCATTCATCACCAGCAAGAAGTTATTCTTCTACAGAACAATTATTACCAAATGATTTAATATCAACTAATAATAGAAATAGGGTAGCACCTACTATAAGAGATGTATTACTTACTATTGGTAATTCAATGGTAACTGGGGGTAACTATTTATTATATCAAGATGGAGTATTATCACTAGTACCAGCATTATGTTTTATGGTGGAAGGCGCAGTTAATTCAAAAATTTCGTTAACTAATTTAATATTAAGATATCGAAATATTAATAATGTAAGGATTAATAATTTATTAACAGGAGTAAGTTTTGCAACAGCACCATTATTACCACTAGCAGTAGCTTGACTTAACTGACCAACACCCAATCCAGATACATTACCTGTTACATATGCTTTTATTACAGCAGCAGCAGCTTCAAGTTTAAATCACATAGTGACAATCAGTAAAAAAATATCAGAATGTTGTGCACCTAATAATGAAGAAAATGTAATAAATCAACAACGTAATATATGACAAAAAATAGGTAATACAGCAGCAAGTTTATTAGCACCAATAACTATTGCTAGTGCAATTACTGGTGTTAGTCTTTTTGCATATCATGAATTAAGTAATCCAAATAATAATGATGATGATCAACCATTTTATAAAAAAAGATCAATTGCTTTTTGAGAAACAATAGCTGGTCTTGCAACAGTTGGTACTGGTTTATTAATAAATACTGGAATGGAATTATATGAAAATTGATGTGCGGATGTTAATAATTTTGATGAAGAAGATACTTATGAAAATGTTTCTAGCAGTACATCTTCGCCATCATCATCAAGTTCTGAAGATAGTGATGATAATACTTCATTATTAAATAAATCTTTTAATCCAGAAAAAATTAATAATGGAGAGGAAACACAATCAGTCATGTCAACTTCTCATGTTGTTGAAATACTTGATCCTAAACCACTTAATATAGCAACATTAAATTCTGAAGAACGTTTGCCTATTAAACAACCATCTTCAGAACGTCGATTATCAGTTTAATAATATTTAATGTTATAAAAATAAAAAGGTATTCTTAAAAGAATACCTTTTTATACTAATAATTTAATATTAGTGGTGCCCAGAGCGGGACTCGAACCCGTATGATTTCTCGGTAGATTTTGAGTCTACTGCGTCTGCCATTTCGCCATCTGGGCAAAATATAGTTTACTTATTTATAAAAAATGAGGAATACTTCCTCGTCATTAATAAATATATAAAATGGTGCCCAGAGCGAGACTCGAACTCGCACAACCTGTAAAAGTCATCGGATCTTAAGCCCGACGTGTCTGCCATTTCACCACCTGGGCATCAAATGGTGTCCCCGGCAAGGATCGAACTTGCGACACCTCGGTTAAAAGCCGAGTGCTCTACCGCTGAGCTACGAGGACAAATTAATAAAATATATGGCTGAGGTGGTTGGATTTGAACCAACGCATGACGGCGTCAAAGGCCGTTGCCTTACCGCTTGGCTACACCCCAATAAGTAATATGGTGGAGGGGGAGGGAGTCGAACCCCCGAACTCGAAGAGATCTGGTTTACAGCCAGGTGCAGTTGGCCACTTTGCTACCCCTCCATAAATAATAATGGTGCTGATGACAGGAATCGAACCTGCAACCTACGGTTTACAAAACCGTTGCTCTGCCGGATTGAGCCACATCAGCAGGTAAATGGTGGAGTATGACGGACTTGAACCGCCGACCTATTGCTTGTAAGGCAATTGCTCTCCCAGCTGAGCTAATACTCCTTATTTTTTGTTTTATTAGAATTATTTATTCTTAAAAAACCTTAATCATTATAATAGATATTTTTCACATTTACAATTATTTTTTAAAGATAATGTAAAATTATTTTATTTTTAATTATTTTTTAAAAGAAAACTTAAGAGAAAAAACCAAAAAAAGTAATTTTATGTTAAATATTACTATTTTATACCTATTTTCAGTTTTTATATATTTTAAATATAATATTTTTTTAGAGTTTGCTACAATTTTTTTGAGCCATATTTATATTAAAAGAAAGGGAAAATTTATGCAAAAAATTTGAAAAAAATTATCAAAGTTAGATAAAATTAGTTTTTACGTATTTATAACTATGTTAATAGTAATGATTTTAGGATTAATTTTAATTGGAACAGTATCTTGAACAGTTAAACCTCTAGGAGCTAAAGTGGCCGAAAGTCATGATGGGTTTTGAATTTTAAGAAATTCTCATCCTTGAACTATTGGAGATTTTATTAAGGGTAGTATAACTAATTTTGGTGTTACTATGTCATTAACTGATTATTTTGATAAATTAAAAATTGCAGTTGCTGCATTAGGTGGAACTGCAACTTTAACAGGTACAGCAGCACAGTTACAAATAGGATTAATCTTATCGGTTATTGCTACTCCAATCTTATTGTTTACAAGTATTATTATTTTTGGATACAGTTGTTATTTAAAAGTAGTAAAAAAGTAAAAATAGCAATTTATTAATTTTAAAAAATTCTTATTTTTCACATTAAAGTAAGAATTTTTTTATTTATTTTATAGTAGTAATATAACAATGATATAATTAAAAAAAATAGGTGATAATAATGATAACTAAAAATTGATGAAAAAAATTACCTCTTGATGAAAAAATAATTACTATTTTATTTTTTTCTGGTTTTATATTTTTATTATTAGGGTTAATTATGTTATTAAGTATTAAAATAGATATTTTTAATGGATTTAATTTTATTTATATAAATGGTGTAATTGATAGTTTAACCTATCAAAGTAGTCAAGGAATAACAGTAGATATTTTCTTTTTAAAAGTAGGAATTATTTTTACTATTTTCTTAATGCCAATTTGTTCTGGCTGTAGTATAATTTGATTTATTATTAAACGATTAATTTTTAAAAAATAGAGGTGAATAATGAAAAATAATGATTCATTTATTGAAATGATAAATAAAACTTTGGATAAAACAGTTAATTTAGATTTTAAAACTTTAAAAGGTCATAATATTATATTTATTGTTGATATGGTTAATGGCTTTGCTAAAAAAGGAAATTTATTTTCACCTAATATTAATTCAATTATTAAACCAATTAAAAATTTATTAGCAAAAGTAAATACTAATGAAACCAAAGTTATTGCTTTTAATGATGCTCATAATGAACATAGTCCCGAATTCCATACTTTTCCTAGTCATTGTTTGGAAAATACTATTGAATCAGAGTTAGTAGAAGAATTAAAATTTGACAATATTAAGATTATTAAAAAAAATAGTACTAATGGTTTTTTTGCTTTTGATTTTAAGCCAAATTTACAATGGGATAACATTATTATTGTTGGTTGTTGTACTGATATTTGTATTTATCAATTTGCTATTAGTTGTAAAACTTGATTTAATCAGCACAATAAAGAAGTAAATGTTATTGTTCCAATGACAATGACAAATACTTATGATCAACCAGAGCATCCAGCTCATATTTTAAATCAATATGCATGATATTCAATGCTTAAAAATGGCATTACTATTGTTAAGGATGTTATTTAATTAAAGTAGAGTTTTAAATAAAATAAATTTATATAAATAATAAATTTTATCCATATTATTTAATAATTTTTATATTTAGAATAGAAATTATGATAAAATAATAAAATAATTTAATAAATGTTTATACCTAATATAGAAATTAATCTATATTAGGTTTTATTAAATTAAAATATTAGAAAAGGAAGATTAAAAGATGGCTAGTAAAGTAATCCAATCAAAAAGTGAGTATCAAGAACTTGAAAATCAACAATTAATAATAAATATTTTTGAAAAATTTGAATTTAATTTAAATTTTATAAATATGAGTTATGAAGATTTATTAATATTAAATATAAAATTATTAAATAATGAATTTAATGATGTTTATCAAGAGATTATTAAAAATAATGAAATAAATGAAAAATTATCTTTCATTTTTATTGAATGTATTAATCAAGGTTTTTCTGAAGAAAAAGCACAATATTCTATTCAAGAACAAATAACTAAGCATATAGTAGAAAGTTTTTTAATTAAAGAACAAGAACAAAAAATGGTAAATGAAATAAATCAATTTGATTTTATAAATGCACCATCAACTAGTACTGGTATATATCATTTACCATCATTTAAAATACAACTTAACTTATAATTACATTTATTTAGATTATTATTTGCAAAAAAATGTCATAATATAATATTGTAAATTAATAAGTGAAAAACAACTAAGTAAATTATATAAAAACCATTCTTTTCAGAATGGTTTTTATATAACTATATTTTAATGTTTTATTAAATTTATTATTAGGAAATTATTTTTTACCTAATAATGTAAACATTTTCTTTTTGTATACTTCAACACCAGGTTGGTTAAATGGGTCAACACCTAATAATTTTGCACTAACAGCACAAGCCTTCATAAAGAAATAACTAGCATAACCAAACATTTTGCTATCCATTGTATCCCATTCTAATAAAATATTTGGAGTTTTTCCTACTATTTCATCACTATGAGCTTCAATAGTTCCTTGTAAGGCAATATTATTAATTTCATGTAAAGAATGTTTTGTTAAATAGTTTAATTGATCATTGTTTTCTTTATCAAGTGGAATTTTGATATCTTCATTAGGTTTTTTGATTTTTATTACTGTTTCAAAAAACATTTTTGAACCTTCTTGAATAAATTGGCCCATTGAATGTAAATCAGTTGAAAAAACAACACTAGCTGGTAATAATCCTTTGCCATCCTTACCTTCTGATTCACCAAATAATTGTTTTCATCATTCACATAACATTTGCATTTGTAATTCATAGCTTACTAAAATTTCAACTGCTTTATTATTAGTTTTATGTAAATGATAGCGAGAAACTGCATATAAATAAGCATTATTAACATCAATTTTATCACTTTTACATTCTTTTGCTGCTAATTGTGCACTAGCAATAATTTCTTCACAGTTAATTCCTGCTACCATCATCGGAAAAATACCAACAGGAGTTAAAACAGAGTATCTACCACCGATATTATCGGGGATAACAAAGCTTTCATATCCTTCTTCTTTTGCCAAATCATGGAGTACTCCTCTTGTTTTATCAGTAGTAGCGATAATTCTGTTATTAACAATATTCTTATTTTTCTTTTGTTTAATTAATAGTTCTTTTAACAAACGAAAGGCAATTGCTGGTTCAGTAGTAGTTCCTGATTTAGAAATAACATTAATGGCAAATTCTTTATCTTTTAAATATGATAAAACTTGGTGAACATAAGTTGAACTCATAGTATTACCCATATAAATTACTTTAACAGGAGCAGTATTATTAAATAAACCTTGCACCATATCAATTCCTGCTCTAGCACCTAAATATGATCCACCAATACCAATTACTACTAAAACTTGTATTTCTTTTTGTAGTTTCAATGCTAGAGTTTTCATTCGCTTTCAAGACTCTTGAAAAGTAATGTCTTTTTGGTATGCAAATGGAAAATCAATTCATCCTAATCAACCATCTTCATTTTTAGCATTACTTTCCAGTTCGGCGTTAATCGCCGTTACTTTTTCTTGATATAAAGTTGATAATTCTTTCATATCTAAATTAGTAAACTTTAAATTAGTTTTTATCACTATTCTATAACCTCCTTATAGTATTTAAAATTAAAATATTAATTCGTAATAATACTATTTAATATTTATAATAAAAATATAGTTGTAAAAATTTTAGATTGCAAGAAAAAAATAAAAAATATTGCCATTAAATAGCAATATTTTTTATTATTTGGAAGAAAAATAGTATTTTAATTATTTTCTTCTTTTTTAAATCAATTATCAACAGTTTCTCTTATTGGTGCAAATCCTTTACCATTTTCTTCAATTGAAGAATTATTCTTTGCCACTAATCCTTGTTCTTTTGTACTTAAACTTAATTGTTGTTTAGTATGATCAATACCTGTTATTTCTGCTTTAACTGATGTACCAATTGTAAAATAATCACTAACATTTTTAACAAATTTAGGGGTAATACGACTAATGTGAATTAAACCAGAAAATCCATTTGGACACTTACAAAAAACTCCAAATTCCTTTATTCCAGTTGGAGTTACGGTAATAATGTCACCAACTTGAAATTGTTGAACATTTGATTCATTTTCTTCATTTTTAATAATTGTACTCATAATAAGTTAATTCCTCTTTCTTTTGTATAATTTAATAATACATAAAAATATTATAACATTATATTTAATCTTGAAGTTAAAATTAATAATATTAATTTTATGAATTTCTAAACATTAGAATGAGAAATTATTAATTGATTTTAAATTTAAAGATTATTAGAATATTAAATTTGTTAGCAACTTGTTTGTTTTTAAAGAAATGAATGTTATTTGTAACAATATCACTAATTTTTTTTAATATTTTTCTTTATTTTATACTTAAAACGGTAATTTAAAATAAATATTTTTATTTTATAAATATTATTAAAAATATTGGAATTTATTATAGTAATCCAGATTTTTCAAGTAATTCTTCTAGAAAAGTTCCCTTGATTTTTTTTAATGCACCTCTACGGAAAATTTTTAAGATGAGAGGAACTTGTATATCATTAATTTTTTTCTTATCTCATAAAATATGAGTTGAATTCAATAGTACTCTAATATCATATGCTGAAGCAAAAACTTCTGGTATTCCTCTATCAACGTTTAATAATTTATAGACGGCTTCCATAGCAGTTCTCACTGAATATTCGGTTGTAAAAACTGTATCATCTTCAGTTTCACTAAAATTACCAATAAATGCTAAATTTTTTGAACCTTCTGGAACTACTAAAGGACGATCACCAATTTCTCTTGGCATAAAATATGAGGTAATAAATGGCATATAAACTGGTACCACATTACATGAGTTTTTAGCAAGTTCAAAGATTTCTTCTTCAGGAACACCAATATGATATAATCACTCTTGAGCTATTTCCATGCCAGAACATTCAGTAATACTTTTTTTAATATTGGAATGGCAACCCTTTTTAGGACTATTTTTTGGTAGACATTTGTTTTTGATAACTAATTGGAGTTAGGTAGTTTAGAGTACTGTGAATTCTTATGTTGTTATATCAATTGATGTAATCAAATAATTCTAATTTTAATTGGATTAATGATGTAAAATTTTTATCATTAAATAAAGGGAGAATGTCAAAAATCCGGAATAAATTAAATCGTTATAGTCTTATTATTATGTTAGACAAGAAATAATTTGGATTTTTATGAAATTGTATTTAAATAATATAATTTTTTTAACTTAAATGCAACTAAAATACTTATTTTTAAAAATTACTAAAAAATTAAAAAATAAATTTAATATTTATACACAACAAAAATTCTTATTAAAACACATTTAATAAGTTTTATTCTATTTTGATTTTTAAAAAAAAGTTAAATTTTAATTTATAATAATTGTATCTCTGTATTTATTTTATTACATTTAAAAATAACCATTTTAATATAAATTGAAATATTATAAGTTCTATTACCAAGCATTTCTTTTAAAACATGTCAAATATTAGTTTCAGTAAAGCAACCAATATTTCATTTTGCACCTTGATTTTCAATACCTTGTTTATTATTTTTAAAATATTTTTTCTTTAATTTTTTATGATTATCTAATTCTTTATATAAATAATCAATTAATTGTTCATATTGACCATTATTAATTAAATTTTTACAGTAATTATATTCTTTTAAATATTTTCCTTTATTTCCCGCCATTATACCAAGATATAATGTTCTAATTAAATGGAATTTATCTAAAACAAACTGTGCACCTAAATAATCAGCAACATCTTTAATTCATCCTGCACTATCACCACAAATAATAATTTTTGCTTGTTCAATGTTTTCATAAAATTTTTGACAATGTTCTTTAACAAATTCAGCAGTTTTTTTAACGCCAATTGCTGTTCTTGTTGGTCTAATAATTGCTTTTACTCTTTTATTTTGTACTTTATGATTAATATTATCTGTATATGTTACTATTAATCTCATAGAGTGTTTTGTACCTTTACGTTTAAAATCTCAAAACTTTCGATGTCCATCATCAATTGCTACAAAAATAGGTTGATTTTTTTCTAATTTTACTTTTACTGGATTTGCTTCAATTACTTCTAAATTTTTAAAAACTCTATGAACAGTACTAACACTAATACCTGCTTTTTTACAAATAGCACAAATATCATGATATCTTTTTCCATCAGCAAAATATTCAATAATAGTTTGTTCAACATCTTCACCAATTCTTTTATATTTAGGTAATTCTAGTCATTCATCAACTAAACAAACACGAACTCATTTTTGTAATTTTTCATCAAAATATTCATAAATTCTTCTTTTATAAGTTACTAATCCATACATTATTTTTCTTGTTCGATATTGATAATCAACAATTTTATATTTCTTTTTATCTCTTGTATTTTTTATTCTTCAATCTCATTTTTCTCATTTTTTTCTTATATGTTCTAAAACTAATTTATCAATTTTTGCACTTTGTTCTCTAAAATTTCATTTATAATTAAAATTCAAATTTACTTCTCCTAACTATTTTAAAAAAATCTAAATTTATTGTAAATATATTTAAAAAATTAATTTACTTAATTATTGTATACATATATAAGTGTAATTTAAAATTAAATAAAAAAAATACTTTCATATTTAAAATATAATAAACAATTTCAATATAATTAATAGTATAGGTATCATAAAATAAACGCCTTTAATTTAGGCGTTATTTTACGTTTAAAAGTATAATTGTAAAAATATCAAAAAATAAGTATAATTTAACAATAAAATGTTAAGAGATAAGGAGAAATTAAAATGGAAATAGGAAAAATAGAAATTTTAAAAAATAAAATTCAAGAAATTCAAGAAATGATTAATTATATAAATATTATAATAATTAAAGAGAAAGAAAAAAATAAACCCAATGAATATGATTTAAGAATTTATTCAAGGGAAATTGTTAGTTTTGAAAAAGAACTAGAAATTTCTAAAAGAAAGTTATCAAACGAACTAAGTAAAATTACAGAATTAACAGAACTAACACCATTGTTACAATTAAATGATATCAATATTATTAATTCATATAAATCTATTAATAATCAAGAAAAAAGTAGTAAAGTTTTTATTAAAAATAATAATTGTGTAATATCTTAAATTTCATTTAAAAATAGGAGTAAATTATCATGAACAAAGAAAAGTTATTAAAAGTTGTAAGTAACTTAAAATCTTTCAAAAAGATTTTGAAAAATGAATGTTATCTGTCAAAATAAAAATTGTAGTAACAAATGAAGTAATATTGTTTTATTAGAATTAAAATCAACAACATTTAGTCTTTTTCTTTGTGAAAATCATGCAATTAATTTAGAACATGAATTATTACCAAAATGATTAAAAACTTGTGAAGAGTTAAGAAAAAATAATAAAATAAAAAAGGAGCAATTTAATATGAAAACATGAATAAAAACAAATTTAAGTAAAATAACATTAGCATTAGCACTAACTGGTGCAACAACTGGAACAATTGGTTTAATCATGGGGGGTGCTTAGCCATAATGTAGGTACTAATGTTAAACATTATTTAACACGAAATGGAGAAATGGTATATGGAACAACTACTATTTGAGTTAATACATATACAAGTGAAAATATTTTTCAATTATATTTTTCTAAAAAACCAAAACATGAAGATGATATAAAATGAGATGGTAACTATCCTGATTGATATTTTGATAATTAAATTTCTAAATTTATATAAGAAATATTTTCATTATATTTATCAAATAAATTAATATTATTTAAACTTATTTCTTGTTTATCAGTTATTAAAATTAAGTCATAATTACCAGCTCCAAATATTCCACTAATTTCAATCCTATTTAAGTTATTAATAGGATTTTCTATTTGTAATTCAAATTCACTATTATTATCAACTTTTAAAATTTCTTTATAAAATTCCAGTTTAGAAAATAATTGTGATTTATTAGAACCATATAAATTTAAAGCATTTTTAATTTTAATTTTATCAATAATTACTCTTGTAAAATATTTTCCATATTCACCATTAGCTAATGTTCAATCAGCAGGAATTAATGAAGGTATGTTATTACTTTCTAATTCATTTGTAATAGATAATCAGTTAAATTGATTATCATCTAACTTAAATAATTCATTTTGACTAATATCATTGTTTTTCAATTTAATGTTATTAATATCGGTAAAATCAAAATATGGAGATTTTAATATTACCTTTACATCTTTAAATTGTCAAATATCTATTTTACTAGGTTTAATTGGAGTTGATTTTAATTCAAAATAATAAGGCAATAATATTTTATTATCATCATTTAATCCTTTATTAATTGATAATGATGAATAAATATATTTTGATAACATAATAAATACTTGTTTAAATATTTGTATTTGTGGTAAAGTTATATAATTTGGATATTCAAACTCTCATTGTTTAAATAAGTTAGTAATTATTTCATCGGGTTTTTGTCCTGAAAATGTATCATGTAATTCTGCCATTTTATTTGTTGGCTTACCTTTATCATCATATTCTGCACCATTAAAATTTCTATTATAGTTATATGTATAACTTAGCATATCTAATAATAACTGTTGTAAACTATCAATAGTTGGCGCATCTTGTATTTCAATTGCTATACTTTTAAATCTATTATTGGTTGCAAGATAAACATATCATCCTTCATTACTATAAGATAAAACTTTTTTATCTTCTAAATGTATTTCGTGTTTTAATGGTCAATTACCATCTCAAACAGCACCCATTTCTCAACCTAATCAAGTATCAGTTACTCTTGCATTATTAATAACTTCTTTTCTTGTTATAGTACCAGTACTAATTTTAATTAAGTCTAAAACTGATTTTTCTTGTCCAATAAATTGTTTTGCTAAATTTCATGGTAATATTTGTTCACTAAATCATTGTTGTAATATTCTAACTTTTGGTTGAGTTTCAATAGGCATTGATAATAGCGGAAATGCTATCTTATCTTTGACAAATAACTTTGGGTATACTTCCATATTGTCAACTTCACCAAGTACCTTTATATTGCCAAAAATCATGCTTCTAGGGGCTTTAATTTTTAAACCAATTATTTTTGTATCTTTATCTAATGGTTTTTGTAATTTAATAATTATTGGATAACCATCTCTTGTTTTAAAATCTTTAATTTTAATAATAGTAATACTTTTAGTACTTCTTGTTTTTGGATTTTGATAAGGTTGAGAATAATTATTAATGATATATAAATTATCAATATTATTTTCAGTTAAGGGTTCATTAATAGATACAGCATATAACTTAAATTGATTTAGTAAATTTATTTCTTGAAAAATTAAATTTTTAATATCAGTCATACTATATTCAATTGTATTATCATTAATATTTGTGCTTGCTCTTTGATTTAATTGCATAGTAAAATCAGATGTTTCAACTGCAATAGTTTTTAATACTTTATTAATATCAATAAAACCAATTTTAATAGTATTTGCTGAAAATTTTAAAGTATTATTTTCATTATTTTTAAATAAACGTTCAATTTCATAAATATAAATTGTTCTTTTTTTAAATTCATCGTATGCTCTATTAATATCGGGGTCACTAGTAGCACCCATCATATTAGTAAAGTCATAAGGAATATTATCAATTAAATAATCATTTTCTACTTCTGCTTGATTAAGTTTAGTTTGTTTCTGTGGAAACTTCGTTTGTGGTTTGTTGTTGTTTTCCATTGTTCTCTCCTATTAATTGGTTATTTTCGGGATTAAATAATTTTAATTTAACTTTTAAATTATTAATTTCTTGTTCATCATTAATATTAAATGTTTTACTATTTAATAAATCTTTATCTAAACGTACTAATATTTGAATAAATTTAAGAATATCAATATTAAATTGCCATAATTTTTGTTCAATATAATTAATGGTTGAAATATTTACAGCTGTACTTTCGGGAACTGATTGTTGTGCAGATTTCTTTTGACTTGGTATATGAATACCACAACGTTTAAATATTTCATTAACATTTCAATCATATATATCAGTTAAATTTTTACCTTTAAAATTACTATTTGTCATATTGATATTTTCGTTTTGTTCATTATTATCTCCACCACTTTTAAATATGTAGTTTTTAGTAACTAATGTTCTTACTGCTTCTTCTAATGTTGATTGAACATTACCATAAGTTTGACTAAATATAAATTTAGGTGAATTTAAAATAGTATCTAGAACAATTTGTTCATAAATAACATCTAATGCTTTAATTTTATCCATTACTTTATTACAATCTGCTAACTCATTTGCTTTATTTCGCATAATTGCTATTGGTATATAATTAATATTTAGTATTTGTTCTTGTTCTAAATTTGGATTATTAATGAATGATTTAAAATCTAATGGAAATTGTTTTTTATTATCATTAATACTATAAATTGCACGATTAATAGTTACTTGTTCATTATTTAATGTATAAATTTCAAATAATCTTACAATTTGTGCATTTTGTTGATAACTATCATAAAAAATAGTACATTGAATTAATTTACCAGTAATATCATAAACTCTTTGTTGTATGTCAACTACTTGAAAATATAAGTCATCATTTGCAATATAAATTAAATAACCACTAATTCCTAATTTACTTAATTTAAAAATAGAATTTCAATTTTTTCTATAAAATTCTTGTTGAATTAGATACTGTTTAATAGTTTCATTATTTATTTCTAATGGAGCATTATATAAATTAGCATTATTTTCTGCTACAAAATCAGTAAAATAAGTTTCATGATTAAAATCATTAAAACCAAAATAATTTAAAATTGAAGCATGAGTACTTTTATTTTTATTAGTTAAAAATTTTACTTTTTCATTTTGATTATCACTAATATTACTTTTATCTTTTCTAAAAAATCTACCTAACATAATATTCACCACCTTTTTAAAAGATTTGATTAATTTTTAATACAATTTTTACAATAATGAATATAATTAAACCAGCAACCGCAGAAGATAATAAAACTCCTATTAAACCTAAAATAATTTTTATAATTTTAAAAAACATAATATTATTCCTGTAATTCTTCTAATTTTCATACATTACCTTTTAAATTACCTTTTCCAGTATAAATAGTAATCCATTTTGCATGTTGAACTGATAAAATTACTATATTAGCACTATCATTAAAAGTTTGTATTTGTACACCAGCAATTTTTTTATCAGTTATAATAAATTCTTGAATAGTATAAACTGGATTATATATACTTCAAGAATAATAAACTCTATAATGTTTATTCTCTTGAAAATCATAAGTAATTTGTCAATTATCTCATTTATTTTTTTCTCTTGTTCCTACTTCTTTTCAATTTGAACCACTTGGACTTGGTGTTGGAGGAATATCTTTTAATTCAATATCTCAAATATTTTCTTCAATTTCATTAGTTTCTAAACTTCTTGAATTAATTTTTAATTTTGGTTGAATATCTATTTTAATAGTATCTTGTAATTCTTCTAATGAAAATATATTTCCATATTGTTTATTTCCTCCAATAATAATTAATTGACTTTTATTACCATCAACAGTTCCTAATTTAATAATTAATGAAGAATCTTCATTATCAATTTTACCTTTAATAAGCATATAATCTCCACCTATATGAGTAGAACTAGATTTAAATTCTATTTTTAGTTTTACACTTGTTTGATTAAAAAGTGGTTTATCTCATGTTATAAATACTCTATAATATTTATTAAAACTAAGAGCAAAATCTTCTGATGTACGATTATCAAGACTTTTACCTATTATTTTTCAATTTTCTTTTTCTTGTTTTTTATCAATATTACTTTTATTTTCATTAATAGCACCAGCAACAGTTTTATTAGTAGTTTCTAAATTAGGAATTTCTTGACCAACAGCATTTATTTGAAATGCAATCGGAAATTGTGCTTTTGTATCTTCTAATTTTTTATCTACTTCTTCTTTTTTATAATAATCTGATAAATCTACTTTACCACCAGTAGCACTAATTTTATTATTTTCATCAATAGTTATATTAGTACCAGCAATTAATTTATCTTGTTTTTTATCTAATAAATTATTAGTTTCTATTTTTGTATAGTAATCACGTTCAGTATTTTCTTCTGCTATAAATTCAGTTGGTGTCCCAGTTCCTTGATATTGATATATATTATGAATTATTGGTGTATACTTTTTTGTGCTATTAGTAATAATAAACTTTATTAAATCAACATCATATAATAATGTTACTTTGTCAATATTAACATCAATATTTTCAATTATTATTTGTTTTTGTTCTATTTGACCATTAGTAATTCTTATATTAGATTTAGTTAATTTATTATTACTTATAATAAGTTGTTTACTATCAATAAAATAATATGTTCAATCAATAATATATCATGTATCTATTTTAATATTTTCATTTTTAACTTTCTTTCATAAAGGACTAGTTTCAATATTAAATCAATTATTTTTAACATCATTAATATTTTCATTTGCTTTAATTAATTCAGTATTTAATTTGGTAATTTCATTTTCATTAGTAGTAATTCGTTTTTGTTGTTTAGCAGAAAAATCACAAGTTGGTGCATGTGTATAATCACCTTTGTGGAAATGTTTAGTAATTTGAGGATATTGTTTATTTCATTTACTTTCAAACGATTCTAAAGCTTGCATTGCTTGTTCTTCACTACATGCACTATAAATTGGTTTTAAATCTGCAACTAGACCTTTTCGATGTTTGTATGAAACATATTTTAAACTATTTCTAATTTGATGAACAATGCATAATTGATGTTCTGTTTTAGGATAAACTGATTGTATTGCTTCTGACATGCCTGTTAAATTATCACTACAAGCAATAAGAATATCATTTAAGCCACGATTTTTCATTTCTGTGAAATTAGATAATCAAAACTTAGAACCTTCATTTTCACTAATTCATAATCCTAAAACATCTTTTTTGCCTTCTAAATCAACTCCTAATGCTATATAAACTGATTTGTTAATAATCCGTTTATCTTGACGTACTTTAACTACTATACAATCAAAATAAACAATAGGATAAATACTTTCTAATGGTCGATTTTGTCATGCTTTAACATCATCAATAACATCATCAGTAATTTGACTAATAACACTTTCACTAATATCAGCACCATGATATAACTCTTGCAACTGCATTCTAATGTCAGATAATGTCATTCCTTTTGCATACAAGGAAAGAACTTGTTGATCAAAACCATCAAATCTTCTTTGCCTTTTAGGAACTATTACAGGAGTAAAATTACTATTGCGATCTCTTGGTACATCAATTTCAATTTTACCTTGTTGAGTTATTAATTTTTTTGAACTTGTACCATTACGAGCATTTTCAGTAGTACTATGTTGATTTTTTTCATATCCTAAATAATTTTGCATTTCAGAATTCAACATTTTTTCAACTAATCTTTTTGTTAATTCTTTATATAAACCGCCAGGTTTAAAAACTGTTGTTAAATCTTCAGTATTTTCTAGTAATAAATCTACTGCTTTTGATATTGGATCATTATTATTAAAGTTATCTTTTTTAGCCATCTGTAACTCACTCTTTCTAGTCATTTAATTATATTTACTAGAATTAATTAAACATAGTTATTTTTGTAAGTTACACAGATTACTAAACATTTCCAAAAACAATTTAAAAATGCATCTTAAAGATGCATTTTATTGTTATTTTAAAAATTAAAGCTTAAAGCAATTATTTAATAATTGCTTTAATTTTAGTAGCAATAATATCAATAGCTACAGTATTATGAAAATCAAAAGGAATAATAATATCAGCATAACGTTTAGTTGGCTCAACAAAAGCATCATGCATAGGTTTAACAGTTAATGCATATTGTTGTAAAACACTGTCAAGAGTACGATTTCTAAAACTAACATCTCGTTTAATTCTTCTTAGTAGTCTAGTATCACTATCAGTATCAACAAAAATTTTGATAGTAGATAATTCACGAATAATAGGATTTTCTAAAGCAAAAATACCATCCAGAATGATAACGTCACCCGGACCAATAATCTCAGTGTTTTTACTGCGACTATTGATTTTAAAATCATAAATAGGCTCTTCAATAGCATTGCCGAGTAATAATTGTTCTAAATCATGAATTAATAATTTCATATCAATAGCATTAGGGTGATCAAAATTAGTTTTTTTTCTTTCTTCAACTTTTAAATTACTAAGGTCATGATAATAATTATCCATTTGTACAAAAATGACATTTTTTTTATTACAAGCTTCAGCAATTTTTTCTGCTACTGTTGTTTTTCCTGAAGCACTGCCGCCAGCGATAGCGATTAAATTAATTTTTTTATATTTCACATTTATCTCCTAAAATTTAAGATTGAGTTATTTTATCAAAGTATGATTGTAAAATAATAGCAGCAGCCAATTGATCTTTAACTTGTTTTCTTTTATTTGAAGAAACATTAGATTTAATTAATATTTGCTGCGAAGAATAGGTAGTTCTTCTTTCATCTTGTAAAACAATATTTAGTTTATCATTATTTTGTGTTAATTTAAATTTATCAATAAAATTTAAAACAATTTTTGCGCTGGGGCCGACTGTGCTATCCATGTTTAAAGGGTAACCAAAAACAAGAATATCAGCATCATATTCTTTAATAACATTTTGGAGTTGGATAATAGTATTATTAAAATCATGCTCTGGGAAACGAATAGTTTTTCAAGAAAAAGCAATTTTTCCTTCACCACGAGCAAGTCCTAATGTTTTACTACCTAAATCAATGCCTAAATATTTCATAAATTTATTATACTTAATATTTTTTTTAATTTTAATAATATATTAATTTTATGATAAAATTTGAAGACAGAATTAATCTAAATTAGTAACTTTGTAAAACAAAGATACACAGATTATTAAAAAGCCTCCAATTTTTATATCAAGATTTAGTAATTTGAGTATATTGTTTATTTCATTTACTTTCAAACGATTCTAAAGCTTGCATTGCTTGTTCTTCACTACATGCACTATAAATTGGTTTTAAATCTGCAACTAGACCTTTTCGATGTTTGTATGAAACATATTTTAAACTATTTCTAATTTGATGAACAATGCATAATTGATGTTCTGTTTTAGGATAAACTGATTGTATTGCTTCTGACATGCCTGTTAAATTATCACTACAAGCAATAAGAATATCATTTAAGCCACGATTTTTCATTTCTGTGAAATTAGATAATCAAAACTTAGAACCTTCATTTTCACTAATTCATAATCCTAAAACATCTTTTTTGCCTTCTAAATCAACTCCTAATGCTATATAAACTGATTTGTTAATAATCCGTTTATCTTGTCGTACTTTAACTACTATACAATCAAAATAAACAATAGGATAAATACTTTCTAATGGTCGATTTTGTCATGCTTTAACATCATCAATAACATCATCAGTAATTTGACTAATAACACTTTCACTAATATCAGCACCATGATATAACTCTTGCAACTGCATTCTAATGTCAGATAATGTCATTCCTTTTGCATACAAGGAAAGAACTTGTTGATCAAAACCATCAAATCTTCTTTGCCTTTTAGGAACTATTACAGGAGTAAAATTACTATTGCGATCTCTTGGTACATCAATTTCAATTTTACCTTGTTGAGTTATTAATTTTTTTGAACTTGTACCATTACGAGCATTTTCAGTAGTACTATGTTGATTTTTTTCATATCCTAAATAATTTTGCATTTCAGAATTCAACATTTTTTCAACTAATCTTTTTGTTAATTCTTTATATAAACCGCCAGGTTTAAAAACTGTTGTTAAATCTTCAGTATTTTCTAGTAATAAATCTACTGCTTTTGATATTGGATCATTATTATTAAAGTTATCTTTTTTAGCCATCTGTAACTCACTCTTTCTAGTCATTTAATTATATTTACTAGAATTAATTAAACATAGTTATTTTTGTAAGTTACACAGATTACTAAACATTTCCATTTGATCGTGTTTTTAGTTCAAAACAAAATTTTGAATTGAGTAGTTTTAATTATAATAATGTGTATGATGAACAAGTTATAAAAGATGTATTAAATAATTTAGAATTAGATCAATTAAATTTATTAGATAAATGAATGGCAACCCTTTTTAGGACTATTTTTTGGTAGACATTTGTTTTTGATAACTAATTGGAGTTAGGTAGTTTAGAGTACTGTGAATTCTTATGTTGTTATATCAATTGATGTAATCAAATAATTCTAATTTTAATTGGATTAATGATGTAAAATTTTTATCATTAATAAATTCAATTTTGAAAGTTTTAAAAGTTGCTTCAGCAACAGCATTGTCATAAGGACATCCTTTTTTGCTTAAAGATCGAGTTATGTTGAAAGCTAATAAAAGTTTATCAATAGTTTTATTATTGAATTCATTACCGCGATCAGTATGAAATATTTCAATATCTTTTAAACAGTGATTTGATTGCATAAATGCTTGATATACTAATGATGCATCTTTTTTAACTCCAACACTATGTCCAATAATTTCGCGGTTAAATAGGTCGATTAATAGGCAAATATAGTTTCATTTACCATTAACTTGAACATAAGTTAAATCACTAACAATAACTTCATTTTTAATTCTATTATTAAAGTTTCTATTAACAAGATTGGTTATTTGACTATCATTGACTTTATTATGATAATTTTTGAATGATAATTTAGTGTATTTTGATATTAAATTATGCTTATTCATAATTTCTTTAATTTTTCTGCGTGATAAATAAATTTCTTGGTTTGCTAGTATGACTTTTAATCTTCTAGTACCATAAACTTCTTTATTTTCTTTAAAAGCACTAATAACAGCTTGTTCATAAATATTATTTTGAATTTTATTTTTTTTCTTTAAATTAAAATAATATGTTGATTTAGAGAGTTTTAAAAAATGACACATTGTGCGAATTTTATATTTAGATTTATTATTTGCAATAATCTCTACTTTCTGCCTATTATTAGTGCTGCTTGCTTTAAAATATCAATTTCCATTCGTAACTGTTTTAATTCTTTATTTGCTTGAATTAATTGTTTTTCTAAATCTGAAAGATTATCTTTAGTTTTAAAACTACCTGAATTAGTAAATTGCTTAATTCAATTGTAAGTAGCTGCTCTTGTAACATTGTATTCTTTAACAAGGCAAGATACTGATTTGCCACTTTGATATAAAGCTACTATTTGTTTTTTAAATTCATCTGAATATGAGTTAATAGTGACCATAATTATAATTCCTTTCTTTTAACTAATTTGTTCACTTGTCTATGTAATTAGTGTCCAATAAAGTGTAACCCATCCATATTTTCAATTTGATTAGCAATTTCACTTAATATTTTTAATACTTTATATTCATTTTTTAATTCTTTACTAATAAATATTAAAAATATTATTAGTGTTATGCTTGTTATTAATATTGGTACTATTAATAAAATTTTTCATAATATCATTTTTTACTCTTTTCATTTTTTAAATCATTTAACATTTATTGAACAAAATGCACGATTTTTAGGAATATTTAAAGTGTTAAAAATTTGACCAGTTACAATAATTTCATCGTTTTTGTTTAATAAAATACAGCGTCTATAAAATTTTGGGTTGTTAAAAATTAAAGTAACATAGTTTAATCCATTTCATTGACCTCGAACACTATAATATAATTCTTTATTACCTTTTTCGTAATATTTTGTTTCAATAGTGTTACTCAGTTTTACTGTTAATTTGACATAATTGGCTTTCTCTTTCATTTTTATAATTCCTTAAATAATATTTAATATGCTTATATGCATCTTGTTCATGTTTTGTTAATTTTATATTTCCTTTATAATTTTCTATTTTGTTTTTATTTTTTGGTTCACTTTCTAAATAATCTCAATTCATAACATCTTCTGCTAATACTATTAAAGCACCAATAATTTTAGGAGTTGCTAATGGATTTGTTAATAATTGTTTTGAATTTAAAAAGAAATTTTCTACAATAACTAATATTTTTTTATTATCAAAATGTTTTTTAATTAATAAAAAGTATTCTTTAAATAGATTTTTGCTTTTTAAAACTGTTTTAGTTTTAAATGTTTCATTAAAAACAATATTATTAGTTTCATTTGAGTATATAATAATTCCATTACTACCAATACCAGCAGGGTCAATTCCAATAATTAAGTCATATTGCATTAATCAAATTAACCTCTAACAATTGTTTTAATAATTTCTAAATCACAATTACTTCAGCAATATTTACATTCTTCGATAAACTCTTTATGTCCACAAACTAAATTATTTTTTTGTAAACTATCAATTTGTTTGATTAATCCTACTTTATATTCAATAATCTTTTTTTCCATTATGTAAATCATCCCTTTTCAATTATTTTTGCTGTTTGTTTAAGGTATTTAGGTATTTTGTTATAACAACTGTCACATATTAAATAAGGTATTGGTCAATTTTTATATTTAATAGTTTTAGTAGAATTATTAATACATTCTTTTCAAACTTTATCCATACAAACTCTTAATTCACATTTTTTATTTTTATTATTCATAGTTTTTTTCTTTATAAATAAAATATCTTTTCATTATGAGTTGAAATATGTTTATAAGAAGTGACTATATAATTAATTGACAAATCATTATGGTTATATGGATTATTTAGTTTAAAACCTTTTCTGTTTTCTTCTCATGTAACATTATATTTAAAACAAGGATTAGTAATCTTTGTTTTACTATCAGTTATTTCACCAATAAATCAACTATTATGCTGTTCATAAAATGTTAATGGTTCAAGTTTTATATCATTAAGATAATATTCTTTGGGTGTTTCTTGTTTATTAACAGTTATTTTCTGTTCAGAAATATATGGTTCTAATAATTTTGTTAATTCATCACCATTTAATTCTCTTTTAATATTTTCAGAATTAAAAACCCAATATGTGTAATTATTATCAACAATAAAAGAATTATTTTTAATCATTCATTTTGGAAGTGATAATTTATATTCAACATAATCAATAAGAATAGATTGTGGTTTATCTTTAACAATTTGTTCTTTTTTAAATTCTATTTGCATAATAATCCTTTCCTAATATGTCCTATTGCTTCTAGCATAAAGGACATATATTTTGATTTTTAAATTATTAATAATACTATTATTAGTTTTATTCATTCCAGAAATTCTGGGCTCAAAAATAAATTGTGAAATTTTAAAAAACATTGAGGCATTCGATTCAATATTTATTTAATTTGTGTTAAACAAATTAATATTTTAATTGAACCGGCACCGCTCAATTTTTTTTACAAGTTTGAAATTTATTTTCTCGCCCAAAAAAATTTTTCAAAAAAAATAAAAAATAAAACCAACACTTGCTCACTGGGGAGTGGCAAGGTTGGTTAAATAAAGAATAGAATTAATATAGTAGGTTCCCTAGTAGGTCTATATATACTAGTTTCCAATTCGCTCCCACCCCAAGAATTACCATTAAATGGTTAGTATATTTTATTAGGTATCACTCCACTTTTTATTTATTCATGCAAGTCCACATGTTCTAGCTACTATTTTTAACAACTGTGTTGTAGTTCACTTTTTTAGTTCCCTAACACGTGTTGATAATAGCGTTAAAGACGGTTATTAAAAATTTTAAAATTTTACAATTACAAAAAAAGACAAGATTATTTCTTGTCTTTTTCCTTGTTAATAATTTTTATTTTATCTTATAAAATCTATATTTTTTAAAATACGTCGAATATAAATTTAAGGGTAAAAGAGAATTTAATTTGTCTATCATCATTTTTAAATGGTAATTTCGGAAATAAGTTACTAATATGATAATTAATTATTTCGTAACTTTGACAACCGCCCGATGAAAGAAGTTATGCTAGAACAGAAATTAAAAAAAAGTCAAATATTATATCAAAAAAATAAAGAAAAAAAACGAGAGTATGCTCAAAGACCAGAAGTAAAGGCGAGAAGAAGGGAATATGATCAAAGGTCTGAAGTGAAGGCAAGAAAGCGAGAATGTGAGAAAAAAAGATATCAACGCAATAAAGAAAAAATACAAGAATATAGAAAAATGTTATATAAACTTAATAAAGAAAAAAACGAGAGTATACTCAAAGACCTGAAGTCAAAGTAAGAAGAAAAAAATATGAGCAAAGACCTGAAATGAAAGAAAAAAAACGAGAATATGATCAAAGACCTGAAGTGAAAGCAAGGAGGAAAGAACATGAGGAAAAAAGATATCAACGTAATAAAGAAAAAATTAAAGAATATGCTCAAAGGCCCGAGGTGAAAGCAAGAAAGCAAAAATATGAACAAAAACCCGAAGTAAAAATAAGAAGGAAAGAATATAATCAAAGATCTGAAGTAAAAGCAAAAAAGAAAAAATATTTTCAAAGACCCGAAGTAAAAGCAAGAAGGAAAGAATATGAGAAAAAAAGATATCAACGTAATAAAGAAAAAATTAAAGAATATTTTCAAAAATCTGAAGTGAAGGCAAGAAAGCGAGAATATAATAAAAAATGATGTCATCAAAATAAAGAAAAAAAACGAGAGTATAACTCAAAGGCCTGAGATAAAGGCAAAAATGAAAGAATATAATAAAAAATGATATCAACGTCATAAAGAAAAAAAACAAAAACAAAAAGAATTGCAATCTGGTCGTGTTTCTACTTTAAAACAAAATTTTGATTTAAGCAGTTTTAATTGTGATGATATGTGTAGTGAACAAATAAAAAATATTGCATGAGATGTTTTAGAATTACAACTTTATTCAGAAACACAAGAAACAGAATTAGATAAGTTGTTAGAGGAAGCAGAATTTGAATATATGGTTAATGAAGAACAAAGTTCAGTAATGAGTAGTGAAAATTTGTCATCTAATTTAATTTTTGATGATGTGTATAGTGAAGAAATTGTAAAAGATATATCAAATAATTTAGAATTAGAACAATTAAATTTATTAGATAAAACTATTGAACAATTGTTAGTTAATGAAAAAATAGCAAAACAAAATGTTGAATGAAATAATAGTATTGTAGTTACAAGTAATTTAGATAATGATATTTATGATTATAATTTATCAACTAGACTTATTCCTTAATTAAATATTAATTTTAATTGTTAATTTTTACTTAAACTTAAAAAAATAAAATTTTATAGTTGAATTTTTGGGAAACACAAAGTACTTTTTTAATTACAAAACAAGTCTAGTGTAAAATAATTAGGTATAGGAATATTGGGGGTGTTTATTTTATGGCATTATTAGTGGCACATCGTGGATTTCGTTCTACAGAAGGTGAAAATCGAATCATTGATTTCCAAAATGCTTTGAAAATTTGCCAAGCAGTAGAGTTTGATATTCGATTAACAAAAGATAATAAAGTAATTATTTTTCATGATGATACATTTGAAAGAATTGCCAATAATAAAAGTGAGGTTAGTAGTTTATTATATGAAGAAATTATTAATTTGGAATTTTTTAAAAATAATAAAGAATGAATTCCACCATTATTTAATGATTTTATTGAAAAATTAAGTAAAAATTATCAAATGATTAATGTTGAAATTAAAGAAGAAATTAATCGTAAATATACTTCAAATCAATTAATGGTTATTTTTTCAGAAATTAAAAAATTAGAAAAAAAAAGTAAAGCCGAAATTATTGTTTCTTCATTTAATCACCAGTTATTAAACGAAATTGTTAAAAGAATTAAATATCCTATGAAAAAAGGTTATTTATTTGAAAATAAAAATGATTTTAGTGAGAGGTATATTAAAAACTTTGATTATTTGCATCCTTCAATTTCCGTAGTTTTAGATTTTGAAATGATTAGTAAGTTAAAAAAATTAAAAAAACCGTTAAATATATGAACATTTAAGAGTGATGAAGAAGCCGTGAAGATAAATGAAATATATGGTAATCAAGTAACTGGCTATATTAGTGATAATCCTAAATTATTATGAAAGCAGAAAAATAAATAATGAAGATATTTTTAAGTAAATGTTGAAAAAGTTTTACACATGACTTGGATAGTAAAACTATTTTGATTATTAGCATTTTAGCTTTATCTGATTTATTTGTTTTTAGTGGAGTGCTTTATTTACGATATATTATTCCCAACTTTAATCAGTATATTAATTTAAATCAAGATGAGTTTGATTTTGTTGTTGCTATTTATGGTTTTGTTGCTCTTATTTCTAGAATTCCAGGTGGTTGACTTACTGATCGTTTTAGTGCAAAAAAAATAATGATAGTATCACTTATAATAACTGGATTATGTGGTTTATGATGAACGTTAATAATTCAACTTAATATGGATAAAAATATACGAATGATTCAATTGTATATTATTTATACAATATGGGGTATTTCGATTGCGGGACTTTTTTGAGCACCACTTTGAAAATTAGTATCACAGAATGTAACAAAAGAACAACAAGGTGTTGCTTATGGTCTTGAAGGCACAGTTTTGGAATTATTTGGTTTAATTTTTATTGCTGGAATTGCAACAGGAATAACAATTTTAACTAAAAATTTACAAAATCAATATGGTCAAAATGATTTTATTACAAAAATACCATTTTTAGTTTTTGCTTATTTTATTTGTGGTATGGTATTTATAATGGCATTATTAGTTTGAATATTTATTCCTAATAAAAAACGTGAAGAAACAGAAATTATTTGAAAAGAAAAAATAATTTCACTATTTCAACCAATGAAATTTTTGCGAGTTTGACTTTGTGGTATTTTTGTTTTTGGGATGTACATGTTCCAGTCTACTTTTGCATATTATATGAAGGACGCTTTAACAGAAGTTGGTGTTACTGTTGGTGTAGTAACTATTCTTGGTCGAATTCGGTCATATGGTTTAAGATTTTTAGTTGCTAGTCCAATTGGTCGTTGAGCTGATAAGTGAAAGTCTTACGTTTTGGGTTTAATATTTTTATTATTAGTTGGAATGATTGCATGTTCTTTATATGTAGTTATCCCTGGTTGAGGTAATGCTTGATTTTTACAGTCATCAAAAGCAGTTCAAGTTTTATTTCAAGTTATAATGTGTTTACTTTTTATGTTTATTGGCTGTGTAGGTTGAGCATTATTGACGTTAAGATTTGTTCAAGTTGGAGAATTACCAATGGAAAAGAACAGTTATGCTAGTACAATATCATTAATTTCTTGAATTGCTTTTACTCCAGATGCTTGATTTAATTATGTTGCTTCAGCCATTGGAAAATTGCCAAATAATTCTTATGTGGTTGATGGTCATCGAAATTATTCATTGCAGGGAATTCAAATTTTATTAATTATTGCTATCGTTTGTGTTTTAGTTGGTTTAATTGCCGGAATAATTATTTATATTTTAAATAAACGAGAGTTAAAGAAATTAAATAAAACTTCATTTCGTTTTCGTGAGTTAGGAAACGTTTAATTATTTAATTTAATTAAATGATAATGTTTTATAAAACTTGAAAATAAGTATATTAAAGATTCGCTTATAAAAGAGAAACATATCATTATTTATATTTTCCCCTTTTTCGTTTATAATAATTTCATGAATTAATTTAGTTTGGAGGAAATATGAATATAATTCAATTAAAAAATTTAACTAAAGAATATTCTCCAAATATTGGTTGTTTTGATATTAATTTTTCAATCAACAAAGGTGAAGTTTATGGTTTTATTGGTCCTAATGGTGCTGGAAAAACTACTGTTATTAGACAAATGATAGGTTTTATTAAATCTGATACTGGCTTTGCAAAGATTTTAGATTATGATTGTTGAAAAGAATCGGCAAAAATTATGGAATCTCTTGGCTATTTAGCTGGTGAAGTAACATTGCCTGATTATATGTCAGGAATTTCTTATTTAAAGACAGTAGCTACTATTAGAAAAAATATTTCTTGGGCATATGTTGAAAAATTAATTAATTATTTTGAACTTGATGCAAAAAGAAAAATTAAAAAAATGTCTAAGGGTATGAAACAAAAAGTAGCGATTATCTCAGCTTTTATGCATAAACCAAAAGTTTTAGTTTTAGATGAACCAACTTCAGGTTTAGATCCTTTAATGCAAGAAAGGTTAATTGGGAGCGTGTCGAAGATGTCGATAACTAAAAAGTTTTAAAAATAGCTCCTTTCTTTTTTAAATCCTTAAATTAAAAATAAATGACAAAAGATGAGAATAAAAATCTTGTCTTTTTTTTGTAATTGTAAAATTTTAAAATTTTTAATAAACCTCTTTAACGCTATTATCAACACGTGTTAGGGAACTAAAAAAGTGAACTACAACACAGTTGTTAAAAATAGTAGCTAGCATGTGGACTTGCATGAATAAATAAAAAGTGGAGTGATACCTAATAAAATATACTAACCATTAATGGTAATTCTTGGGGTGGGAGCGAATTGGAAACTAGTATATATAGACCTGTTGTAGGGACCTATTGTATTAATTCTATTCTTTATTTAACCAACCTTGCCACTCCCCAGTGAGCAAGTGTTGGTTTTATTTTTTATTTTTTTTGAAAAATTTTTTTGGGCGAGAAAATAAATTTCAAACTTGTAAAAAAAATTGAGCGGTGCCGGTTCAATTAAAATATTAATTTATTAAACATAAATTAAATAAATATTGAATCGAATGCCTCGATTTATTTTTAAAATTTCATAATTTATTTTTGAGCCCAGTTTTCATGGAATGAAAAAAACGAATAGTGTGATTATTAATAATTAAAAAATCAAAATATATGTTCTTTATGCTAGAAGCAACAGAACATATTAGGAAAGGATTATTATGCAAATAGAATTTAAAAAAGAACAAATTGTAAAAGATAAACCACAATCTATTCTTATTGATTATGGTGAATATAAATTACAATGTCCAAAATGAATGGTTAAAAATAATAGTTTTATTGCTGATGATAAATATACATATTGAGTTTTTAATTTAGAAAATATTAAAAGAGAATTAAGTGGTAATGAATTAATAAAATTATTAGAACCCTATATTAAAGACCAAAAAATAACTGTTAATCAACCAATTACTCCAAAAGAATATTATCTTAATGATATCAAACTTGAACCATTAACATTTTATGAACAGCATAATAGTTGATTTATTGGTGAAATAACAGATAACAAAACTAAAATTACTAATCCTTGTTTTAAATATAACATTACGTGAGAAGAGAACAGAAAAGATTTTAAAATAAATAATCCATATAAACATGATGATTTACCAATTAATTATATAGTTACTTCCTATAAAGAAAAATCAACTCATAATGAAAAAGTATTTTTGTTGAACATGTAAACAAAATAAATTAGATTATTTATTCTTTAATACTAAGGATATAAAAAACAAGAAAATATTTTTAAGAGATAAAAATAATAAAGCAATTTGTTATGACTGTATTTTAAATATTAGGTTAAGTAGGAGGTATAAATATGAATAAAGAAAAAATAATTAATTATCTTGAAAATGAATTTATGGAATTACTTAAAGATGATATTAGTAGTGAAATTAAAATTAATATTAGTAATTGAAAACTTAAATTAATAATGAAATTACAAGAAAAAATTAAAAATGGTGAATTTGATTAATTATGCAATATGACTTAATTATTGGAATTGACCCCGCTGGAATTGGCAACAATGGAATTGTTATTTATTCAAATGAAACTAATAATATTATTTTTAATGAAACGTTTAATACATTAACTGTTTTATGAACTAAAAATATGTATAAAGAAAAATTTCAATTAATTAAAGAAAAATTTATTAATAAAAAAATATTAGTTATTGTAGAAAATTTCTTTTTAAGTTCAAAACAATTATTAACTAATCCATTAGCAACTCCTAAAATTATTGGTGCATTAATGGTATTAGTACAAGATGTTTTCAACTGAGATTATTTCGAAAATCACCCAAAAAATAAAAATAAAATAACAGAATATAAAGGAAATATAAAATTAACAAAACATGAACAAGATGCTTATAAGCATATTCAATATTATTTAAAAAATCATAAAAAAATATTAATTTTTGATAATTATTTAAGGAAATTATAAAGATGAAAGAGAAAGTAAATTATGTCAAATTAACAGTAAAACTAAGTAACACTATTGAAGCAAAATATTATGAAAAAGGTAATAAAGAATTATATTATAGTGTTCGAGGTCAGTGAAATGGATTAAACTATGTTACTTTAATTTTTAACAACCCAAAATTTTATAGACGCTGTATTTTATTAAACAAAAATGATGAAATTATAGTAACTGGTCAAATCTTTAATACTTTAAACATTCCTAAAAATCGTGCATTTTGTTCAATTAATGTTAAATGATTTAAAAAATGAAAAGAGTAAAAAAATGATATTATGAAAAATTTTATTAATAGTACCAATATTAATAACAAGCATAACACTAATAATATTTTTAATATTTATTATTAAAGAATTAAAAAATGAATATAAAGTATTAAAAATATTAAATGAAATTGCTAATCAAATTAAAAATAAGGAGAAATAATTAATGATAATATTACCTACTTTGTTTGAAAATAAAGATGAAATTGAAATATTATCACCATTTCCAAAAGCAATTCATACAAGTAATGATATTAGAGCAATTATTTTAAGACAATATCCAAATGTTAAATCAAAACACATAATTGTTTCTGAACCAGAAAGTAATGTTGCATTAATAGTTGGTGATAATGATGTTTATCAAGGTTGAATTAAAGTAACAATTAAAAAATTAGAAAATTAAAGGAGATTAAAATGCCAAGTATAGAAAATACACAATCAAATTATACTTTAACTAAATTAATTAGAACTGGTATAAGTCCAATTTGTGCAATGATTGGTACAAGTGCTTATTATGGTCAAGTGATTGTAAATCCAGTATTAGGTTCAATTAATAGTTTATTATTTGGTAAAAAATTAGGTTTAGATATTTGAAATTTAAATCAAAGACCAAATACTAAAACTAAATTAATTAATAGTTCTAAAAAAATATTATTAGGTTTAGGAACAATTGGATTAGCAAATTATAGTAAATGAACAAAGAATAATATTACTCCAATTATTCCACCAACACCAATGCCAATAATTACTACAACTACAACTGAGGGTCCTCCATGATTACTATTAAATAAACAAGAAAATCAGTCATTAATGGATTGAGATACATATATTAGTTTAAATGCTTATGGTATATCAAATCTTATTAGTGGATTAACTGAGTTAATACCTAATAAATTTGAAACAATAAGAAAGATTTGTAATATGGCTACTGGTGGATGTTTAATATCAAGTGGTGTTGCAATGGGTATAAATAATGATTTTAATAATGCTTATGCTATACCTACAATAGTTGCTGGTGCAAATGAAATTATCCATAATTTACTACCTATGGAAACTACAAATCATATTGAAGAAATGCAAGAAACACCATTTAATGATGAAACATCAAGATTAGTAAATGATAATAGATTTACTATTAATAGTGAAACAACTAGTCAATATGGTAGTGATAATATGAGCGAAGTACCATTAAATCATGATAATGCTTCACTAAATTGAGATTATAATCACATGAGTTTATAAAGGAGGTGAATAATTTATGAATAAAGAAAAATTACTTGAATATTATAATAATGAAATTCAGACATATAAAGAGAGAATGGAACAATTAAATAAAGAAATTGCCTTATTAGTAAGCATTATAAGTAATTCAAAATCGATGATTGAAAGAATTAATGGTGGTCAATTTGATGAATAATTAAAAAATAAATAATTGAAAGGAAAATATTGAAATGAAAGAATTTTTACATGAATTAATAATTATTGGAACAAGTGTTGGAACATTAATTTGCAGAGAAATTATTGTTTTATTAAAAAGATTTATCACAACTCCAAAACATGTTAGAGCAAATAACAAAATTATAAAACATCAAAAAAAATTAGCAAAATTAAATGAAAAGATTAATAAAGGAGAAAAATAATATGACAAAAATTGAATTTAATGAAAAATATAGAAAACAAGATATTAGTATTGATAGAGATTTTGATTTACATATTGATAATTGTTTTAAATTTTCTGATATTGATACATTAGAAAATGCAGTTAATGATTATAAAAAATTAATAAGTGAAATGCCACAATTAGTTAAAGATTGATTATTGGGATAAGATTAGGAGAATGTTAAATGTTAGAAAATGAAGATAATGTTCAACAAACAACTGAACCTTTAACTGAAAATAATGCTCAACAAGAAATAGAAAATAAAGTTAATGAAGCAGAAAATAAGTTAAATAAACTTAATCAAGAAATTAAAGAAAAAGAAATAATTAATATATTTAAAAAATATCAAGTTAAAACTGAATTTTATGATTTTTTAAAATTTAAAACTAATAATTTAGAAAATTCAAAAATTGAAGAAACTATTAAAAAAATTATTAAAGAACAACCAGTATTTAAAGAAATAATTAATACAGGTGGTAAACAACAAACAATAATAACAAATCAACAAAATTCAATAAAAAGTACATTATTGGATTATAAAAAAAATAATAATTTATAACAGAAAGGAAATCAAAAAATGGCAATACAATTCAATAAAAATTTAGATAATACCGAAAAATTAGTAGAAGCACCAGAGTTTATAGAATTTTATAAACAATCAAATTCACCATGATCAAGTTTTTTTCCTATCGAAATGGTTAATTCAACAAAAATTGAATTTATAGTTAAAAAACCAAAAAATTCAGAAATTAAAGTATTAAAATGAAATGATAAAAGCAAAGGATTAGATGTTAGTTATGCTGAAACTGTTAAAATTTTAAAAGAAATTAAAGAAGAAGCGGTTGCGGGTGAAATAATTGCTAATGTTGATTTAAATGCTGAAAATGGACAAAATTTATTAAATACAATGCAATATGAAGTTGCTAATGACTTAGCAGATTATTTAGCAAATAATGATACAAATGTAATTGCAAAATATGCAACTAAAATAGACATTACTGATAAAACACCATTAGGATATTTAAAATCAATGTTAGATGCTTGAAATACTTTATTTCAACTAAGAAATAGTAATAATTGTCGTTTTTTTATTACTAATAATCTTTATGATACTATTGTTTATTTAGCCAATAATAAAGGTCTAATTACTGATAATCAAATTGCTCAACAATTAAGATTAAATGGAAATAATTTATACATCAAAGGTGTACTATGTCAAATTGTAATGGATGATTATATGACATTTACTGATAATAATGAAACTAAAATTATGTCTTTTGTTTTAGCAACACCAAGAGCAATGAAAAGATATATGTTACAAAATACAGTTGTATATGTTCAAGATATTGCTGATGGTAAAGTTGGAAGAAGATATTTAGTTGGTGGAGAAGTAACTGGTGAATCAATACCCTATATAACAGATGAAGAAACAACTTCACGCTGAATGTTATGTGCAATTGTTAATAATGATAAAAATGATTTAAAAACTAAAATTACAAGTTTAACAACTGATATTACTGCAAATGTTAATAACAATAATAGTGAATTAAATACACAAATAAAAAGTACTAATGAACTTAAATCATTAAATCCTAATTTAACAAATCCAACTATTAAATATTTTAGTGATGCACAAGGAAAAACTAATGTAAGTAATCAAAAACAAAAAGCAGGTGACTTATATATAACCATTACTGCTAATGTTAATGACTTAAATTATAAAGGAACAACAAATCCAATTAAAATAACTCTTAAATAAAGGAAATTAATATTATGCCAATCGGTACAACTAGTACAGCAATACTTTTAAACATAAATAAACCAAAACATACTAGAACAAGTAACCAACAAGAAAACAAAAGTTTTTGATGAGAAATTTTAGAAATGATTGGTGTACAAGTTATAGCAGTAGCACTTGCTCCTTTTACTGGTGGATTAAGTGAAAGTGTAGCCCTTGGATTAGGTGCAAGTGATTTAATTGCTAGTATTAGTGCTGTTGGTGTAGAATTTTTAACTGATTTTACTATTAATCAAGTTTATGATTATTTAAAAGGAAATGTAACACCATTAAATACTTTTTTTAATATATTACCAGCATTTGCTGGACTTAATAAAATTAGTCGTGGTTATCGTACAAGTAAATTTATTAAACTAGCACAAAAAACTAAAACATTAGAACAAGTGGGAATTAAAGAAGCAAAAAATTTACAAGAAATTATTAGTCAAGTAAGTGGAAAAGAAATTTTAACAGATAAAATTATTGGTAATAAACGTTATTTAATGAATTATAGTTTTACTCCTAATCGTGAAACAGTATTACGAGATTTAGGTTATGTTGCTGAAAGACAATATAAAAATAATTTTCAAAAACTAGAAACAGAAAAATTAATGGAACACTTATTATTACAAAATACATTAATAAAACTAAGTCCACAATTAACTCCTAAATTTAAAATTAAAGATATTGAAAAAGCAAATAACTTTTTAAAAAAATTTAATACTGATTTAAAAGAAGTATTAAAAATGAATCAACATGATTGATTAAATTTAGTTCATACAATACATACAGAAAATAGATATGGAAAAACTTTAATTTTAGATTTACAAAAAATTCGTGCTAATGCTATTAAATTTAATTTTAAAAATAATATTATTCATCAACTTGTTTTAAAAGCAAATCAAACTTTTAAATATTTTGATATTAGATTTTATTTAAAAAAAGGTTTAAATAAATTTTGAAAAGATACACCATATTTTGAAAAAATAAGAGAAAGTATATATAAATTACAAGAAAAATTTGAAAAGTTAGAAAAACAAGCATTTGAA
>NZ_CAXIQJ010000001.1:0-65480 GCF_964031195.1 Spiroplasma endosymbiont of Phycita roborella | reverse complement strand
GATAAAACACATTATAGAATATATTATAGTTTTGGTGATTATACTAGTAAAGAAAATAATAAAAATTATAGTTGACAAATAATTAATTTTTATTATCAATTAGATACAAATGTTTTAAAAAGTAGTTTATGAATATCAAATAATAATGTTAATGCGGATACTGAAATTAATATTTATAATAATAGAATAATGTGGGGTATGGGTAGAGATTATATTTTTAAAAAATTAGAAGAATTACAGGAATAATATTATGTTTTTTAAAATTATAAAAATTATTTTAGGTTTAATAGGAGTAATTTTATCATCAGCAACAGCAGGTTTAATTATATTTATTATTATAAAAATTGTATTAAAAATTAATCAAATATTTTAAAAAAAGGTGGTGAATATTATGTTAAGTCTATTTAAAAGAAAAGAAAAAAGTAATATTAGTGATAATCAAAATGAAAAAGTAAAATTTTTAACTAATAAAAATAAAAGTACTCATGCTTCAATTTTAAATTATTTTGGTTTTAATGATTTTAACCATGAAACTTATTTCACTGATTTTGTAGCAGAAAATAATGCTAATTTATATAATGCTCCATTAGATATTAATAATGAAACTATTAAACAATATTTAATTCAACAAGAATTTTACAGAAAAAATTGAAATTCAATTTTTAAATTAAGTAAATTAGGAATTAGTGCTTATTTAATTTATATTGCTAATGATGACTTATATTTTCAAGTAGTAGATATACAACAAAGAGTTTATGATATTACTGGTAAATTAATTGAATGTACTATTTTTTATGATAGTTATGAACAAAATGCACAAATGGTAAGATTATTTGAAGTTTATACATTAAATAATGAACAAATAACTATTAATCGTGCAATTTATAGTATTAGTGATAATAAAAAACAATTTCCATTAGATTTTAAATCATTCATTAATAACCCTAATTTAGCACAAGAACAAACACTAAATATTAACTATATACCAATAGCAATTATGAGAAATAAAGCAAATGAGCTAGCAGATTGTAATAAAGTAATGGATAAAATTAAAGCATTAGATGTTATTTATGAACAAATTGTTTTAGATACTATTTTAAACTCACCTAAATTTATATTTAGTCAAACTTATGGCAATGTTCAATCTTTAATAGAAGACGCAGTAAGAACATTAGTTACTAAAAATTACATATTTAAAAGCGGTGGAGATAATAATGAACAAAACGAAAATATCAATATGACAAATAGTAATTTTAAAGGTAAAAATTTAACTGATATATATGATTGAAATGTTAATGAAATATTTAAACGTTGTGGTATTCATATACCAAGTCAAAAGAAATCAGCACAACAATCAGTTCCCGAAAGTACAGCAGTAAATATTTCAACTATTAATTATATTGAACAAAAATTATGACAATTTAATATTGATATTCTTAAATTTATTCAAATATTAGTAAGTGTAGATAAAGATTTATTAAATAGTAAAACATTTAATATTAATGATGATCAAGAAATTAATAATTTAACAGTTAAATTAAAATTATTTAATCCCGAAAATAACCAATTAATAGGAGAGAACAATGGAAAACAACAACAAACCACAAACGAAATTTCCACAGAAACAAACTAAACTTAATCAAGCAGAAGTAGAAAATGATTATTTAATTGATAACATTCCTTATGACTTTACTAATATGATGCGTGCTACTAGTGACCCAGATATTAATAGAGCATATGATGAATTTAAAAAAAGAACGATATATATTTATGAAATTGAACGTTTATTTAAAAATAATGAAAATAATAGTTTAAAATTTTCAGCAAATACTATTAAAATAGGTTTTATTGATATTGATAAAGTATTAAAAACTACTGCTGTTGAAACATCTGATTTTACTATGCAATTAAATCAAAGAGCAAGTACTAATATTAATGATAATACAATTGAATATAGTATGACTGATATTAAAAATTTAATATTTCAAGAAATAAATTTATTAAATCAATTTAAGTTATATGCTGTATCTATTAATGAACCTTTAACTGAAAATAATATTGATAATTTATATATCATTAATAATTATTCACAACCTTATCAAAATCCAAAAACAAGAAGTACTAAAAGTATAACTATTATTAAAATTAAAGATTTTAAAACAAGAGATGGTTATCCAATTATTATTAAATTACAAAAACCATTAGATAAAGATACCAAAGTAACTGGTTTAAAAATTAAAGCACCTAGAAGCATGATTTTTGGCAATATAAAGGTACTTGGTGAAGTTGACAATATGGAAGTATACCCAAAGTTATTTGTTAAAGATAAGATAGCATTTCCGCTATTATCAATGCCTATTGAAACTCAACCAAAAGTTAGAATATTACAACAATGATTTAGTGAACAAATATTACCTTGAAACTTAGCAAAACAATTTATTGGAGAAGAAAAATCAGTTTTAGATTTAATTGCTATTGGTGGAGGGACTGAAACAAGAAAAGAAATTATTAATAATGCAAGAGTAACAAATGCTAAATTAGGTTATGATGTTTCTAAAAATTTAAAAGTATGACCATTATCAGATGAAATAGAATTAAAAGATAAAAAATTAGAGTCATGATTTTTAGTAGGTAACTATAATTTATTTATTTCTACAACAAATAAATTTTATGATGTAGAAATTGAAATAAATGATAAACCACCAATTGATAGTTTACAACAGTTATTATTAGATATGCTAAGTTACACATATAACTATAATAGAAATTTTGATGGCGCAGATTATGATGATAAAAATGAAATAGCAAAATTACGTAATAAATTCTTAGGTCAAAAACCTGATGAAGTTATTACTAATTTATTTAGAAAATGAGAACTTGATTATCCAAATTACATAAATTTGCAACAAGTTAAAATATTTAAACAAGTATTTATTATGTTATCAAAGTATATTTATTCAACATTATCAATAAATAAAGGTCTAAATGATGATAATAAAATTTTATTACCTTATTATTTTGAATTAAAATCAAATCCTATACATTCTAATAAGGATAATAGTTGAAAATATAAAGATGTAAAAGTAATACTAAAATCTGAATATTTTGATTTTACAGATATGAATAATATTAAATTAAAAAATAATGATATTAGTCAAAATGAATTATTTAAACTTGATGATAATCAATTTAATTGATTATCTATTACAAATGAATTAGAAAGCAATAATATTCCGTCATTAATTCCAGCAGATTGAACATTAGGAAATGGCGAATATGGAAAATACTTTACAAGAGTAATTATTAGTAACAATAAAATTGAGAATGCTTTAAATTTATATGGTTCAAATAAATCTCAATTATTTTCTAAATTAGAATTTTATGAAGAGATATTACAAATTGATAATAAAAATGAATTTGAATTGCAAATTAAAAATCCAATTAATAATTTAAATCGGATTGAAATTAGTGGAATATTTGGTGCTGGTAATTATTATTTAATTTTAATAACTGACAAACAAGAAATAAACTTAACTAATATTAATTTATTTGACAAATATAATGAAAATATTTCTTATATTAATTTAGAAATTTAAATGTTATTTATTAAAATAACCATATGGATAATTGCCATCTCATGGTATATCTATTCTTTCAATAGTATCTCCACCATTATAAAATTTTGTTTTTTTAGGATTATCAGCAAAGTATATTTTAAATTCACTTTTTATAGAAACTGAAATACCATGAATGTCAGACATTCATATTTTCTGAACACCCATTATAGGTTTTTTATATGAATTTAAATAATATTTAAGTCCACTAAGATTATGGGTAAGCACCCCCCCATGATTAATCCTATTGTTCCAGTTGTAGCACCAGTTAGTGCTAATGCTAATGTTATTTTACTTAAATTTGCTTTTATTCATGTTTTCATATTAAATTACTCCTTTTTTCCTTGATTTTACTTATAAATTGTACTATTTTTGATTATTTTTACAAGTACGTTTTTAAACGCAAAATAACGCCTAAATAAAAGGCGTTTATTTTGTGATACCTATACTATTAATGATATTGTAGTTGTTTATTATATGGCAAATGTGAAGATGCTTTTTTTCACAGTAGCATTATTTTTACCCCTAATTACATTTTTATATGGATACAATGCATAAAATAATCCATCATACGGGTCTTGATACATATTTTTATCAGGAATGTTAGTTTTGTTTTGGTCATAACGTAATTCTTCTAAACATTGAGTAGTCTTTGGTAAATCATCTTTATTTGCATAAAAGTTTCCATAACTCATAATGTTTCTCATTCAAACTACTCTATTAGTTAATCCTGCTTCTTGATTTAAATTTGAAGCATGTTTAATAGCAGTTTGTGTGATTAAAATAGTATTATGTTCATCTATTAATTTTTGATTTAATCAATCAATGGCAGTTCGTGCTTTATCATCATAAAAATAAATTGCTTGTTCAAAATTTTCAAAATTATCAATTAATCCTAAAATTTCATTAACATAAGCATTAATTTTTTCATTTTCATTTATAAAATCATTTGGAGTAACTACTAATTCACAAATAATATAAGCATCATAATAACCAGTATTATTATATTCTTTAAAACCCACTACTATAAATACAGTATGGTCTTTATGACCAGTTGCTCAATCCACACCAACTGAATAAAAATCAAATTTATACATATCTTTTTTTGAATTATAAAATTCTTTTAAATCATATCGTTGTCAGCACTTTACAGTTTTTTGAAATGGGAAAATTGTTACATCACTATCTAAAAATTCAAAACCATAAAAAACAGTATTAAATTCATCAGGATTACTTTTTTTCATTTCTAATAATGTTCTTTTTTGAATATCTGGTAATTTATTTCAAAATGGTTGAATAGTAAATCTTAAAACAAATAAACCTAAACCACTAAACATATCTTGATTTTCATAATAAATTTTGCCATTTTTTTTAAGATTTTCCATCACTTTATCATTTAATGGTAAAAATGGCGTACAGTATTTTAAATAAAATGGATGATATTTATCATAAGGATTACATGTAAAAGTAATAAAGAAACTTTTATAAAAATAGCGAGTAATTTTTTTTCCAAAATTAGGACTATATATATTTTTATCAATAAACGTTCAACTTCATTCTTTAATAGGTTCTTTTGATACTTTAATACGATTACTTCTAAACATAGAGTTTTGTAAACGTTCATATCGATATGTTAATTGCTTTTCTGTTAGTGTTTCTTTTTCTTCTGCCATAATAATTTCATCTGTTCTTGAACCTAAAAAACTTGAACCACCGGCTTCTTTTCCAAAAATCTTATTACCATTAGCATAACCAATAAAGTCAATTTGTTGATTATTAGGAAAAATAATACATCCACCATCCTTAGTTATTTTTCATTTAATACCATGTGGATTATTAGGTAATAAATTAATATTATATGTATCTAATAAAACTTGACAAACATTCATTAAAGCACCAATTGTAGTTTCACTATGAGTATTTTCATATCTTCTTACTTCTTGAACACTACTATCACTAAAATTACAACATATAAATAAATCAAATGCTAAACAATTTCAAGTTTTTCTTGTTCCACGTGCTGTTGGTACAAAACGATAAAAACAATTGGTAGTAAAATATTCTGCTCATTCATCACCAACAAATTCTTTAAAAATATCCCAACTAAAACCATAATTATTATCACTAAAATTAAGATTATATTTTTTATTTAATTGTACATAACTAGTGATAAAAGCCATATTTACTCCTTATTTTTAAAAAAAATTAAACTTAAATTATTAACAAATAAAATTTTGAAAGGAACATTAAAAATGTTTATATTACCATTTGTAAATCATTTTGATTGAGACAAACACAATTTTAATCAAGATGAATTAAATTTACAACAAACAGAAGAATTATTTAAAAAAATAGATGATTATTTATGAAATGCATGTGATAAATCTGTATATAAGTCATATAGATTTAGAAAAAGAAAATTAAAAACAAAAAAAGGTTTATTAACTTATAAACGACGTATTTGTACATATTATAACCCAAAAACACAAAAAATGGAATTTCTTTCATTGTTAGATAATTATCTTGGTGTTAAAAAATATAGTAAACTTGCACCTAATGTTATTAAACAAATTTTGAAATATTTTGCAGATGGTAAAAAGTATCATGATGTTTGTGATACTTTTATTGAAGGTTTAATAAGTAATAGTACAGTTTGTAGAACATATAAAAAGTTTCAATTACCAAAAGCCAATATCCTCAAAATACCATTACAACCATATCAAAATTTATATGTAAATATTGATGATGGACATAGAAAATTTAAGTTTAATGAAAAACATAATACTAAAAATTGTAAAAAATGTTCAATGAGATTATTAGTATTTTGTACTGGTAAAAAGAAGAATGGAAAATTAATTAATAAAAGAGCTGTATGTAAAATTAGAGTATCAAAAACAGAAATTGGTGCTGAAAAAACTGCCAAATTAATTGAAAAATATGGTAATTTATTTTTTGAAAATTTTGACCAAGCAAATTTAATAGTTTGTGGAGATAGTGCAAAATGAATTAGAAAAACTGCTACAATTTTAAATGCTAAATTTATTTTAGATAAATTCCATGCTTTTCATGTTTTATTTCTTGGCATAATGGCTGGAAGAAGAAAAAATAAAATTGCTAAATTACACTATCAAAATGCAATAAATTTATTTTCCAAAGGTCAATATTATGAATTAATTGATTTTTTACAATCATTGACTTTACAATATAAAAAATTAAAAGTTGGTTATTTTGTTAATGCAAAAGATGGCGTATTAAATCAAGCATTAGTTGAAAATATTGGTTGCTTTACTGAAACTAATATTAAACAAATTTTAAAGCATATGATTGGTGATAGAACTTATAACATTGATATGTATACCAAAATGGTTAATTTTAAATGTTATCAAATAAATACAGCAATACAATTATTATAAATTAACCATTTCAATTTAAAGATAACTAAAAATAAAATAAAACTTATTAAAGTAAAATTTAATAAGAATTTTTGAGTTATAAAAGTAAGTATTATTGTTGACTAATATTTTACAAGTGTTAAGATTAACATACAATTGCATATTGAAGTCTAAATTATTCTCGTCTAATCTTATAATTTAAAGACAAATTTGAATATTATTGACAACATCGGTACGCTCCCATTTTTTCAAATGCTTGTTTTTCTAACTTTTCAAATTTTTCTTGTAATTTATATATACTTTCTCTTATTTTTTCAAAATATGGTGTATCTTTTCAAAATTTATTTAAACCTTTTTTTAAATAAAATCTAATATCAAAATATTTAAAAGTTTGATTTGCTTTTAAAACAAGTTGATGAATAATATTATTTTTAAAATTAAATTTAATAGCATTAGCACGAATTTTTTGTAAATCTAAAATTAAAGTTTTTCCATATCTATTTTCTGTATGTATTGTATGAACTAAATTTAATCAATCATGTTGATTCATTTTTAATACTTCTTTTAAATCAGTATTAAATTTTTTTAAAAAGTTATTTGCTTTTTCAATATCTTTAATTTTAAATTTAGGAGTTAATTGTGGACTTAGTTTTATTAATGTATTTTGTAATAATAAGTGTTCCATTAATTTTTCTGTTTCTAGTTTTTGAAAATTATTTTTATATTGTCTTTCAGCAACATAACCTAAATCTCGTAATACTGTTTCACGATTAGGAGTAAAACTATAATTCATTAAATAACGTTTATTACCAATAATTTTATCTGTTAAAATTTCTTTTCCACTTACTTGACTAATAATTTCTTGTAAATTTTTTGCTTCTTTAATTCCCACTTGTTCTAATGTTTTAGTTTTTTGTGCTAGTTTAATAAATTTACTTGTACGATAACCACGACTAATTTTATTAAGTCCAGCAAATGCTGGTAATATATTAAAAAAAGTATTTAATGGTGTTACATTTCCTTTTAAATAATCATAAACTTGATTAATAGTAAAATCAGTTAAAAATTCTACACCAACAGCACTAATACTAGCAATTAAATCACTTGCACCTAATCCAAGGGCTACACTTTCACTTAATCCATCAGTAAAAGGAGCAAGTGCTACTGCTATAACTTGTACACCAATCATTTCTAAAATTTCTCATCAAAAACTTTTGTTTTCTTGTTGGTTACTTGTTCTAGTATGTTTTGGTTTATTTATGTTTAAAAGTATTGCTGTACTAGTTGTACCGATTGGCATAATATTAATTTCCTTTATTTAAGAGTTATTTTAATTGGATTTGTTGTTCCTTTATAATTTAAGTCATTAACATTAGCAGTAATGGTTATATATAAGTCACCTGCTTTTTGTTTTTGATTACTTACATTAGTTTTTCCTTGTGCATCACTAAAATATTTAATAGTTGGATTTGTTAAATTAGGATTTAATGATTTAAGTTCATTAGTACTTTTTATTTGTGTATTTAATTCACTATTATTGTTATTAACATTTGCAGTAATATCAGTTGTTAAACTTGTAATTTTAGTTTTTAAATCATTTTTATCATTATTAACAATTGCACATAACATTCAGCGTGAAGTTGTTTCTTCATCTGTTATATAGGGTATTGATTCACCAGTTACTTCTCCACCAACTAAATATCTTCTTCCAACTTTACCATCAGCAATATCTTGAACATATACAACTGTATTTTGTAACATATATCTTTTCATTGCTCTTGGTGTTGCTAAAACAAAAGACATAATTTTAGTTTCATTATTATCAGTAAATGTCATATAATCATCCATTACAATTTGACATAGTACACCTTTGATGTATAAATTATTTCCATTTAATCTTAATTGTTGAGCAATTTGATTATCAGTAATTAGACCTTTATTATTGGCTAAATAAACAATAGTATCATAAAGATTATTAGTAATAAAAAAACGACAATTATTACTATTTCTTAGTTGAAATAAAGTATTTCAAGCATCTAACATTGATTTTAAATATCCTAATGGTGTTTTATCAGTAATGTCTATTTTAGTTGCATATTTTGCAATTACATTTGTATCATTATTTGCTAAATAATCTGCTAAGTCATTAGCAACTTCATATTGCATTGTATTTAATAAATTTTGTCCATTTTCAGCATTTAAATCAACATTAGCAATTATTTCACCCGCAACCGCTTCTTCTTTAATTTCTTTTAAAATTTTAACAGTTTCAGCATAACTAACATCTAATCCTTTGCTTTTATCATTTCATTTTAATACTTTAATTTCTGAATTTTTTGGTTTTTTAACTATAAATTCAATTTTTGTTGAATTAACCATTTCGATAGGAAAAAAACTTGATCATGGTGAATTTGATTGTTTATAAAATTCTATAAACTCTGGTGCTTCTACTAATTTTTCGGTATTATCTAAATTTTTATTGAATTGTATTGCCATTTTTTGATTTCCTTTCTGTTATAAATTATTATTTTTTTTATAATCCAATAATGTACTTTTTATTGAATTTTGTTGATTTGTTATTATTGTTTGTTGTTTACCACCTGTATTAATTATTTCTTTAAATACTGGTTGTTCTTTAATAATTTTTTTAATAGTTTCTTCAATTTTTGAATTTTCTAAATTATTAGTTTTAAATTTTAAAAAATCATAAAATTCAGTTTTAACTTGATATTTTTTAAATATATTAATTATTTCTTTTTCTTTAATTTCTTGATTAAGTTTATTTAACTTATTTTCTGCTTCATTAACTTTATTTTCTATTTCTTGTTGAGCATTATTTTCAGTTAAAGGTTCAGTTGTTTGTTGAACATTATCTTCATTTTCTAACATTTAACATTCTCCTAATCTTATCCCAATAATCAATCTTTAACTAATTGTGGCATTTCACTTATTAATTTTTTATAATCATTAACTGCATTTTCTAATGTATCAATATCAGAAAATTTAAAACAATTATCAATATGTAAATCAAAATCTCTATCAATACTAATATCTTGTTTTCTATATTTTTCATTAAATTCAATTTTTGTCATATTATTTTTCTCCTTTATTAATCTTTTCATTTAATTTTGCTAATTTTTTTTGATGTTTTATAATTTTGTTATTTGCTCTAACATGTTTTGGAGTTGTGATAAATCTTTTTAATAAAACAATAATTTCTCTGCAAATTAATGTTCCAACACTTGTTCCAATAATTATTAATTCATGTAAAAATTCTTTCATTTCAATATTTTCCTTTCAATTATTTATTTTTTAATTATTCATCAAATTGACCACCATTAATTCTTTCAATCATCGATTTTGAATTACTTATAATGCTTACTAATAAGGCAATTTCTTTATTTAATTGTTCCATTCTCTCTTTATATGTCTGAATTTCATTATTATAATATTCAAGTAATTTTTCTTTATTCATAAATTATTCACCTCCTTTATAAACTCATGTGATTATAATCTCAATTTAGTGAAGCATTATCATGATTTAATGGTACTTCGCTCATATTATCACTACCATATTGACTAGTTGTTTCACTATTAATAGTAAATCTATTATCATTTACTAATCTTGATGTTTCATCATTAAATGGTGTTTCTTGCATTTTTTCAATATGATTTGTAGTTTCCATAGGTAGTAAATTATGGATAATTTCATTTGCACCAGCAACTATTGTAGGTATAGCATAAGCATTATTAAAATCATTATTTATACCCATTGCAACACCACTTGATATTAAACATCCACCAGTAGCCATATTACAAATCTTTCTTATTGTTTCAAATTTATTAGGTATTAACTCAGTTAATCCACTAATAAGATTTGATATACCATAAGCATTTAAACTAATATATGTATCTCAATCCATTAATGACTGATTTTCTTGTTTATTTAATAGTAATCATGGAGGACCCTCAGTTGTAGTTGTAGTAATTATTGGCATTGGTGTTGGTGGAATAATTGGAGTAATATTATTCTTTGTTCATTTACTATAATTTGCTAATCCAATTGTTCCTAAACCTAATAATATTTTTTTAGAACTATTAATTAATTTAGTTTTAGTATTTGGTCTTTGATTTAAATTTCAAATATCTAAACCTAATTTTTTACCAAATAATAAACTATTAATTGAACCTAATACTGGATTTACAATCACTTGACCATAATAAGCACTTGTACCAATCATTGCACAAATTGGACTTATACCAGTTCTAATTAATTTAGTTAAAGTATAATTTGATTGTGTATTTTCTATACTTGGCATTTTATTCTCCTTTAATTTTCTAATTTTTTAATTGTTACTTTAATTCAACCTTGATAAACATCATTATCACCAACTATTAATGCAACATTACTTTCTGGTTCAGAAACAATTATGTGTTTTGATTTAACATTTGGATATTGTCTTAAAATAATTGCTCTAATATCATTACTTGTATGAATTGCTTTTGGAAATGGTGATAATATTTCAATTTCATCTTTATTTTCAAACAAAGTAGGTAATATTATCATTAATTATTTCTCCTTATTTTTAATTTGATTAGCAATTTCATTTAATATTTTTAATACTTTATATTCATTTTTTAATTCTTTAATAATAAATATTAAAAATATTATTAGTGTTATGCTTGTTATTAATATTGGTACTATTAATAAAATTTTTCATAATATCATTTTTTTACTCTTTTCATTTTTTAAATCATTTAACATTAATTGAACAAAATGCACGATTTTTAGGAATGTTTAAAGTATTAAAGATTTGACCAGTTACTATAATTTCATCATTTTTGTTTAATAAAATACAGCGTCTATAAAATTTTGGGTTGTTAAAAATTAAAGTAACATAGTTTAATCCATTTCACTGACCTCGAACACTATAATATAATTCTTTATTACCTTTTTCATAATATTTTGCTTCAATAGTGTTACTTAGTTTTACTGTTAATTTGACATAATTTACTTTCTCTTTCATCTTTATAATTTCCTTAAATAATTATCAAAAATTAATATTTTTTTATGATTTTTTAAATAATATTGAATATGCTTATAAGCATCTTGTTCATGTTTTGTTAATTTTATATTTCCTTTATATTCTGTTATTTTATTTTTATTTTTTGGGTGATTTTCGAAATAATCTCAGTTGAAAACATCTTGTACTAATACCATTAATGCACCAATAATTTTAGGAGTTGCTAATGGATTAGTTAATAATTGTTTTGAACTTAAAAAGAAATTTTCTACAATAACTAATATTTTTTTATTAATAAATTTTTCTTTAATTAATTGAAATTTTTCTTTATACATATTTTTAGTTCATAAAACAGTTAATGTATTAAACGTTTCATTAAAAATAATATTATTAGTTTCATTTGAATAAATAACAATTCCATTGTTGCCAATTCCAGCGGGGTCAATTCCAATAATTAAGTCATATTGCATAATTAATCAAATTCACCATTTTTAATTTTTTCTTGTAATTTCATTATTAATTTAAGTTTTCAATTACTAATATTAATTTTAATTTCACTACTAATATCATCTTTAAGTAATTCCATAAATTCATTTTCAAGATAATTAATTATTTTTTCTTTATTCATATTTATACCTCCTACTTAACCTAATATTTAAAATACAGTCATAACAAATTGCTTTATTATTTTTATCTCTTAAAAATATTTTCTTGTTTTTTATATCCTTAGTATTAAAGAATAAATAATCTAATTTATTTTGTTTACATGTTCAACAAAAATACTTTTTCATTATGAGTTGATTTTTCTTTATAGGAAGTAACTATATAATTAATTGGTAAATCATCATGTTTATATGGATTATTTATTTTAAAATCTTTTCTGTTCTCTTCTCACGTAATGTTATATTTAAAACAAGGATTAGTAATTTTAGTTTTGTTATCTGTTATTTCACCAATAAATCAACTATTATGCTGTTCATAAAATGTTAATGGTTCAAGTTTGATATCATTAAGATAATATTCTTTTGGAGTAATTGGTTGATTAACAGTTATTTTTTGGTCTTTAATATAGGGTTCTAATAATTTTATTAATTCATTACCACTTAATTCTCTTTTAATATTTTCTAAATTAAAAACTCAATATGTATATTTATCATCAGCAATAAAACTATTATTTTTAACCATTCATTTTGGACATTGTAATTTATATTCACCATAATCAATAAGAATAGATTGTGGTTTATCTTTTACAATTTGTTCTTTTTTAAATTCTATTTGCATAATAATCCTTTCCTAATATGTTCTGTTGCTTCTAGCATAAAGAACATATATTTTGATTTTTTAATTATTAATAATCACACTATTCGTTTTTTTCATTCCATGAAAACTGGGCTCAAAAATAAATTATGAAATTTTAAAAATAAATCGAGGCATTCGATTCAATATTTATTTAATTTATGTTTAATAAATTAATATTTTAATTGAACCGGCACCGCTCAATTTTTTTTACAAGTTTGAAATTTATTTTCTCGCCCAAAAAAATTTTTCAAAAAAAATAAAAAATAAAACCAACACTTGCTCACTGGGGAGTGGCAAGGTTGGTTAAATAAAGAATAGAATTAATACAATAGGTCCCTACAACAGGTCTATATATACTAGTTTCCAATTCGCTCCCACCCCAAGAATTACCATTAATGGTTAGTATATTTTATTAGGTATCACTCCACTTTTTATTTATTCATGCAAGTCCACATGCTAGCTACTATTTTTAACAACTGTGTTGTAGTTCACTTTTTTAGTTCCCTAACACGTGTTGATAATAGCGTTAAAGAGGTTTATTAAAAATTTTAAAATTTTACAATTACAAAAAAAAGACAAGATTTTTATTCTCATCTTTTGTCATTTATTTTTAATTTAAGGATTTAAAAAAGAAAGGAGCTATTTTTAAAACTTTTTAGTTATCGACATCTTCGACACGCTCCCATTTTATTTTATAATTAAATTATTAACAATAATATTTGCATTTTTATTGACAGTAGTTTTATATTTAGGTTTTTTATTAACAAATAAATTAGACTTAGATACATTATTAGAATTTGAATGACCTTTATTACTACTAATGGGAATTACAACCACAACATTACTTCCAAGTAAAATATCTAAAACTACTAAAATTTAAAATAATTTTATAATTATTATTTCTTATTGCTTAAATTATATCCTTTTAACAAAAAATATTATTAATCTCTTTAAAAATAAAATTTTAAAGAGATTAATTTTTATTTTAAATTAAAAAAATAAATTATCACCAAATAATAACGTCTTATAATAAATTTTGATATGAAAAACTCTTTTCTACAATATTATGTTCATCTAAATCATTTATTGATTTTCATTTTTTACCATAATTTAAACTACTACTTCCTAATATTTTAGTTTTCTTTTCTAATTTATTAACTTTAGTTTTTAACATTTCAATATCACTTTCTAACTTATTAATTTTAGTATTTAATCCATTATGTTCGCAAATTAATTTATCAAAACTATCCTTACTATATTTATTATTAATTGCTTTAATTTTATTACTTTCTCATATTCCACAAGTCAAAAATTTAAGTGGTCAATGTCACCATCTTCTTGCTAATTGTTTTTCATTTTTGAAATTCAAATTAAAATTATTAATTTGTCCACATATTTTATTTTTAGCTTCTTTTAGTATTTTTAAATCATGTATTTTTTCTTGCATTTCTTTAAAAATTTCACTAATGTCTGAACTATCATATAGTGTTAAATCATCTAAACTTTTAGAACTATCTCTATGCTTTATTTCAACTTCTAAATCAGTTTGTAAACCTAATACAAATAACTTATCTTCTGAAGTAGTTAAAACATTACTTAAATCATATTTATATATATTTTTAAAATCTATTGCCAATGTTCCCTTATTTGCTTGTGCTTCTAAAAAACTAATAGTTACAGTAAACAAAGATAAAATTGGCATTATTGCTTTATCAGAATATTTTTTTGTACTTTTTCCACAATTATATTGAAGATATTTAAGATTTTTAATAACATTAGGAATATCTGCAACCAAAAATATTCCTTTTAATTCTTCAATAATTCTTTTAAAATAAGGAATTTGAGTATTATGTTGTTTTTGATATCTTAACTTTATACTTTCAAGTTTTTTTATTAACTTTGTTGCAGATAACATTTTTTCTTTTACCATTTTTTAATTTCTCCTCTTTTAAAAAATAAAAAAAACCCATTTATTTTTAATAAAAATAAGGGTTATAAAACTTATATTAAGTTTATGATTTTTATTATACTATCTTTTTTTTAAGATTTTATTAATATACTTTTGGCATAAAATAATAATTAGTTTTTCTAAATTTTAAAAAATTATTTATGTAAAAAAACTAAACATTTTCCTTTTTTAATAATTAGTTTTGGTCTTTCTTTTTTGTTAAATTCATTACTAATAGTTTGTGTACTATTATTAGTAACAGTAATATCCTGATTTGGATAAAACTTACAACCACTAAAATTATAAATTACTTCTTCATTGTCTAAACTAAAAAAAGAAATATATTTATATGTTAATTGTCAATTGTAAAAAATATATTCTGATTTTGCTTTTAATAAAAAACAATAATTATTTTCACCTAATAAAATTGGGTTAAAACATTCATATTTTTTTATTATATTAATACTAGCAAGTAACATATCCCAACGTATTCCATCACTTACTATCACTATTTGTTGAAAATTAATTTTTTTGGAAATTGCAGTAACTATCGCAAGTTCACTATCAATAAAATCTTTTTCTTTATTAAAAGTAATAATTTCAAAATTATGTATTTTACTTTGATCATTTAAAATCTTTAACTGTTGTTTATTAATGGTATCATTATCACCACAAATAAACTTAATTGGTTTTTTATATTTTAATAATGATAAAACACCAGTTTCAACACCAATAAAAATTGGATTAATAAATTGTTCTCAATTTAAATTATAATCACGACAAACAATTACTAATTGTTTAATATCACTATTTTTCATAATTTGTTAACATCGCAACTTGTTTTTTTACTGAATTATCACTATTTAATAAATAACTACCCGCTACTAGGTAATTAGCACCAGCAGTAATACAATCATTTGCTGTTAAATTATTAATGCCGCCATCAACAGCAATTGTAATATTTGGAAAATTATTATCGATATGTTTTACTAACATTTTAATTTTATTAATAGTTAAATCTAAAAAACGTTGTCCACCCGCACCTGGTTGCACACTCATAATTAAAATTGTATCAAGATCTTTCAAATAATCATAAATTTTTGAAATTGGTGTATCAGGATTAATGGCAATTCCTTTTTTAAAACCAGGGTTTTTTCACTGCAGAAATTCTTTTAATTGTTCTTCTGTTAATGCTTCATAATGCAAAGTAATATTTTTAACTTGCGGTAAAATTATAAATGGTTTTAAATAATCACATACTTTTAATGTTGTTATCTTTACCATCATATGACAATCAATATTGATATTAGAACTAAATTTACATACATCACTTAATATTTTTGCACCAAAACTTAAATTTTCAACAAAATGATGATCCATAACATCAAAATGAATTCAATTAATTCCTGCATTTTGTAAATTTAATAAATCATCTTTTAAAGATAGAAAGTTAGCAGTTAAAATGCTAGCGGCAATTGTTACTTCTTTTTTCATATATTACCATCCTTTATTTTAAATTATTAATTTTATTGAATTCTATTAAAATTTTACAATAATCTTCATAAAAAAAACCAGAAATTATTTTATTTGCAACTGCTTTTTTAATTGCACATTCTGGTTCTTGCTGATGTAAGCAAGTACGAAACTTACAATTTTGTCAAATATTAGTAAAACTAGGAAAATTAGTAGCAATATCAATACTACTTAAACCTTGCAATTGAAAGACCGAAAAACCAGGTGTATCTGCAATAATACCATCATGTAAAAAATAAAGGCGAGTTTTAGTTGTGGTATGTTTACCACGATTTAAACTTGTAGAAATATCCTGTGTTCATAGTTTTAAATTATTATCCAAACTATTTAAAGTTGAACTCTTTCCCACTCCTGAAGTACCTGTTAATATTGATAACTTGTTTGTAAAAACTTTTTTTAAATCTTCAATACCATTTTTTTTAACATTTGAAATAAAAATTACTGGTAAATTTAAATTCTGATATGCTTTAACTTTTGTTCAAACTTCATTATCTTTAGTTACCAAATCAATTTTTGTAAATATTAAAATTATTTTTAAATGATAATAATTAAAAATAGTTAATAATTTATTTAATAGAAAACTACTAAGAAAAGGATTAACAAGAGAACTAACAATTAATACTTGATCAACATTAGCAATGCTTGGTCGATATAGTTCATTAAATCGAGGTAAAATTGATTCAACCAAAGGATTTTTATCATCTTTAAAATTAACTTTAACATAATCACCAACTAAAATTTTTGCTGTTTGAAATTTTAAATTTCCTTTGATTAAACAAGAATAAATTTGATTTTCAATTCTTACTTCAACAAAGTTATTTGCAACTCCAATAACTATTCCTTGTTTAAAGTTCATAGTGTCCTCCAATTAATATAAAATTAATATGCTTATAATAACACCAATAAGTAATAATATAATTAAAATTAAAGATGATAAAAATTCTTTTTTTAAATAAAATGGTTTTTTTAATTTTTGTGAATTTAAGTAATTTTTCTTAAATAACATATTATTTTTATTTTCCATTTTTAAACAACAATCTAAATCATTACTCAATTCACTAATTGTCCGATAGCGATCATTAATATCCTTAGCAGTTGCCTTCAAAATAATATTTTCTAAACTTTGTGGAATATTTTTATTAATTTCATGAATTAATGGCATTGGTTCTTTAATATGTTTGGCCGCTAATATTTGTGGATTTTTATGAAAAAAAGGTGGTTTACCAACTAATAATTCATATAATATAATACCTAAAGCATAAATATCACTTTGAATTGTTGGTTTTTGAAATTTTACTACTTCTGGAGCAATATATTTCATTGTTCCTACAACTTGATTAGCATGTTTTTTAACTTCATAATCATCAATAACAGCAATACCAAAGTCTAAAACTTTAATTGCTCCACTACTAGTTAAAATAATATTTTCGGGTTTTAAATCACGATGAATAATATTGACTGCATGACACGCATTAACCCCTTTTAAAATTTCTTTCATAATAACTATAACTTCATTAACTGATAAAACTGAATAATTACTTAAATATTCTTTTAATGTTTTACCTTCTAATAATTCAAAAACTAAGCATCAATCTTTCTTATCAATAAAAACATCATATACCAAAATAACATTGGGATGTCTAACTCTAGATACTGCTCTAATTTCTTGCAAAAATCGTTCTTTTATTAAGTCATCTAGTGGTGAAATTGGATTAATTACTTTTAAAGCAACTTGCCGATTTAAATATTTATCTTGTGCTTCATAAACTTTAGCCATACCACCCGAACCAATAATTTTTAAAATATGATAACGATTATTCAATAATTTATTTATTTCCATTAGTTTCACCATTACTTTTAAATTTATTTTTTAAAAATTACTAACTTATTTATAATTTATATTTTACACAAAAATGTCAAAAGACTAAAATTTTATTTCCATTAATAATACAGTAACATTATCAGTTGAAACATTAAGTAATGCTTGCTTAATTAATAACTTAACTTTGTTATTAATATTTCCATTTTTTTCTAAAATATTAACTATTTCATATTCTTCTAAAAAATCATGAACACCATCACTAGTTAAAAGAAAATATGATGGAATTATTAAGGGTAAATGAAAAATATCGGTTTTTAATGGCTTACGTGGACCAAGAGCACTAGTTAATGCCTTTCAATAAGTGTGATTTAAATCAACACTTGATTCTTTAGTTGTGTTTTTTTGTAAATATAGATTTAAAATATTATGATCAACTGTTAACTGTTTTAATCCTTGTTCACTATATTGATAAATACGTGAATCACCAATATTTACTAAATAAGCTTTGTTATTAGTAATTAAAATTATTACCATAGTTGTTCCCATATCAAGCGCTTGTTCAGTACTTAAACTAAAATTATTCATTTCAATTTGAATAATATCTATCTTTTCTTGTAATCATGCATGAATTTGTTTATCATATTTTAATTTAGTAAAATCTGTTGTTTCAAAAAATTTTTTTAACATACTAACAGCCATATTACTGGCCACTTCACCACATTTATGACCACCCAAACCATCACAAACAACACCAATAACTTGTCCCGTATTATTTGTTAAATATAAAACGGCATCTTGATTATTTGTACGATAATTACCAACATCTGTTTTATAACTAGCATTTATTTTCATAAACTGACCCCCTATATTCCTTTTTTTAATTTACAAATATAAAATCCATCAGTATTGTTATTAAAACCAAAAAATTGTTTTTCTGCAATGATTGTCATATCTGCGTGATTTTTAACAAACTTCTCAATTTGATTTTGATTTTCTTTAATATTGAAAGTACAAGTAACATACACAATTATCGCTTCGGGTTTTAAAAGTTGATAAGCCTTATTTAATAATTTTGCTTGAACAGTAATTAAGTGATTAATTTCTTCTTTACTTCAATTGATAAGTTTAACTTCTGGTTTTCTTTTAATTAAACCTCAAGCAGTACTAGGAGCATCAATTAAAATTTTGTCAAACTTATTATTAAAATCCAATATTGTAGAATCACCATATTTAAGTTCAGTATTTGTTACGCCTAATTTTTTTAAATAAGTAGCACCAATTTTTAATCGTTCTTCATTGATATCACAAGCAACTATCTTACCGTGATTAGACATTAAAGCTGCCATATGAGCTGTTTTACTAGCAATTCCTGCACACATATCTAATACTTCATCATATGGTTGTGGATCTAAAAAATGACTAACTAACATACTTGCTTGGTCTTGTTTAATAATTTCACCATTTTCATATAATTTTGTGTTAAAAATTGACTTTGAACTAATAATACCATCAGATACTATCTCGCTTAAACAAAAGTTAAAAGATTTATAATTTTCATTGTTTAACACTTTATTAACAGTAGTTTTTAATGTATTAACTCTAAAACTAATTAATGGCATTCTTAAGTTATCTTTTATCAATTGATTTGCAATATTAATACTAAATTGTGATTTTATTAAAGAATATAATCAACTAGGATAACTATATTTAATTAATTTAATATTTTGTTTACTTTCTTTTTGTAAGTTAAATTCTGATCTAAATTCAGTAAAACATAAATCTAATACTTTAGAAATAATAAATGTTAGTTTATTATCAATGGTGCTTACTTTTTTTAAAGTATTTTCAATGAAAATTTCTTTATTAGTAATTTCTAAAAAATAGATTTCATATAAAACTATTCATAATAAAATAGTTATGTGAAAAGGAATAGTAATTACTGATTTCAAAACATTTCATATTTGATTTAATATATAATCTAAATAAATTTGATTTTTTAAAGTTCCTAGTACTATCTTTTCAATTGCTTCTTTTTCTGATAATGTTAGATTTTTATCTCGCATCATTTGTGCTAATAAAACATTACAATGACCTTTTTCTAGGATTACTTGTACTAGAATTTTATAAACATCATTTTGAATTATCATTATTTAACCCCACAAAATTTTTAATTATACATATATTATAACTTAAATTATTATTTTTAATTTTGATAAGTATTTTACTATTATAACTATTAAAAAATGCATCATTACAATGCATTTTTAGTAATAAATTATTATTTTTAATAAAAAATAAACTATTAAAAGTTGCTCTTTATATTTACTTTACCTTTTCATTTTTTACAAACTTCACAATATTTATACATATTATTAATTTTAATACCAAGAATAATTCCTGATCATATTGCACAAGGTGTATTAGCACAAATTATAACTAAATCTTTCATTAAAATTGTTGATTTAGATCCGCCATGATATGATAAATGAATAATGCCCCATAATACTCATAAACTGTTAGCTGTTGTATAAAGAATAAATGTAAGTAAAGAAATACCATCTGTTTTTTTAGTTTTTATTGTTTTTAAAGATTGTGGACAAAATGCTATAACAGCAATAAGTGCTCCAATAATCCCTATTATAGTAATAATTCATCATTCAGTATTTGCCATTATTTTTATTCCTCCAAAGTTCTAGTATTTTCGCCCAACGTTTTCATATTTTTTACTTTAACATAAATAATACAATTAGTTGCAGTCATTGTTACTGTATACGGTATTATTAAGGTAGAACCTCAAATTGCAATTTCAAGAGTATCAGCACCTTCTGGTCACATTACTGGTAATGTTACTGAAAGTATTCCAAATATCAAGAAAAAAAGATTAGCAATATTATAAATTATATAAGTTGATAAGATTATATGTTTAGTTTCCTTAGTTTTTATTGTTTTTATTGCTTGTGGAATAAATGTTATAATAGATAATATTGCGGCTAAATAACCTATAATTCCAATAAAAGTTTGCATTTTCATCCTCCATTAAATTTTAAAAATATTTTAGTAGTTTTTTTAAAACTATTAATATATTTATTTCTTGTTTTATTAAAAACAACATTATTTTACTTTTAATCATTTAAAATAGAAAGTGTTTAATTAATATTTTTTCAAATAAATCTAAAAAAATTAAAAATAATTTATAATAAAAAAATAAAAAACCACTAAAATAGTAAAAATTTATTTAAAATAAAATAATAAATTTAAAAAATATTAGTTAAAAATTAAATAAAATTTTAATTTTACAATAAATATAAAATTATGAAATAAATTCGCCTTTTTATAAAAAAGTGATTTTTTTATTGTATATTCATTTTTTCAATTATAGACTTAAATTAAGATTTACTTAGAATTCAAAAATAAACAATAAATAATAATTTTTCAATTAAAACTATATTCTATAAAAAATAATTTGTTTTCAATTTATGTTATTAACAATATTTTTAATATTGTCATAAATTTAACTTATCATTTTATTTTTTATAAATTTACAAACTAATTTAATGTTCTTACACCATTTCGTATTTTTTTAAAATCCTAAATATTATAAATATAATCTATGTTCTAAGTAAATCTTAAATTATGGGAATATATAAAAAAGTATTGGAGTTAAAAATGAAAAAAAATAATTTTATTTATGCGAAATATGATAAAGAAGATAACTGTTTAGGTGTTTATGACACTATGGAAGAAGCAATATTAAAAGTTTACCACATTGATAAAACTAATAAAAAACGCTATTATCAAGCCTATAATAATATTTGTCGTTCTTATCAAAAATATAAAAATAATTTTGGAAATGTTGTTTGTTATGAAGGTTTTTGATTTAAAATACCACTAAATGAAAATCGCTATTAAAATTAAAAAAATAAAATAGTTGTACTATGAAATGGTTAAGGATACTTAATAAAAATATTTTTTAATTTTATAGTTAAAGCTCAATAAATTAAAAAACCATTACTTTGATTTATAGATATTTATTTTATTAAATTTTTTCAATTATTTCTTTAGTTTAAAACTTTAACTATTAATAAGAATTTAAATCATAATATTTAATATTTTATTATTTATAATTTATAAGTTGAAAAAAATCTAAATGTTAGTAAACTAAATTAACCTTTACTAACATTCTTTTTTAGATTTAAATTTTTTTATATATTTTTCTAAAAAAACAGCATACTTAATCAATCTTTTATAAAACTACTTTTTTATTAGACTTCTTTTACTCATTGATTAGGTACTACTGAAAAACCAATAGTATTATTACCAGTATGTGTTTTTAAAATATTACATAATGGTTCAACTTTATATTTGGTAAATCCTCTATTTTTTACTTTTTTAATTGCTTCATCAATAATATCTTTTCTACATCAACCATCAATAATATATATTGTTTCTTTAGTAACATCTTTAATTTTAGTAATAATATCTAACATTTCTTCCATAGCTTTACTTAAAGTTCTAACTCTACCAATATTATCAATTGTTTCTTTACATCTTAAAATTGGTTTAAAACGTAAAAAATTACCAATTCTTGCTTTACTCATTGGTAATCTACCACCACGAGCTAAAAATTTTAAATCATTAGGAGCAATATAAGATTCATAAGTTTTGCGGAATTTATTTAAAATTTCTAAAATTTCAGGAATTTTTTTTCCATTTTTAACAAGAGTAAAAGCAATTAAAACCATAAATTTTAAAGGTATTGAAGCAGCACCTGTTTCTAAAATATGGACTTTATTTTTATATTTTTCTTCTTTTTGTAAAACTTGCGAACTTGCATATTGTCCTGAAGCATTATTAGCAATTGGTAAAAATAAAATTTGATCATATTTACTCAAAGCATTATCTCAATATTGTTCAAGTTTACCACGACTAGTTTGACTAGTTTTTAAAATATAGTGTTCATCAATCATCTTTTTACGAATTGTTTCACTATCAATATCAATATTATTATCATCATAAGCATTTTCTCCTTCAATAATATTTAAAGGAATAATTATTATTTCAGGATATTTTTTCATATCTTCAAGGGTAAAACCAGTAGCTGAATCACTTACAATTCCAATTTTCATTTTGTTTGCTCCTAACCTTTTATACTAATAAATTATAGTAAAATTATAACAAATTTATTTTACTATATATCGTTTTAATTTGAAAAAATATAAAGTGACTATAAACTTATTAGTAGTAAAAATAAAAATAGTCTTAATTATTGAGTAATTAAGACTATTTTTTAATTAGTTTTAAGTTAAATAAATAATAGGAAATGTTTAGTAATCTGTGTAACTTACAAAAATAACTATGTTTAATTAATTCTAGTAAATATAATTAAATGACTAGAAAGAGTGAGTTACAGATGGCTAAAAAAGATAACTTTAATAATAATGATCCAATATCAAAAGCAGTAGATTTATTACTAGAAAATACTGAAGATTTAACAACAGTTTTTAAACCTGGCGGTTTATATAAAGAATTAACAAAAAGATTAGTAGAAAAAATGTTGAATTCTGAGATGCAAAATTATTTAGGATATGAAAAAAATCAACATAGTACTACTGAAAATGCTCGTAATGGTACAAGTTCAAAAAAATTAATAACTCAACAAGGTAAAATTGAAATTGATGTACCAAGAGATCGCAATAGTAATTTTACTCCTGTAATAGTTCCTAAAAGGCAAAGAAGATTTGATGGTTTTGATCAACAAGTTCTTTCCTTGTATGCAAAAGGAATGACATTATCTGACATTAGAATGCAGTTGCAAGAGTTATATCATGGTGCTGATATTAGTGAAAGTGTTATTAGTCAAATTACTGATGATGTTATTGATGATGTTAAAGCATGACAAAATCGACCATTAGAAAGTATTTATCCTATTGTTTATTTTGATTGTATAGTAGTTAAAGTACGACAAGATAAACGGATTATTAACAAATCAGTTTATATAGCATTAGGAGTTGATTTAGAAGGCAAAAAAGATGTTTTAGGATTATGAATTAGTGAAAATGAAGGTTCTAAGTTTTGATTATCTAATTTCACAGAAATGAAAAATCGTGGCTTAAATGATATTCTTATTGCTTGTAGTGATAATTTAACAGGCATGTCAGAAGCAATACAATCAGTTTATCCTAAAACAGAACATCAATTATGCATTGTTCATCAAATTAGAAATAGTTTAAAATATGTTTCATACAAACATCGAAAAGGTCTAGTTGCAGATTTAAAACCAATTTATAGTGCATGTAGTGAAGAACAAGCAATGCAAGCTTTAGAATCGTTTGAAAGTAAATGAAATAAACAATATCCTCAAATTACTAAATCTTGATATAAAAATTGAGATAATTTAATGGTTTTTTATTAGTTATCCAGTAGAAATCAAAAGAGTGATTTATACTACAAATGCTATTGAATCTGTTAATAGTCAATTACGAAAAATCATCAGAAATAAAAAAGTTTTTCCTAATGATATGGCAGTTTTCAAAATATTTTACTTGGCAATTGAAAATATAACAAAAAAATGAACATTGCCTATTCAAAATTGAAATACAGCAATTGCTCATTTTATGATAAAATTTGAAGACAGAATTAATCTAAATTAGTAACTTTGTAAAACAAAGATACACAGATTATTAAAAAGCCTCTCTTTAATTCATCCTGCACTATCACCACAAATAATAATTTTTGCTTGTTCAATGTTTTCATAAAATTTTTGACAATGTTCTTTAACAAATTCAGCAGTCTTTTTAACTCCAATTGCTGTTCTTGTGGGTCTTATAATTGCTTTTACTCTTTTATTTTGTACTTTGTGATTAATATTATCTGTATATGTTACTATTAATCGCATAGAGTGTTTTATACCTTTACGTTTAAAATTTCAAAATTTTCGATGACCATCATCAATTGCTACAAAAATAGGTTGATTTTTTTCTAATTTTACTTTTACTGGATTTGCTTCAACTATTTCAAAATTTTTAAAAACTCTATGAACACTACTAACACTAATACCTGCTTTTTTACAAATAGCACAAATATCACGATATCTTTTTCCATCAGCAAAATTTTCAATAATAGTGTCTTCAATATCTTCACCAATTCTTTTATATTTAGGTAATTGTAGTATTTCATCAACTAAACAAACACGAATTCATTTTTGTAATTCTTCATCAAAATATTCATAAATTCTTCTTTTATAAGTTACCATTCCATATAAAGTGTAACCCATCCACTACTATTTTTAACAACTGTGTTGTAGTTCACTTTTTTAGTTCCCTAACACGTGTTGATAATAGCGTTAAAGAGGGTTATTAAAAATTTTAAAATTTTACAATTACAAAAAAAGACAAGATTATTTCTTGTCTTTTCCTTAATAACTTTGAGAATAATTTTTATTTTTTTTAAATGTATATTTTTTAAAATACATCGAATATAAATTTAAAAATTTAAGGGTTAAAGAGAGTAATTTTGTCTAATTTTCATTATTTTTCAAATAATTCATTTTTGGAAATAAGTTACTAATATGATAATTAATTATTTCGTAAATTTGACAACCGTCCTTTATTTTTTAATCAAAATTATGATTGTTCAAACTTATGTATAACATATAAAAAAATAAAAAGTTTTAATAGTTTTATAAATGAAAAAAGTTATCAATTGATTAAGAGTTTTAACAAGATAGTTATTAATTATTTAGAAAAAATTATTATTAATAATAAAAATATCTTTTCTTTTTTATTTAATTTATATGAACAGTTAATGATAAATAGTAATTTTAAGAAAGTTTATGTTTTTTTCTTATTTCATAGTTTAATATTTCAAGGAATTCAGTTTAACTTTACTAATTGTATTAATTGTAATCAAATAACTAATTTGTATTTAATTAATTATGATTTGGGTGGTGTTTTTTGTAAAAATTGTTCTTTAAAATTAGCTATAATTAATTTTGACATTGTTTTGTTTAAAAAAATATATCAACTTTATTTATTAAATTATCAAGATATTAATAAATAAAGTTGAAAAAGAAGAACTTAATAAAATTCTTAATATTTTAGAAAACCACTGTCAAAAATATAATAATAAATTAATAATTACATAAATATTTTAATAATTAGTTGTTATATTGTTTTTAATAATATATAACACTTATAATAGGTTGACAAAACCTATCTATGAACATATTATTAACAAGATTATTCTTTTTAGAGATTTTATGTATTATTTAAGATATTTAAGAAAATTTTTATGATTAATGGAGGGGCAATGATTAATAAAATTATCAATGATAAGTCAATGAAGGAAATAATTACTCATTTAAAAGAAAATGGTTTTATTTTTCAAGGATCAGAAATTTATTCAGGTCTTGCTAATAGTTGAGATTATGGTCCGCTTGGTGTAGCACTTAAAAATAATATTAAGAAAAGTTGATGAGTTTTTTTTGTCGAAAAAAATCCATACAATGTTGGGCTAGATAGTTCAATTATTATGAAATCTAAAGTTTGAGAAGCTTCAGGGCATTTGAGTAATTTTAGTGATCCATTAATTGATTGTAAAAAATGTAAGTCTCGCTTTCGAGTTGATAATTTAATTAATCATTATTTTCCTAGTATTAATTGTGATAATTGAAGTAATGAAAAATTAGAAACATATATTAATCAAAATCATATTAAATGTATTAAATGCAATAATGAAGATTGAACTAAAGTTAGACAATTTCAATTAATGTTTGAAACATATCAAGGTGTTTTAAAAGAAGATAAAAATAAAATTTATTTAAGACCTGAGACCGCACAAGGAATATTTATAAATTTTAATAATGTAAGAAATAGTTGTAATAAAAAAGTACCATTTGGTATTGGTCAAATTGGTAAAAGCTTTAGAAATGAGATAACTCCTGGTAATTTTATTTTTCGTACTAGAGAATTTGAACAAATGGAATTAGAATTTTTCTTTATTCCAAAGGATAAAAATGATAATACTTGATTTAATTATTGAGTTGATCAATGTAAAGAATTTCTCTCTCTAGTAGGTTTATTGAATTCAAAAAATATAAAATTTAAAAATCATGAACAAAATCAACTAGCACATTATGCATTAGCAACTACTGATATTGAATATAATTTTCCTTTTGGTATGAGTGAATTATGTGGTATAGCTAATCGTGGGAATTATGATTTAACAAAACATAGTGAGAATTCTGGTGTAAATTTTGAGATTCAAGATCCTAATGTTACAGTAAAAAGAATGGTTATTCCTTCAGTTATTGAACCTTCAATTGGTGTTGAAAGGCTTTTATTAGCTTTAGTTTGTGAAGCATTTACAAAAGAAGTTTTAAAAGACGATAAAGAACGGTTAGTGTTAAAATTAAATAAGAGTATTTGCCCTTATCAAGTAGCTGTTATGTCTTTAAATAAAACAAAATTAGGTAAAGAGGCATATGAAATTTTTGAAATGTTAAATAAAACACAATTAAGAGTAATTTATGAAGCATCATCAAGTGTTGGTAAATCTTATCGTTATCAAGATGGTATTGGTACTATGTATTGTGTAACAATTGATTATGACACAAAAACTAAAGGTACTGTTACAATTAGAGATCGTGATACTACAAATCAAGTTATAGTTAAAGTTGATCAACTTAAAGAATATTTATATGACAAATTAGACATTATTTGTTAGAATTGTGTGAAAAAATATGGATATCGAGTTTAATAAAAAAATTAATGAAGTTAAAGCAAAAATTAATATTGTCGAAGTTATGGGTAAATATTTAAATTTGATCCGTAAAGGCAATAATTTTTGAGCTATCTGTCCTTTTCATGAAGACTCTACTCCTTCATTATCAATTTCACAAGAAAAACAAATTTATAAATGTTTTTCTTGTGGTGAACAAGGAAATGTTTTTATTTTTTTACAAAAATATAAAAATATTAATTTTATTAATGCTCTTAAAGAAGCAGCAGATAATGTTAATTTAAATTTAAAAGAGTTTGATATTAATTTATCTGAATTTAATGTTGAAACTAAAAAAAATCCATTAAAAATTTTAAATAATATTGCAATGAATTTTTTTAGTTATCAGTTACTAACTGATATTGGTCAAGAAGCAATGAAATATTTACAAAATCGTAATATTACTACTGAAAATATTAAATATTTTAATATTGGTTATGCACCTATTAATAATGAATTAATAGATTATCTTAATGCACAAGGTTATAAAGATAATATTGAATTTGTAAAATTAGGACTTATGAAAATTAATAATAAGGATCAACTTCTTCCTACCTTTTCAAATCGAATTATGTTTGCTATTAAAGATGAAGATGGAGACTGTGTTGGTTTTTCTGCAAGAAATTATAATAGAGAAGATAAAAGTTATAAATATATTAATAGTCCAGAAACAGATTTTTTTAAGAAAAGTAAAATTTTATATAACTTTAATAATGTTAGAAATTATATTAAAAAAAATGAAGTTATTTATTTGACTGAAGGTTTTATGGATGTTATTGCTCTAAATAATCAAAATATTAAAAATGTTGTTGCTTTAATGGGAACAAATTTAACAAAAGAACATATTTTACTTTTAAAAAAAATTACTACTAATATTATTATTTTTTTAGATGGTGATTTACCAGGAAAAATAGCATCTTTAAAAATAGCTAGTGTTTTATTATCAAATAATTTTAAAGTACAAATTATCAATAATGATACTAAATTTGATCCTGATGAATTAATAAATAAATTTCCTCAAAAATTTTATGAAATAATAAAAAAAACTATTCATCCTTTTGAATTTGCAATTAATTTATCATTAACTAAATATAACATTAAAAAAGATAGTTATGAACTTAATGAATTTTTAAAATCATTAGTTCCAATTTGAACAAAAATCAATGATGTTATTACTCAAAAGTTTTATTTAAATATGTTAGCAAAAATAACTAATTTATCCACTGAAGACTTAATACAAATTTTAAATATTGATAATAATTTAGTAACTACAACTTTTAGTATCAAAAATAAATCTAAAATAGAAGTAAAAAATATTTTTTTTGAAGCACAAGAACAACTTATTTTTTTAGTAATGTTATCAAGAAATGTTTATTTAATTTTAGAAAAAGAAAAATTTATTTTTCCAAATCAAGATTTTATGAATTTATACTTTTTAATTAGTCAAAAATATCAAAATAATCAAATAGAAGCAATTAATTTTGATTTAATTTTAGAAGAACTTAAAGGTAATTCACTTTTAAATATTTTAGAAAAACTTCTTGATAAGTATAAAAATAAAAAGTTTGATTTAAAACCTCAAATTATTAATGATTACTTAAAAATTATTAATAATCAACTAATTGATTATGAAATAAAAATGATCAATGATAAATTGAAATCTGAAAAAAATATTGAAAAACAAATATTGTTATTAAAAGAAATATCAGTATTAAAAAATAAAATAAAGAAAAAATAAGTATGATGATAAATTAAGGATAAGGTGAAAATATGGCTGCTATAGAACAAAAAACGAAATTGAAAAAACTTTTAACTTTAGAGGAAGTAGAAAGTAATTTAATTAAAAAATTAGAAAAGAGTCAAACAAAAGAATTAAAACAAGAAGATGTCATTAAAGAGTTTGCACATTTAAAATTAGATGATGATACGATTGAGGAAATTTTTGATCGGTTAGAAAAAGAAGGAGTAGTCTTTACTGATATTTTGATGGATGAAGTTGAAGATGATGCTAATTTTCCCGATATTGATGATGAACAATTACCTGATGATTTAGATATTGATATTTTAGTTAGTGATTTGAGTTTTAAAAATACAATGGGGATCTCTAATGATACAAGAAGAAAAGATGGAATTAAGTCTTATTTTAATATTTTGGGAACAAGTCAAATATTGAGTCAAGGTGAGGAAATTAAATATGCTAAAATGTTAGAATCAAAAGATGTTGAGGAAAGAACATATGGTCGTGAGCAATTAATTAAATCAAATTTAAAATTAGTAGTTTCTGTTGCTAGAAAACATTTAAATCGTGGTTTAGATTTTGCTGATTTAATTGAAGAAGGTAATATTGGTCTTATTAAAGCAGTTGATAAATTTGATTATCGCCGTGGTTTTAAATTTTCAACTTATGCTACTTGATGAATTAGACAATCAATTACACGAAGTTTAGCTGATCAAGGTAAAATGGTTCGTGTACCTGTTCATATGGTTGAAAGAATTAATAAGTTAACAAGAATTGAAAGAAACTTAACACAAGAATTAGGTCGTGATCCTACTCATGAGGAAATTGCCAATAAAATGGGACAAAACATGACAGCCGATCGTGTTCGTGAAATTAAAAAACTTGCTATTGAACCAGTATCTTTAGAAAAACCAATTGGTGAAGAAGATGATACACATTTTGGTGATTTTATTAAAGATAAAAATATGCTATCTCCCGATGAATATGCTGAAAGACATTGATTAAGAGAACAATTGGATCGTGTTTTTGCTGAAGTATTAACAAAACGAGAAGAAAAAGTTATTAGAATGCGTTTTGGAATTTTACCAACAAAATTAAGAAGATTATTAGAACTTTGTGAAGATGAAAAAGAAATTACTGAATTAAAAACAGTAGTTAATAATTTACAGTTACACTATGATACTAGTTTAGATAAAACAGAATTGTTAAGTGATAAGGTTGTTCATCGTCATATTACTAAGTACGATTCTCCAAAAACTCTAGAAGAAGTTGGTAAAGAATTTATTGTTACAAGAGAAAGAATTAGACAAATAGAAGCAAAGGCAATTAGAAAATTAAAACATCCGTCTAAATCTAAACATATTAAAGAATTTTATAAAGGATAATAGTTAACATGTTAACTATCAATAATATAATTAATGTTTTAGAAACATATTTTCCTTTAAAAGATGTTTGTGAATGAGATTTTTCAGGAATACAAATTAAATCAAAAACAAAAACCAATATTAATAAAATTTTAGTTTGTTTAGATGTTACTAATGAAGTTTTAACTGAGGCCATTAATAATAATATTGATTTAATAATTTCTCATCATCCATTAGTTTTTGCTAAAGATATTAATCAATCTAATATTTCAAATTGAAAAAAAGAATTATATAGTAAAATACTAATAGCAGATATTAATGTATATTCATTACATACTAATTTTGATATATCATTAGTAGGTATGAATATGTTGATGGCTAAAGAATTAAAAATTAAAAATATTCATTTTATTAATGAAGAAAAGTTGGCAATAGTTGGTAAATTTGATAGACAAATGCCATTAAAAGAATTGATTAATAACTTAAAAAAATATTTTAATGTTGCAAATATACAATTGGTTAATAATAAATTGAGTGATAACAATATAGTGACTGTTGCTTTATCTGCTGGTGCTGGTGGTGATATTATTAGTAATTTATCTAACAATATTGATTTATTAATTACTGGAGAAATGAAATGAAACTATATTATGGAAGCTAAAGATAGAAAAATTAATGTTATTTTGGTTGGTCATTATATGGAACAAAAATTTGTTGATTTTCTTTTTCAATTACTTATTGAAAAATTATCAACAAAAGTTAAAGTTTTTAAATATAATTTAGAAAATCCTATTACTTTTTTTTAAACTTATAAAATTTAAAAAGGAAAAAACTATTTTTTAAATAAAAATAAGTTTTAGGGGGTTGATAAATATGATTTTAGAAGATTTAGAACCAATGACTGATCAAGAGTGTCAGGCAGTTAGTGGTGGTTTTGCTCAATTTTTAATGGGTGCCGTGTTAGCGGGGATAGCAATTCCTGTTATTAAAAATTTATGAAATAGTGTTTCAGGAAGTATTAAGTTACCAGGTGGTATTGAAAGTAAATGAGACAGTTCTAAAGATGATAGTAAAGATTTAGCAAAAATTAAAGATGAATTTAATAAATTTCAAGAAAAATTAACACATTTAATACCGCCTTTTTATGAATTTTAAAGAACTTAATAATACAAAAAAACCAAGAGAAAAAGCCATTAAATATGGCTTTGACGCTCTTAGTGATAATGAATTATTAGCAATTATTTTGCGAACAGGAACTAAAGAAAAAAATGTATTATTTTTAGCGCAAGAAATAATTACTAATTTTAATGGTCTTGAAAATTTAAATAAAGTAACTATTAAATCTTTAATGAGTATTAAAGGTATTGGTGTTAGTAAGGCTTTAGAAATTTTAAGTTGTTTAGAAATAGTAAAAAGAATAAGAACTATTGAAAGTCAAAAAAAATATTTTAAAATTATTATTCCCGAAGATGTTTTTAATTTAGTTAATGCATATTATCAAAATTTAACGCAAGAACATTTTTATTTATTATTATTAAATAATCAAAATAAATTAATTCATCAAAATTTATTATATAAGGGTACTAATGATACTATGAAAATTGATGTTAAAGATATGTTGCATCTGGCACTTATTCATAAATCAAGTAAAGTAATTTGTATTCATAATCATCCTAGTGGTAATAGTGAACCCTCACTATCTGATTTATATATCACCGAAGAAATTAAAAAAAATTTTCAGGTTTTTAATATTACCTTAGTTGATCATATTATTATTGGCAAAGGTAATTATTTTAGTATAAATTTAAATAAAAAATATTATAAGCTTAAATAAAAACTTAAAAAAATACATTACTTAAATTTAAAAATATAGTAAAATTATTATGGTTTAGTGTGTAAATAATATTTAACTTACCAAGAATGGACTAGTTATTAAACATAGTTTGTTATTAGATATTGATAAGAAAGGAGAAAATTATGTCAACAATTAAACCTAGCAATGAATCATTTACTGCCCAACCGTCACTATTTGGAAAAATTATGGTTTATTTATCTTTTGTTTTAATATTTCCAATAATTTTATTTATTGTTTCTCGTAATAATTTTCTAAGATTACAACAATCAATTGAAGAAACTGCTTCTGATATTGATGTACAATTAAAGCGTCGTTTTGATTTATTAACAAAATTAGTAGATGCTACTAAAGGTTATATGAAATTTGAAAAAAGTACATTAACAGATGTTGTATCTTTACGAAGTGGAAAAATGGAAACAATGAGTGATCTTTCAAAAGCAGATAGTGGACTTAATGCAGCTTTTGGAAAATTTAATGCTTTATTAGAAAATTATCCTGATTTAAAAGCAAATACTACTGTTTTACAATTACAATCAGGTGCCAAAGATTGTGAAGATAATATTGCTGCTGCTAGAAGATTTTATAATGCTAATGTTAAAGTGTTCAATAGTAAAATTAAAACCTTTCCAAGTAATGTTGTAGCATCAACATTAAATTTAGTTTCAAAAGATTACTTTCTTGCATCAGATAGCGATCGTCAAGATATTAAAATTGACTTATAAAATTAAATTTATTTTTGAAAATATATTTAAATTAGTTTTTTATCCCTTTCTTTAGACAAATAAATTGTTTTGAATAAACATTTATGATTTGTTTGAAGAAAGGGTATTTTATTTAAAATTAAAATTTATATTAATTAGATTTAATTATTTTATTCTTTATTTCATTTTTTATTTAAGAAAAATTATATTTTGGTATAATCTAACTCATTAAGTAAGTTCTTAATAAATATTAAAGAAAGTAGTAAAGTAATATGAATATTTTTTTTCAAATTTTTTCAAATTTTTCTTTTTTAATATTTTGGGAGCGTGTCGAAGATGTCGATAACTAAAAAGTTTTAAAAATAGCTCCTTTCTTTTTTAAACCCTTGAATTAAAAATAAATGACAAAAGACGAGAATAAAATTCTTGTCTTTTTTTTGTAATTGTAAAATTTTAAAATTTTTATTATTAACATCCTTTAAATATCTACTACACGCAGTGACCAAGTAGGAGAAAGTTAATATGGAATGGCAACCCTTTTTAGGACTATTTTTTGGTAGACATTTGTTTTTGATAACTAATTGGAGTTAGGTAGTTTAGAGTACTGTGAATTCTTATGTTGTTATATCAATTGATGTAATCAAATAATTCTAATTTTAATTGGATTAATGATGTAAAATTTTTATCATTAATAAATTCAATTTTGAAAGTTTTAAAAGTTGCTTCAGCAACAGCATTGTCATAAGGACATCCTTTTTTGCTTAAAGATCGAGTTATGTTGAAAGCTAATAAAAGTTTATCAATAGTTTTATTATTGAATTCATTACCGCGATCAGTATGAAATATTTCAATATCTTTTAAACAGTGATTTGATTGCATAAATGCTTGATATACTAATGATGCATCTTTTTTAACTCCAACACTATGTCCAATAATTTCGCGGTTAAATAGGTCGATTAATAGGCAAATATAGTTTCATTTACCATTAACTTGAACATAAGTTAAATCACTAACAATAACTTCATTTTTAATTCTATTATTAAAGTTTCTATTAACAAGATTGGTTATTTGACTATCATTGACTTTATTATGATAATTTTTGAATGATAATTTAGTGTATTTTGATATTAAATTATGCTTATTCATAATTTCTTTAATTTTTCTGCGTGATAAATAAATTTCTTGGTTTGCTAGTATGACTTTTAATCTTCTAGTACCATAAACTTCTTTATTTTCTTTAAAAGCACTAATAACAGCTTGTTCATAAATATTATTTTGAATTTTATTTTTTTTCTTTAAATTAAAATAATATGTTGATTTAGAGAGTTTTAAAAAATGACACATTGTGCGAATTTTATATTTAGATTTATTATTTGCAATAATCTCTACTTTCTGCCTATTATTAGTGCTGCTTGCTTTAAAATATCAATTTCCATTCGTAACTGTTTTAATTCTTTATTTGCTTGAATTAATTGTTTTTCTAAATCTGAAAGATTATCTTTAGTTTTAAAACTACCTGAATTAGTAAATTGCTTAATTCAATTGTAAGTAGCTGCTCTTGTAACATTGTATTCTTTAACAAGGCAAGATACTGATTTGCCACTTTGATATAAAGCTACTATTTGTTTTTTAAATTCATCTGAATATGAGTTAATAGTGACCATAATTATAATTCCTTTCTTTTAACTAATTTGTTCACTTGTCTATGTAATTAGTGTCCAATAAAGTGTAACCCATCCACCATTAACTTGAACATAAGTTAAATCACTAACAATAACTTCATTTTTAATTCTATTATTAAAGTTTCTATTAACAAGATTGGTTATTTGACTATCATTGACTTTATTATGATAATTTTTGAATGATAATTTAGTGTATTTTGATATTAAATTATGCTTATTCATAATTTCTTTAATTTTTCTGCGTGATAAATAAATTTCTTGGTTTGCTAGTATGACTTTTAATCTTCTAGTACCATAAACTTCTTTATTTTCTTTAAAAGCACTAATAACAGCTTGTTCATAAATATTATTTTGAATTTTATTTTTTTTCTTTAAATTAAAATAATATGTTGATTTAGAGAGTTTTAAAAAATGACACATTGTGCGAATTTTATATTTAGATTTATTATTTGCAATAATCTCTACTTTCTGCCTATTATTAGTGCTGCTTGCTTTAAAATATCAATTTCCATTCGTAACTGTTTTAATTCTTTATTTGCTTGAATTAATTGTTTTTCTAAATCTGAAAGATTATCTTTAGTTTTAAAACTACCTGAATTAGTAAATTGCTTAATTCAATTGTAAGTAGCTGCTCTTGTAACATTGTATTCTTTAACAAGGCAAGATACTGATTTGCCACTTTGATATAAAGCTACTATTTGTTTTTTAAATTCATCTGAATATGAGTTAATAGTGACCATAATTATAATTCCTTTCTTTTAACTAATTTGTTCACTTGTCTATGTAATTAGTGTCCAATAAAGTGTAACCCATCCAAGTGATTTATACTACAAATGCTATTGAATCTGTTAATAGTCAATTACGAAAAATCATCAGAAATAAAAAAGTTTTTCCTAATGATATGGCAGTTTTCAAAATATTTTACTTGGCAATTGAAAATATAACAAAAAAATGAACATTGCCTATTCAAAATTGAAATACAGCAATTGCTCATTTTATGATAAAATTTGAAGACAGAATTAATCTAAATTAGTAACTTTGTAAAACAAAGATACACAGATTATTAAAAAGCCTCTTTCACTCTTCTTTTTATATAGTTATATTTAATTTTATTTAAATGGAGAACTAAAAGGATTACTATTTTGTTTTCTATCTCAATGAGAACTTCCAGCATTTTGATTACTTTTATTTTTCATTTCTTCATTTCATTGTTTATCTTGTTTTTTAGGGATTCACATTGAATGGGTAGAAGGTGGAGCATAATAAACAGTTTTTATGTTTTGTACTATTTTATTTTACTTGCTTTTATTTCTTTATCATATAAAACATCACCAGAACAAATGCCACAATTTGTTGTTCCTTTAGTCTTTGTTTCTATGGCAAATCTATTTCTAAATTAGTTACTTCATTTCTATTAGCATAGTTGTGCTTTTTTAATTGTTGTTCAGTAAGTTTCACAAATGATTCTGTAACTCCACATATTGTTTGTTCTTCTAGTACAGTTTCTTTTAATCTATTTTGTTGATTTTGCAAATGATATTTAAGTTGTTGTCTTTCTTGTGTTTTAGATTTAAACATTTTTCTTCCATCTTCCTTTTTAAATATAAAAAAATTATTTACTTTTAAAATTAAAGTAATTAGTTTAAAAAACTTAATATTAAGTTTTTGTTATTTTATATCATAAATAAATATTTTATATGTGTAATTTACTTTTTACTTTTATAATATATTGTGTGTTTTTATTGGTATTATTTTTTTAAGAAAAATAAAAAAATATTTTTATAATATAGTTTATTAAAATACAATTCTATTTTTATATTTAAAAATAATTTGTTTAAAATATAAAAAATATGCTACAATATATAGGCTTAATTTAATGAAAATAAGCAACACATTTGTGAATTCATTGCCTAGTGCTTTTTAATTAAAAAGTGGCCAATGTTAGAAATAAATGGAAGAAAAACAAATTAGAAGGAGACAATATGTCAGTTGTAACACGTGAACAACTCCTTGAAGCGGGAGTTCAGTTTGGTCACCAAACTAAAAGATGAGATCCAAAGATGCGTAAATATATTTTTGGTCAAAAAAATGGTATTCATATTATTGATTTACAAAAATCAATGCGTAAATTAGATGAAGCTTGTCACTTTGTTAAAGAAACTAGTGAAAATGGTGGTAAAGTTTTATTTGTAGGTACAAAAAAACAAGCCAAAGAAGCTGTGCAAGAACTTGCAATTAGTTGTAATTCACCTTATGTAACAGAACGTTGATTAGGTGGTAATTTAACTAATTTTAAAACTATTAAATCAAGTATTAAAAAGTTAATTGATATTGAAAATAAAGAAAAAAGTGGAGAAATTAAACTTTTAACAAAAAAAGAGCAAATGCTAGTAATTAAAGAAAAAGCGCGTTTAGAACGTAATCTTGGTGGTATTAGAAATATGTATAAATTACCAGAAGCTATTTTTGTTACTGATACTATTACTAATAAAATTGCTGTCGAAGAAGCAGTTAAACTTGGTATCAAAATTATTGCGATTTGTGATAGTAATTCAAATCCAGATAATATTGATTATATTATTCCTGGTAATGATGATGCTACAAAATCAATTACTTTAATTACAAAGAAAATTGCTGAAGCTATTAATGAAGGACAAAGTGTAAAACCAGTTATTGATAAAAAAGAAATAGTAGTAGAAGAAACTACTAGTCTTGATCAAAATAAAACTGAAAATGGAATTGAAAAAATAAAGAATAAAGGAGAATAGTTTATATGTCAGAAGTTAAAGTAGATGTTAAATTATTGAAAAAATTAAGAGATACAACCGATTTACCAATTACTGATTGTAAAGAAGCTTTGATGGAAAAAAATAATATTTTTGAAGCAGCACTTTCCCTATTAAAAATTAAAGGTTTAGCAAAAGCAGAGAAAAAAAGTATTAATAAAGCCACTGAAGGGGTTACTAAAGTTGTTATTAGTGGTAATAATGCAATTATTGCTGAATTAAATTGTCAAACTGAACAAGTTGCTGATTTAGAAGATTTTAATGATTTATTTACTAAGATTTTAGAAACAATTTTAAAACATCAACCTAAAACTATTGAAGAAGCTTTAATGTTAAAAGCTGATGGAAGTAGTGAAAGTTTAAATGATGAGATAAGATTTGCTATCGCTAAATTAGGTGAAAATATTGTTTTAAATCGTTTTCAATATTTAAGTAAAAATAGTGATGAAGTTTTTGGTTCATATGTCCATGGTGGTGGTAAATATAGTGGTTTAGTTATTATCAAAGGTGTTGATAAGGAAAGTGATATTCCAAATAATGTTGCTATGCAATTAGTATCAGCAGATGCTAAATATATTGATATTGATCACATACCCGCAACAGTTCGTGATAAAGAATTATCAATTATTAGTGAAAAAACAAAAGAAGAAGAAAAATTGAAAGCAAAAAAACGTCCTGATAATATTCTTGAAAATATTATAAGAGGTCGTTTTGAAAAAGTATTATCTGAATTAACTATTGTTGATCAACTTTATATTAAAGATAATACAATTAAGGTTAAAGAGTATTTAACTAAAAATCATGCTACAATTATAGCTATGATACGTTATCAATTAGGTGAAAAAATTGATAGTTCTGCCAAATAAACATTTAGGAGGTAAATAAAGTGAATTTTCAAATTATATATTATATTGCATTAGTAATGTTTATATTATTATTAGTTATTCTTGTTTGAGGATGATATAGTTTTAATAAACCAAAAACAACTATTAAATTTTTGAATTTAAAATTATTAGTAGCAACATTAATAGTTGGGGTAATTGGTTTAGTTATCTCGATTGTTCCAATTGGAATGCAAGTTTGAACATTTGAACCAGAATATATTAAATCTGATCCTGCTTTTTTAAGTTTATTAATAGTAGAGTATATATTTTTAGTTATCATGTTAGGATTAGCATATATTTTTAGTTTTGATTTTGGTATCGCAGTTGATGAACATAATATTTATTTCTTTGGACAAAGCGTTAATACTAGTAAAATTGTTGCATTGGAACAAAAGAAAAATGTTTTAAAAATTGTTTATGAACAGGGTATTAAAAAAATTAAAAAACGTTTAACAATTATTACTCCACAAGCACAACTTTTTGTTAAAGATCATTTAGCACAAAAAGTTATTGCTAACGTTGAATTAGTAGAAACTGTCGCTGAAAGCGCAAATAATGATTCATTATCTAGTGATAATAGTAAATAAATAAGAAGCCACAAAGCAATCTGTGGCTTTTTATAATATTAAATTTAAGGAGGATGATCAAAAATGGAACAATTTAAATATAAACGAATATTATTAAAAATTAGTGGTGAAGCTTTAGGTGATGGTAGTAATGAATTATATAATAATGAAAGTATTGATAATGTTTGTCAACAAATTCAAACCCTAGTTAAGGCAAAAGTAGAAGTTGGTTTAGTAATTGGTGGTGGTAATATTTGACGTGGTGCTAAACAAGGAGAAAAGATTGGTTTAAAAAGAATTAATGCTGATTATATGGGAATGTTAGCAACTATTATGAATGCTTTGGTAATTGAATCAAAGTTAAAAGCTCTTAACGTAAAAGTTATTGTGCAAACATCATTAGAGATTAATCAAGTTGCTGAACCTTTTTATTACAAAAAAGCTATTAGTAGTTTTGAAAAAGGCTATGTTTGTATTTTTGCTGGTGGTACTGGTTCACCGTACTTTACAACGGATACTGCAGCAGCACTTCGTGCTACTGAAATTAATGCGGATATATTATTAATGGCAAAAAATGGCGTTGATGGTGTTTATGATAAAGATCCAAATATTAACAAAAATGCTATTCGTTATTCACATTTATCATATCAAGATATTACTAATAAACAATTAAAAGTAATGGATTTAACTGCTTCAACAATGTGCATGGAAGCTAACTTGAAAATTATGGTATTTGATATTAAGGTTGAAAATAATATCATTAAAGCAGTACAAAATAAAGCAATTGCAACTATTATTAGCAATCAAAATTAACAAATTAAAGGAGAGAAGATAATATGAAACTATTAGATTTTATTTTATCTATTTTACAAAAAAGCAAAACATCAATCAGAATTTTATTTCCAGAAGGTGATAATGAAAAAGTACAGGCAGTAGCTTTAAAAATTATTAATGATAATTCACCTGTTAAAAATTTTATTACACCAGTTTTATTATTTAATAATGATAAAGAAATTCCTAGTAATATTAAAAATTCTAATATTAAAACATTATCTATTGAAGAAAATCAAGTAACAAATTTTACTAATCAATTATATGAATTAAGAAAAGCAAAGGGTTTAACTTTAGAAGCAGCTAATAAATTGGTATTAAGTCGTAATTACTATGGAATGATGTTATTAAATAATAAAGAAGTTAATGGTTTTGTTGGTGGTATTACTTTTACTACTGCTGATATTTTACGTCCGGCTTTACAAATTATTGGACCAAAAGCAGGTACTAAAACTGTTTCAAGTACATTTATTATGAATAAAAATGAAGAAATATTTTTATTTAGTGATGGTTCAATTAATTTAAATCCAACAGCTGAACAATTAGCAGATATTGCAAAATCTACAATTCACTTTAGCGAACTTTTAGAATTTAATCCAATTAAATTAGCAATGTTATCTTATTCTACTAATACTAGTGGTAGTGGTGAAAGTGTTGATAAAGTACGTAATGCTACTAACTTTGTTCAGCATTTAAAATTAAAGAATGTGCAAGTAGCAGGACCAATTCAATTTGATGCTGCTTGAGATCAAGAAGTGCGAAATAAAAAATTCCCAGAATTAACAATTAAAAATCATTGTAATGCATTTATTTTCCCAACTTTAGATGCTGCTAATATTGGTTATAAAATTGCCCAAAGATTAGGTGATTATAAAGCTATTGGTCCTATTGTTTTGGGTTTAAATCAGCCAGTTAATGATCTTTCTCGTGGTGCTACTATTGATGACATTTATTACACAGCATTGATCACTGCTATTCAAACATTAATTAAGAATTAATAAGGAGATAAAACAAATATGTCAGAACAAAATAAAATTTTAGTTATTAATGCTGGAAGTAGTTCTATTAAATTTCAACTTTTTAATGCTATTAATAATGATAAACAACCTCATTTTACTATTCTTTGTAAAGGTTTAGTTGAAAGGATAGCTATTAAAAATAGTAATTTTATTATTGAAATTGCTAATGGTGATAACTTTATTAAACATGAAGTAACGAAAGATATTGCCGATCATGTTATAGGAGCACAAACAGTTATTGATGCATTAATTGAGTATAAGGTCATTAATAATTTTGATGATATTAAACGAATTGGTCATCGTATGGTTCACGGTGGTCAAAAATTTAATAACTCAATTGTTATTGATGAGAAAGTCATTGCTGGTATCAAAGCATGTATTCCATTAGCACCATTACATAATCCACCAGCTTTAAAAGGATTATCATCTTTTCAAAAATTAGTTCTACATGCTAAACATGTGGCAGTATTTGATACTTCATTTCATAGTACTATTCCTGAAGAAAAATATCTTTACTCAGTTCCATATGATTGATATAAAACATATGAGGTAAGAAGATATGGTTTTCATGGTACTAGTTATCGTTATATTTTAGATAAATTAACTAATATTTTAAATAAACCAAAAGATAAGATTAATGCTATTATTTGTCATTTAGGTAATGGTGCTAGTATTTGTGCTATTAAAAATGGTAAAAGTTTTAATACTAGCATGGGATTAACACCATTAGATGGTTTAATTATGGGTTCTAGAAGTGGTATCATTGACCCTTCTATTCATGGTTATATGTGTAATGTTAAAGCAGAAGCAACTATTGAAACTATTACTAATGATTTAAATAAAAGTTCAGGTTTATTAGGAATTAGTGGACATTCTTCTGATTTACGTGATGTTCTTGCAAGTAGTAATGATAAAAACCATAAATATCATTTACAATCACAATTAGCAATAAAAATGTTTGTTCAAAGAATTGCTAATTATATTGTTCAATATGGTAATGATTTAGATAGTAATATTGATGCATTAGTATTTACAGCAGGTATTGGTGAAAATTCTGCAATTATTCGTCAATTAGTTATTGAGGAAATTAAAGTGTTTACTTTAAAATTAGTAACTAATAAAAATAATGATAAGTATAATGATTACTTAGAAATTAGTGATAAACAATCAGAAGTTCCTATTTTTAAAATTAGAACAAATGAAGAATTAATGATTTGTCAAGATACATATAATTTATTAAAAAATATTTAAAAAATGAAAAAAATATATTAAGGTTTTTTGTTTTGATATATAATGTTTAAATTAAGTGAAAATACTTAATAATTATCAAATTTTAATTAAAAATAAATACTTTAAAGATTCAAGGAGAAAAAAGTATGACATATAAAGACATTAAAGAAAAGAAAATTTTTAATAATTTTTGAAAAAGATGAAATTGAAAATTTTGATAAAAGCATGATAAATAAAATAAATAATTATGACAAAAAAAATAAACAAACTAATAAGCCGTTCTTAAATAATAATTGAGATACTTGTCGTGGCTTATTAGAAATTAATAAATATCATCATGATCATGATGGAAGTAGTCCATCAGCAATGGCAATTTCAGTTTCTTAAAATTATTGTTATATTCATTTACTGAACAAAGAAAGAGTTGTAACTATTAAATAAAAAGTGATAAAATAATGTATATATTTGTATTTGTGATTACACAATAAAAGAAATTGAAAAAAAGTAATAAGTAAGAGAGGATTTTAGCATGGAAAGAAAACAAAAGATAGTTGTTATAGGTGTTAATCATGCCGGAACAACAGCATTAAAGGCAATTATGAGGTCTAATCCAAATAGTGAAGTAGTAGCATATGATCGTAATGATAATATTTCATTTTTAGGATGTGGAATTGCGCTTTGAGTTGGTAAAGAATTTACTGATCCAAAAGGATTATTTTATGCCACAATTGAAAAGTTAAGAGCATTAGGTGTTAAAATTAAAGAAAAACATGAAATGATTAAATATGATAGTAAAGCAAAAACTGTTACTATTAAAAATTTAGATACTAATGAAGTATTTATTGAAAGTTATGATAAGTTAGTATTAGGAATTGGTTCATGACCAATCTTAAATCCAGGTGGTAAAGAAATTCCTGGTTTAATTGCTCATAAAGATGGTGCGATTGTTAAAGATACTTTAAATGGTGTTAAATTAACAAATGGCATTCATTTATCAAAACTATACCAACATGCTCAAGAAATTATTTCTGATTTGAGTAAACCGGAAGTAAAAAAAGTAGTAGTAATTGGTGCAGGTTATATTGGTATTGAATTAGTAGAAGCTTTTTATAAAGATAAAAAAGAAGTTACTTTAATTGATTTTGAAAATCGTATTATGCCTCGTTATTATGATGAAGAATTTACAAATGATGTTGAAGCAGATATGAAAAAAGTAGGAGTAAAATTACAATTAGGAGAAACTTTACAAGAATTTATTATTAAAGATGATAAAGTGAGTGAAGTAAAAACTAATAAAGGAATATATAAAGCTGATTTAGTAATTATGGCTGTTGGTTTCTTACCAAATACTGCTATCTTGAAAGATGAGAATGGTAAAGTTCAACTTAACTTAGATCCTCGTGGTGCAATTGAAGTTAATGAATATTTTCAAACTTCAGATCCTAATGTTTATGCAATTGGTGATTGTATTAATATTCGTTCAAATGCTTGAAATAAAAATGTTAATGTTGCCTTAGCAACTAATGCTGTACGTAGTGGTTTAATTGCTGGATTAAATGTTGCAAAAACAGATCCTAAAACAAGAATCGCCTTTCCTGGTGTTCAAGGAACAAATGCAATTGCTGTTTTTGGTTGAAAGTTATGTGCTACTGGTTTATCAGAAGTTTCTGCAAAAGCAATTTTTGGTTCTAATAATGTAGAAGCATATTTTTATCAAGATACAGTGTTTCCACCTTTTATGAGTGAAAATCATGAAGTAAAAATTAAAATTATATGAGAAAAGAGTTCTCGTCGTATTGTTGGAGCTGAAATTGGTTCAACTCATGATCATACAGAAACAATTGCAATGTTTTCATTAGCAATATTGAAAAAGGTTACTATTGATGAAATTCCATTAATTGATATGTATTTTTTACCACACTTTAATAAGCCTTATAACTTTGTTACTGCGGCAGCACTTTTAGCAACAAGAATTTTAACAAAAGAAGATGTTACATATCCAGATCCATATTTAAAAGGTAAGAAAAAATAGATTGCCTTATCAAATTAATTTTGAGAGGAATAAAATATAATGGTTAGTAATGAAAAATATTTAAAACTTAGAGCAAGAATGACTTCACCAGTTAAAGAAAGTAAATATAAAATTGCTTGATGATTAAAAATTATTTTGATATTTACTTTTCCATTATGGATTATTCCTTTTTTAATTACTAATTTTTTTATTGGTTTAATGATGCGAAATGTTATGGAAAATTTTCAACGAATTGGACGAAGTACTAATCCAAATTTTGATAAAATTGATCTTAATACTTTGAGTTTTTATAATCGAGATATGGAATTACAAAATTCTCTACAACTAATGATTGATGATAGTAATTGGGATATGATGGAAGCACAAGATATGACGATAACTACTTATGATAATCGCTTGTTATCAGCTTTTTTCATTAATAATCATCAATCTAATAAAAATCATAAATGAATAATTGCAACTCATGGTTGACAACAAAATCGCTATAGCATTTTATATTTAGTTAAACATTTTTATGAGCAGGGATATAGTATTGTTACTTATGATACAAGAGGTCATGGTAGTAATAATATTCATGATGCAATTACTTTTGGCAATAAAGAAGCAGATGATTTATATGCTGTTATTTTAAGTCTTAATAATTATTTAACAGAAACAGATTTTAAACAACCCCCCAATATTACTTTAATTGGTAATAGTATGGGTGCTAGTACTGTTTTGGAAACAATATCTCGATTTGATACTGGTAAATTTGGTGTTAAATGTGCAATTTCTGATTGTGGATTTGATAGTTTTAGTCATATTATTAAAATTATGGGTAAACAATACTTTAACCTTCATTGATTTTGATTTTATTATGGTGTTAAATTTTTCTTTAGGTTAAAAGATAAATTTAATATTAATAGTATTGATCCTATTAATAAATTAAAATATTGTTCTTCAATTCCTGTATTATTTATTCATGGTAATGATGATGAAACTGTACCAGCAACAATGGCACAAAAAATGTATGAAGAGAAAATAAATTATGAAGAAGAAACAATAAGTGAATTATTAATTATGCCATTTGCTAAACATATAAGAGCCGTCACTACCGATTATGATACATATTGCAAAACTACTTTAAAATTTGTTAATAAATGAACAAATTTTAAAACTGAAGATAAAGGAGATTAAATTAATAATGATTTATTATATTAATAATAGCAAAGACCCATATTTTAATTTAGCAGCCGAAGAATATTTGATTACTAATCCTTATATAACTGATGAAATCTTATTATTATGACAAAATAATAATACTATTGTTGTTGGTAGAAACCAAAATACAATTGAAGAAATTAATAATGAATATGTAAGAACAAAAAAAGTTAATGTTGTACGAAGATTATCTGGTGGTGGAGCTGTTTATCAAGATTTAGGAAATTTAAATTTTACTTTTATTTTTGATAAAAATAAAGATAATGCTCGTAATTATGCTCTTTTTACAAAACCAATAGTTAATGTTTTACAAAGTCTAGGTTTAAATGCTCAATTTAGTGGTAAAAATGATATTTTAGTTGATGATAAAAAAATATCGGGTAATGCCCAATATACATATAAAAATCGAATTTTACATCATGGTACTATTCTTTTTAATGTTGATATGCAAATGTTACCAAAAGTATTAAAACCTGATTTGGATAAATTAAAATCAAAAGGTATTAAATCAGTACAAGCACGAGTAACAAATATTTTACCATTATTAAATCCACCAATAACAATTGAAGAATTTCAAAATTTAATTATTGAACAATTAAAAAGTACAAAAAATACAAAGATTATGGAATTTTCTGAAAAAATGATTGCTGATATTGAATTATTAGCAAATACTAAATATCGAACTTGAGATTGAGTTTATGGTAAATCTCCAGATTTTGATTTAAAGCATAAAACACTTTTTCCTAGTAAAGGAACTATTCACGTTTGAATGAATGTTAAGGCAGGAATTATTGAAAATATTAAAATATATGGTGATTTCCTAGGCTCAGCAGGTACTACTAGTTTAGAAAAAAAACTAGAAAAACAAAAATATAATTTAGCAACTATTACTAATATCATTGAAAATGCTAATATTAATGAAATTTTTGGTGAAAATTTTCTTGTTGAAGAAATCATAAAAAGTATAATAAAATAATGAATAAAATTCTTATTTATGATATTCTTACTTTTATAACTAATATTAAAGAGGAAATATGAAGAAATATTTATGGATTTTATTTATAATGTTTATTTTTATAACACCAATTAGCAATGTTATTACATTTTTAGTAAATAATAGTTTTGATCAAACAAATAGTATAAATGATATTCTTTATCCAACACGTGGTTGACCAAAAAAAGATAGAAATCAATTAAATGTTTGACAATTTTTATATCAAGATGCTATTGATAAAGTAGGTAAAACTAATGATGATATTGTTAATGGTTTTAATAATTTTTATCTTGCTGAATTTGATAAATACCGTGATTCAGCAAGTAAAAATGCTGGTAAACCTGGCTATGATGAAATTGGTATACCAACAGCAGATATTAATGATTATATTAATAATAAAATTATTCATTCACAATCAATGCAAATATACATGGCCTTAACATTGCGAACATATTTTATTGAGTTTACTATTAATAAAATTAATGATCCAAGTAGTAATTATATTAATGCAAATGAATATTTAAACTTATGAGTTATGAAGTATTTTGAAGCTGGTTTTTATTTTCAATGAGTAAAAATTTGAATTCAAGATTTAGGTAGAACAATTGAAAAATCAATTGATATTGATTTTTATACTTTTGATAAATATGTGGAACGAAATAACAAAGGTGAATATATGTGAAATAAACCACCCATTGCCAATACAGTAAAGCCACTATTAATTTTGGATTCTGATATGAAAAAAATGTTTAATCAATTATATGAAGAAATTTTAAATAATAATTTACAAGGAAAATAAAAATGATTATTCTAGAAAATATAAGTAAAAATTATGGTAAAAATCAGGTTTTAAAAAATATTAATTTAGAGATACCTGCTTCACAATCACTTGCTATTTTAGGTGCTAATGGTTCTGGTAAAACTACTTTGGTTGAAATAATTTCACAAGTTTTAAAACCAACATCAGGTAAAGTATTATTTCTTGATGATGTTGGTAAAAAGGTTAGTCGGAAAATTGGTGTTCAATTTCAAGAAGGTTATTGACCAGTTGGTACACGAATTATTGATTTAATTAAATTTTATAAAAATAAAAAATATATTAAAAGTGAAGAAGGCAAAGGATTAATTGATGTTTTTGAGTTAAATGATATTTTGAAAAAAGAAATTTCTTTACTTTCGGGTGGTCAAAGACAAAGATTTAATTGTTTTTTATCAATTTTAAATGATCCTGAAATTTTAATTTTAGATGAGTTAGTTACTGGTTTAGATTTAAAAATGCAAATTAAACTTGTTAATTTTATTAAGTCATGAAAAGAAATTAAAAAAATTAATTTATTAATTGTTTCACACACACCAGAAGAAGTTGAATTACTTTGTGATCGGGTAGTAATTTTAAAAAATGGTGAAATTTATCAAGACCAAAGTATTGATGCAATTATAAAAAAATATGGTAGTTTACGTAAAATGATGGTGGAGTATTATCAAAATGAAGTTAATGGTAACTAAAGAATTATTCAAACAAAGTACTGTTTCTAAATTTTCAAGATTTTTTTCTTTAATTTCAAAAGTAATTTTTGTAAATCCTAGAACTTACATTTTTGTATTTTTATTAGGTTTTTTAATTTCTGCATTATCATCATGATTATGAAATAATTATAGTTACTATCAAATTTTACCTCCCATTTTGTTAAATTTTTTATCAATATCAGTTTTTATTTCATCTTTTTATTTAGGAATATTTATGATTGAGTGGCGAAAGAAAAACTTTTTAAAAAGAATAAAAATAATTGGTATTAATGAATATTATATTATTTTAACAATTTTTTTATCAAATTTAATAATGGTATCATTATCAGTAAGTATTAATATTATTTGTTATAATATTTATTCTTTAATTTCAATATTTAATTTTCATCTAAATTTGCTTTCTAATATTAGATGATTTATTTGAATTTTCTATATATTTGCTATGATATTATTAACATTTTTTTTAACAGTTGCTAACATATTTATTACAACATTTTTCCCTAAGTTTAATTTATCATTTGTAATGCTTGCTGTTTTTACCATATTTTTCATTATTTTTTCGGATGTTTTAATTCAACCAACAGTAACTAACAATAATTTAATATTTATTATTATTGGTTATTTGTGTCCAACTAAATATTTTATTTGGTTTAATATGTTGATTACTTCATATCAATTTTTAGATCCACTAGGAATAAGTCAAATTATTCAAAATTATAATGAAATATCATTTGTTGTTTTTACTAGTATTTGGCAAACATTAATTGGAATCTTGATATTTACTATGTTGTTTTCTTATTTATCAAAAAGATTTTTTAATTGAGGAATGAAAGGATAAAAAATAATGAAAAAAATATTATTACTTTTTGGTGTTTTTAGTTTAATTTCTGCTCCTGCTAGTTTAGTAGTTGCTTGTAATATTGGTAGTTTAGATGGTAGTGATTATTTAAATGGTTTACCAAATTTTGACTGAACAAATTCAGATTATGGAGATGGTATTAATTTTGATAATACTAACTCGCAAAATATTATTAATAATATTGGTAATATTAATGATTTGGGAAATGTTAAACCAAGCAATACTGGTCATTATTTAAATTATTCAAAATTTAATACTGGTTTTCAATGAACACAAAACATTAAAAAACAAGCAGTGACTGGCGTTCCTTTGAATAAAGGTTTTATGCCTAATGGTAATTATGCTTCTGATTTTGGTATAACTTCTTCAGCTCGAAAATATTTAAGAATGAATTCAATTTTAGATTGGAATCCACAAAAAGATTATGATGCAAAGTATAATCGAGCAACAGTACCTTTACAGAAACGTCAATTTGTAGCAACATACAACTCAAGTAACCAAGATGAGAATATTAATTATAATCAACTAGGATTTTCAACACGAAAACATCGTACTTTTGATAATACAATAGTAGGGACAAAAAATCCATTTGAAAATACACCATTAAATTGACAATATACTAATTATTTTATTAATTGATCAGGTTCTTGATTTGAAGGGCCAATTGTTCCACCACCAGCTGATGTTATTGATAGTGCACACATTAATGGAACACCAATATTTGGTAATCTTTTTCTTGATGGATATCATGGTTTAACAAAAGAAATGTTAAAAGATTTTCTTAGCAAAAATAGTGATGGTACTTATAAAATAGTTGATATTTTAATTAATATTGCTAATTATAATGGCTTTGATGGTTGATTTATTAATAATGAACCAAACGGCGCTGCTCCCAATGGTACAGTTTTAGATTATAATGTTATGGCCGAAATTATTAAAGAATTTAATTATAAAGTAGCTACTGCTAGTGATCCAAATATTCAAGCATTAAAAATAATTTTTTATCGTAATGGTGCTACAGTTTCAAAAGGTGTTAGTGGATATAATGATATAGAAACATTAAAAATGGCAGATAGTGGTTATCGTAAAACTAATGGTGAAGTTACACCAACTGATATTCAATTAACTTTTGGTGAAACACCAGATAAAACAACATCATTTTTAACAGATTATCCAAATTATAGTGGTAAAAATTTAAATACTATTCTTGATGCTGGAGCTAATGCCCAATTTTTTGGAAGTTATGATTTTCGACAATTAGGGTATGCAGAAACAATGATTGCTGGTAAACCTCAATATAATAAAAATGTGTATACTGGAATTTCTGATTTTTTAGATAATGGTGCTGGAACATTTGGATCTTATGCTTATAATTGAGCTAAAAATCATAATGTTAATGGTACTAGAGCTTATTTATTTGCGACACAAACAACAAATTTATTTAATAATATTCAATTTTCAGGAACAAATACTTTTATTAGAAATAATAATATTGGTATGCAAGCAAATAATAATGCAAATGATTATCAAGGTTGAAATGCAAGTGATAATTATCAAGAGGCAGCATTTATATCGGATCCTAGAATAAAAACTGCAGTTACTAAAGGAAAACCAAATCCATTTGTTAAAGATACTATTTATAATTATTTAACTAATAATGGTTATAACTCATCAAGTTATGGCATTGGTGATTTAGTTAAAGAACGAACTACTTTATTTGATGATAATCAAATTTTAAATAAGAAAACTAATTTTTCAATGGGTAGTGGTATTAAATTTGTTAATCATGATCAAAATGGTAATAGTATTGTTGCTAATGATTATCCATGAACAAATCGTAGATTAACTGATATTTTACCAACTTATCAATGAAAAATTTATGATGATGCTCATCCAGAACAACCATTAGATATCTCTAAAATTTCTGGTTTTTATGATTATGATCAACTGTATGAAAAAGGAAATTCAATTGCTATTGGTTCGGGTTTTAATGAAGAAGGTAGTATAATTAATGGCGATTGAAATACAAGTAAAGTTTATGATTGAGATATTATGGGAACTAATTTAATTAAAAATGACCATCAGATCAGTTTTATTTATAATACTAATGGTGATAATAATGCTAAAGTTAATTTTTTAGTTACTACTACTGATCAAAAATCGTTAATAGCAAACCGTCAAACTTTTTCACCAAATAATGAAGAAGAGTTACAAGGTGGTTGAGTTAAAATTACTTTGGATTTAAAGAAAATTGGTGGTATTAATACTTTTAATCGTATTTCTAAATTAGGATTACAAATTAAAGCAACTAATAATAATTTTAAGTTTAATGTTGGTGAATTTGAAATAAATAGTCCAACAACTAATAATCAAATCAAAGAAAATACAGTAATTTCAAATCCAAAATCAGAATACGTAATTAATCGAACAGTTAATAATCAAATACTATACAATGCTCGTTTTCAATGAGATGCTGTTAATATTGAAAATTTAAGTTATTATGCTATTTATTATTTTGATGAAAAAAAATGATATCGTGTTGGCGAAACTAATCAAAACTATTATTTTTTAAAAAATTTAAAATCTATTCATAATCAGTTAAAATTAATGATTAAACCAGTTTATAACAATAATGTTATTGCTCAACAATCATTTGTGTTTAATATAGAAATTTAAAGGTGAAATATGAAAAATAAAAATAGTATAGTAATTTTTAGTCATTGTATAAGTTATATGTTTAAAACAATTTTAAAAACATTTAGAACTTATATTTACTTTTTAATAATGCCCGTTATTTTACTTAGTTTAGTTTATTTTTTAACATCACAGTCAATTATTAAATATAATCGTTATATTATAGTTTCTAGTTATATTTTATTACCAATATTATTTAATATTTTTTTAATTGGTCATCTTATTTGTCAATGACGCGAATCAGTTTTTTTAAAACAATTACACAATTTTGGTATCAATAAGATTGCATTTATTTTAAGTTTATTAATTGTTATTTTTGTTATTTCTTTTTGTACAGTATTTATATTACTTGGATATTTATTTTTTCTTGATCAGTTACAAGGAACTAATATCATGACAGTATGAATATTAGCAATGAAAACTTTTTCACAATGATTTGGTCTTATATTTAGTATTAGTCTAAATATTATTGTTATTTTTTTCTTGGCTTTATTAATTTCTGGTTCTATAAAAAATCCTTATATAATTCAAACAATTAATATAATTATTTTTTTAACTTCTATTTTATTTGGTGACTTTTTTATTGATATGACATATACAATTTCAACACCAACCATTATTATTGGATATTTTGTACCACAAAAATATATAACTTGAATTAATTTTATTTTTTATAGTCAAAGTGATAAAAATTATTATAATTTTTTTCAGATTGTTCCTTCAGTTGATTATAAACTATCATTCACCAATATTTATCAACCAGTATTTTCTTGCCTAACATTTATTGGTTTGTTTGGTGTTGGATCATATTTTTCTTTTTTACATGGTACTAGAAAATAAGCAATTAAACAAAATATATTCTTATTTTTTAATTTTTAAAAATACAATAAGTTTATTTAAATATTGAATAATATATTATTTTTATAATTAAAAAAAGAAAAATTATAAAATTTAAAAATAGATCTTGAAAAAAAATATTTTTTAAGGAAAATTAGATTGTAACAAAAAAAGGACATGGTACATAAGAAATAAAACTAGTTATTTTTTAATCAAATATGGATTTGATACAAATTTGTTAGATAGGAGAGACCGGGAAATGAAGGTAATAAATGATTCTGTTAGTGACGAAATTTTAATGAATGGTTATCAAAAATTTTGTTATTCTTTTAGCAAAATTTTATTAGTTATTTTATTATTTCCTTTTGTTTATTTTTATTCAAAAAAATATCAAAAACAATTTTTTAAATTTTGTTTTACTTATCAAAAAGAAGGAAATGTTAAAATTAATGATGATCAATTAGTTGATATTAATAGTTTTGATTATCATTATTATGATTGTAAGATTAAAGAACTTAATAAATATGGTTATCCAATTGATTGAAAAAAAGAAAATTATCAAGAATTTGTTATTAAAAATAATAATAATGAAGATATTAGTTGTTTAGCTGTTATTCAAAAAAATAAAAGCAAGAAATGAGTTATTGGTTTTCATGGTTGAACTGAAAATAAATATTTAGCTTTAAGGTTAGTGTCTTGATTTTATCAAGAAGGATATAATATTTTAACATTTGATAGTGTTGCTCATGGTAAAACTTATGGTCAATATAGTGATACTGGTCTTACTTGTGCGCAAGATGTTAATTGTTTAATTAATTGATTAAAGACTAATTATCAAGTTGAAACAATTGGTTTAATTGGTAATAGTATGGGTGCATCAACAATTAATTATTATTTGTTGAATTATGCACCAATCAGTTCAATTAATTGAGCAATTACTGATTGTGGATTCTCTAATTTACTTGTTCAATTTCGTTACGTTATGCAATATCGTTATAAAAAACCTTGATGATTAATTAGTAATGGTATATCTAAAAGATATCAAAAATTTACAAATACAAATATTTTAGAATATGATTTATTAAAAAAACTAAAAACAGGATTTAAAGTTCCTACCTTATTAATTCATGGTAAAAAAGATGATTTTGTCCCATTTTTCATGTCAAATGTTATTCATAATTTTCAAATTAAAGGTAATAATAAAAATTATAATTATTTATTTTTAGAAAATATTGGTCATGTTGAAACTTTGCCAAATGCTCATCAAACTTATATTAATGAGATAAAAAATTTTATTAATAAATATTAAATGAATAATAATTAGATAGAGTTAAGAAAAGTTACTATAGTCTTAATTTATTCATTGAACATTTCTTATTTTATTTTAGGGGGTAAAAAATGAAAAAAAATGCAAATTGTTTAATAATAGAAAAAAAAGATAATATATACATAATTAGTCCTACACCCAAATTACAAGATGATATGGGTATGGCGTGTTATGTTAAATATAATACAGAAAATGATGTAGTTAATAAAAATGATTTAGTATTAACAGTAGAGGCTTCAAAAGCTATTTTGCATGCGCGCAGTCCACTAACAAGAAAGGTTTTGGAATATAATCAAAGAGCAATTGAAAATCCAACTCTTTTCAATTCAAAAAAGTCTAAAGATAATTGAATTTTGAAATTAACAGATGTAGTTGAAAAAGAATTTTTAGAACTTGAAGATAATTAAAATTGATTTACAAACTTAATAAAATTGGAGGAATATTATGATTTTAATTGAACCTATAAGAAATGGTAAATATATCAAAGATGGAGCTTATGCTTTAGCGATTCAAGTATGAGCACTACATAATTTAAAAGTAAAAAACAAAACGATAATATTTCCTTTTATTTGTGATCCTCATATTCAATTGGGATATTTTCAAAATCCAGAGGTTGAAGTTAATAAAGAATATTTGGATAAAAATAATATTCCAGTTGTGCGTCGTGATACTGGAGGAGGAGCTATTTTTATTGATTCAAATTCAGTAAATTTTTGTTTTTTAATTCCATTAAATTCTAATACTAATTCGATTTATGCTAATTACCAAGAATTCTATAAGCCAATTATAAAAGTGCTTAAAGATATGGGGATTAAAAATATCATGCAAAGTGGAAAAAATGATTTGACAATTAATGGTAAAAAAGTTTCTGGAGCAGCTATGTTAAAAGAAGAAAATATTATTTATGGTGGTTATTCATTACTTTATGATATTGATTTGGATGCTATGATCTTGGCACTTAAACCAAGTCGTAAAATGGGAGCGTACCGATGTTGTCAATAATATTCAAATTTGTCTTAAAATTATAAAGTTAGACGAGAATAATTTTGACTTCAATATGCAATTGTATGTTAATCTTAACACTTGAAAAATATTAGTCAACAATAATACTTACTTTTATAACTCAAAAATTCTTATTAAAGCATCTTTAATAAGTTTTTAATATGTTATAATGTAATAAAGTCCTTTAAGATAAACCGTATACCGTTATGATTACTAAGCGTATGTAAAGTACGTGGTCTCTTAGGCAAATCCCTTAATTAGGGATTTTTATTTTAATTTATAATAACTGGATGGCAGTATTTATTTGATAGCATTTAAAATTAACCATTTTTGTATACATATCAATGTTATAAGTTCTATCACCAATCATATGCTTTAAAATTTGTTTAATATTAGTTTCAGTAAAGCAACCAATATTTTCAACTAATGCTTGGTTTAATACACCATCTTTTGCATTAATAAAATAACCAACTTTTAATTTTTTATATTGTAAAGTTAATGATTGTAAAAAATCAATTAATTCATAATATTCACCTTTGGCAAATAAATTTATTGCATTTTGATAGTGTAATTTAGCAATTTGATTTTTTCTTCTTCCAGCCATGATACCAAGAAATAAAACATGAAAAGCATGAAATTTATCTAAAATAAATTTGGCATTTAAAATTGTAGCAGTTTTTCTAATTCATTTTGCACTATCACCACAAACTATTAAATTTGCTTGGTCAAAGTTTTCAAAAAATAAATTACCATATTTTTCTATTAATTTTGCGGTTTTTTCAGCACCAATTTCTGTTTTTGAAACTCTTATTTTACAAACTGCTCTTTTATTAATTAATTTTCCATTTTTCTTTTTACCAGTACACATTACTATTAATCTCATCGAACATTTTTTACAATTTTTAGTATTGTGTTTTTCATTAAACTTAAATTTTCGATGACCATCATCAATATTTACATATAAATTTTGATTTGGTTGTAATGGTATTTTGGGAATATTTGCTTTTGGTAATTCAAATTTTTGATATCTTCTACAAACTGTACTATTACTTATTAAATCTTCAATAAAAGTATCACAAACATCACGATACTTTTTACCATCAGCAAAATATTTTAAAATTTGTTTAATAACATCTGGTGCTAATTTACTATACTTTTTAACACCAAGATATATATCTAATAATGAAACAAATTCCTTTTTTTGTGTTTTTGGGTTATAATATGTACAAATACGTCGTTTATAATTTAATAAACCTTTTTTTGTTTTTAATTTTCTTTTTCTAAATCTATATGATTTATATAAAGATTTATTACATGTATTTCATAAATAATCATCTATTTTTTTAAATAATTCTTCTGTTTGTTGTAAATTTAATTCATCTTGATTAAAATAGTGTTTGTCTCAATCAAAATGATTAGGGAATGGTAGTGTTAACATTTTTAATGTTCCTTTCTTTTAAATAATTTAATTTTAACTTATATATGTTAATAAGGAGTAAATATGGCTTTTATCACTAGTTATGCACAATTAAATAAAAAATATAATCTTAATTTTAGTGATAATAATTATGGTTTTAGTTGAGATATTTTTAAAAAATTTGTTGGTGATGAATGAGCCGAATATTTTACTACTAATTGTTTTTATCGTTTTATACCAACAGCACGTGGAACAAGAAAAACTTGAAATTGCTTAGCATTTGATTTATTTATATGTTGTAATTTTAGTGATAGTAGTGTTCAAGAAGTAAGAAGATATGAAAATACTCATAGTGAAACTACAATTGGTGCTTTAATGAATGTTTGTCAAGTTTTATTAGATACATATAATATTAATTTACTACCTAATAATCCACATGGAATTAAATGAAAAATTACTAAGGATGGTGGTTGTATTATTTTTCCTAATAATCAACAAATTGACTTTATTGGTTATGCTAATGGTAATAAAATTTTTGGAAAAGAAGCAGGTGGTTCAAGTTTTTTAGGTTCAAGAACAGATGAAATTATTATGGCAGAAGAAAAAGAAACATTAACTGAAAAGCAATTAACATATCGATATGAACGTTTACAAAACTCTATGTTTAGAAGTAATCGTATTAAAGTATCAAATGAACCTATTAAAGAGTGAAGTTGAACATTTATTGATAAAAATATATATAGTTCTACCTTTGGACAAAAGATTACTCGTTATTTTTATAAAAGTTTTTTCATTACTTTTACATGTAATCCATACGATAAATACCATCCATTTTATTTAAAGTATTGCACGCCATTTTTACCATTAAATGATAAAATTATGGAAAATCTTAAAAAAGTTGGTAAAGTTTATTATGAAAATAAAGAAATTTTTAGTGGTTTAGGTTTATTTATATTAAGATTTACTATTCAACCATTTTGAAATAAATTACCAGACATTCAAAAAAGAACATTATTAGAAATGAAAAAAAGTAATCCCGATGAATTTAATACTGTTTTTTATGGTTTTGAATTTTTAGATAGTGATGCAACAATTTTTCCATTTCAAAAAACAGTAAAATATTGACAACCATATGATTTAAAACAATTTTATAATGAAGAAAAAGATATGTATAAATTTGATTTTTATTCAGTTGGTGTTGATTGAGCAACTGGACATAAAGACCATACTGTATTTATGATAGTTGGTTTTAAACAATATAATAATACTGGATATTATGATGCTTATATTATTTGTGAATTAGTAGTTACACCTAATGATTTTATTAATGAAAATGAAAAAATTAATGCTTATGTAAATGAAATTTTAGGATTAATGGATAATTTTGAAAATTTTGACCAAGCAATTTATTTTTATGATGATAAAGCAAGAACAGCAATTGATTGATTAAATCAAAAATTAATAGATGAGCATAATACTATTCTAATAACACAAACTGCTATTAAACATGCTTCAAATTTAAATCAAGAAGCAGGATTAACTAATAGAGTAGTTTGAATGAGAAATATTATGAGTTATGGAAACTTTTATGCAAATCAAGATGATTTACCAAAAACTACTCAATGTTTAGAAGAATTACGTTATGATGAAACAAAAACTAACATTCCTGATAAAAATATGTACCAAGACCCTTACGATGCTTTATTTTATTCACTATATCCATATAAAAATGTAATTAGGGGTAAAAATAATGCTAGTGTCAAAAAAAGCATCTTCACATTTGCTATATAATAAACAAGTTGAATATCATTAATAGTATAGGTATCACAAAATAAACGCCTTTTATTTAGGCATTATTTTCCATTTAAAAGCATACTTGTAAAAATAATCAAAAATAGTACAATTTATAAGTAAAATCAAGGAAAAAAGGAGAAATTTATTATGAAAACATGAATAAAAACAAATTTAAGTAAAATAACATTAGCATTAGCACTAACTGGTGCAGTAAGTGGAGTAACTGGTTTAATAATTGGTTCAATAGCACATAATAAAGTAAATGATTTAAAATATTACTTAGATTATGATGGTAATGTTCACTGGGGGGGGTCTTGTACAACAATATGAGAAAGAAAAACAGATGATATTCATAAAATAACTTTATATTTATCTATTAATCCAACTTATCCTAATGTTGATATAAAGTGAGATGGAATTTATCCAGTTGGATATTTCAATAAAAAAATCTAAATTTCTAAATTTATATAAGAAATATTTTCGTTATATTTATCAAATAAATTAATATTAGTTAAATTTATTTCTTGTTTATCAGTTATTAAAATTAAATCATAATTTCCAGAGCCAAATATACCACTAAGTTCAATCCGATTTAAGTTATTAATCGGATTTTCGATTTGTAATTTAAATTCACTATTATTATCAATTTGTGCAATTTCTTTATAAAATTCTAATTTAGAAAATAATTGAGATTTATTTGAACCATATAAATTTAAAGCATTTTCAATTTTATTTTTATCAATAATTGCTCTTGTAAAATACTTACCATATTCACCATTACCTAGTGTTCAATCAGCAGGAATTAATGATGGAATATTATTACTTTCTAATTCATTTGTAATAGATAGTCAGTTAAATTGGTTATCATCTAGTTTAAATAATTCATTTTGACTAATATCATTATTTTTTAATTTAATATTATTAATATCTGTAAAATCAAAATATTCAGATTTTAATATTACTTTTACATCTTTAAATTCTCAAACATCAGTTGGATTTGTATGAATTGGATTTGATTTTAATTCAAAATAATAAGGTAATAAAAGTTTATAATCATCATTCAAACCCTTATTAATTGAACTAGTAGAATAAATATATTTAGAAAGCATATTTATTATTTTTTTTAAAATTTGTATTTGTTGTAATTTTACATAATTTGGATAATCTAATTCCCATTGTTTAAATAAATTTGTAATAACTTCTTCTGGTTTTTGTCCTTCAAATTTAGCACGTAATTCTGCTATTTTTGAATTTAAAGTATCTGGTTTAAAACCATCAAAATTCCTATTATAATTATATGTATAACTTAGCATGCCTAATAATACTTTTTGTAAACTATCATTAGTTGGTGCGTCTTTTATTTCAATTTCAATATCATCAAATTTATCATTTGTAGCAACATAACTATAAAATTGACTTTCACCAGCAAAATTTCAAACTTCTTTATCTTTTAATTCTTTTTGTTTTTTTAATGGTCACTTACCATCTCAAACAGTACCCATTTCATATCCTAATCAAGCATGTGTCACTCTTGCATTTTTAATAACTTCTCTTCTTGTTTCAGTTCCAGTACTAATTTTAATTAAATCTAAAACTGATTTTTCTTGTCCTATAAATTGTTTTGCTAAGTTTCAAGGTAATATTTGTTCACTAAATCATTGTTGTAATATTCTAACTTTTGGTTGAGTTTCAATAGGCATTGATAATAGCGGAAATGCTATCTTATCTTTAACAAATAACTTTGGGTATACTTCCATATTGTCAACTTCACCAAGTACCTTTATATTGCCAAAAATCATGCTTCTAGGGGCTTTAATTTTTAAACCAGTAACTTTTGTATCTTTATCTAATGGTTTTTGTAATTTAATAATGATTGGATAACCATCTCTTGTTTTAAAATCTTTAATTTTAATAATAGTTATACTTTTAGTACTTCTAGTTTTTGGATTTTGATAAGGTTGTGAATAATTATTAATTATATATAAATTATCAATATTATTTTCAGTTAAAGGTTCATTTATATTAACTGCATATAACTTAAATTGATTTAATAAATTTATTTCTTGAAATATTAAATTTTTAATATCAGTCATACTATATTCAATTGTATTATCATTAATATTAGTACTTGCTCTTTGATTTAATTGCATAGTAAAATCAGATGTTTCAACAGCAGTAGTTTTTAATACTTTATCAATATCAATAAAACCTATTTTAATAGTATTTGCTGAAAATTTTAAACTATTATTTTCATTATTTTTAAATAAACGTTCAATTTCATAAATATAAATTGTTCTTTTTTTAAATTCATCATATGCTCTATTAATATCTGGGTCACTAGTAGCACCCATCATATTTGTAAAATCATAAGGAATATTATCAATTAAATAATCATTTTCTACTTCTGCTTGATTAAGTTTAGTTTGTTTCTGTGGAAACTTCGTTTGTGGTTTGTTGTTGTTTTCCATTGTTCTCTCCTATTAATTGGTTATTTTCGGGATTAAATAATTTTAATTTAACAGTTAAATTATTAATTTCTTGTTCATCATTAATATTAAATGTTTTACTATTTAATAAATCTTTATCTAAACGTACTAATATTTGAATAAATTTAAGAATATCAATATTAAATTGCCATAATTTTTGTTCAATATAATTAATAGTAGAAATATTTACAGCTGTACTTTCGGGTACTGATTGTTGTGCAGATTTCTTTTGACTTGGTATATGAATACCACAACGTTTAAATATTTCATTAACATTTCAATCATATATATCAGTTAAATTTTTACCTTTAAAATTACTATTTGTCATATTGATATTTTCGTTTTGTTCATTATTATCTCCACCACTTTTAAATATGTAGTTTTTAGTAACTAATGTTCTTACTGCTTCTTCTAATGCTGATTGAACATTACCATAAGTTTGACTAAATATAAATTTAGGTGAATTTAAAATGGTATCTAAAACAATTTGTTCATAAATGACATCTAATGCTTTAATTTTATCCATTACTTTATTACAATCTGCTAATTCATTTGCTTTATTTCGCATAATTGCTATTGGTATATAATTAATATTTAGTGTTTGTTCTTGTTCTAAATTAGGATTATTACTATATTCTTTAAAAGATAATGGAAATTGTTTTTTATTATCATTAATACTATAAATTGCACGATTAATAGTTACTTGTTCATTATTTAGTGTATAAATTTCAAATAATCTTACAGTTTGTGCATTTTGTTGATAACTATCATAAAAAATAGTACATTGAATTAATTTACCAGTAATATCATAAACTCTTTGTTGTATATCCACTACTTGAAAATATAAGTCATCATTAGCAATATAAATTAAATAACCACTAATTCCTAATTTACTTAACTTAAAAATAGAATTTCAATTTTTTCTATAAAATTCTTGTTGAATTAAATATTGTTTAATAGTTTCATTATTAATATCTAATGGAGCATTATATAAATTAGCATTATTTTCTGCTACAAAATCAGTAAAATAAGTTTCATGATTAAAATCATTAAAACCAAAATAATTTAAAATAGAAGCATGTGTACTTTTATTTTTATTAGTTAAAAATTTTACTTTTTCATTTTGATTATCACTAGTATTTGTTTTATCTTTTCTTTTAAATAAACTTAACATAATATTCACCACCTTTCTAAAATATTTGATTAATTTTTAATATTATTTTTACAATGATAAATATAATTAAACCCGCTGTTGCTGATGACAGAATTACTCCAATTAAACCTAAAATAATTTTTATAATTTTAAAAAACATAATATTATTCTTGTAATTCTTCTAATTTTCATACATTACCTTTTAAATTACCTTTTCCACTATAAATAGTAATAAATTTAGCATGTTGAACTGATAAAATTACTATATTAGCACTATCATTAAAGGTTTGTATTGGTACACCAGCAATTTTTTTATCAGTTATAATAAATTCTTGAATAGTATAAACTGGATTATATATACTTCAAGAATAATAAACTCTATAATGTTTATTCTCTTGAAAATAATAAGTAATTTGTCAATTATCTCATTTATTTTTCTCTCTTGTTCCTACTTCTTTTCAATTTGAACCACTTGGACTTGGTGTTGGATTATTTTTTAATTCAATATCTCAAATATTTTCTTCTATTTCATTTGTAGTTAAACTACCAGACCTTATTTGTAATTTTGATTTAATATCAACTTTAATAGTATCTTGTAATTCTTCTAATGAAAATATATTCCCATATTGTTTATTTCCACCAATAATAATTAATTGACTTTTATTACCATCAACAGTTCCTAGTTTAATAATTAATGAAGCATCTTCATTATCAATTTTACCTTTAACAAGCATATAATCTCCACCTATATATGCAGAACTCTTAAACTCTATTTTTAGTTTTACACTTGTTTGATTAAAAGGTGGTTTATCTCATGTTATAAATACTCTATAATATTTATTAAAACTAAGAGCAAAATCTTCTCATGTACGATTATCAAGACTTTTACCTATTATTTTTCAATTTTCTTTATCTTGTTTTTTATCAATATTACTTTTATTTTCATTAATAGCACCAACAACTGTTTTATTAGTAGTTTCTAAATTAGGAATTTCTTGACCAATAGCATTCATAGAAAAAGCAATTGGAAATAATGCTTTTGTATCTTCTAATTTTTTATCTATTTCTTCTTTTTTATAATAATCAGTTAAATCAGTAGAACCACCAATAGCACTAATTTTATTATTTTCATCAATAGTTATATTAGTACCAGCAATTAATTTATTTTGTTTTTTATCTAATAAATTATTAGTTTCTAGTTTTGTATAATAATCACGTTCAGTATTTTCTTCTGCTATAAATTCAGTTGGTGTACCTATTCCTTGATATTGATATATATTATGAATTATTGGTTTATACTTTTTTGTGTTATTAGTAGCAATAAACTTTATTAAATCAACATCATATAATAATGTTACTTTATCAATATTAACATCAATATTTTCAATTATTATTTGCTTTTGTTCTATTTGACTATTAGTAATTCTTATATTAGATTTAGTTAATTTATTATTACTTATAATAAGTTGTTTACTATCGATAAAATAATATGTTCAATCAATAATATATCATATATCTGTTTTAATATTTTCATTTTTAACTTTCTTTCATAAAGGACTAGTTTCAATATTAAATCAATTATTTTTAACATCATTAATATTTTCATTTGCTTTAATTAATTCAGTATTTAATTTGGTAATTTCATTTTCATTAGTAGTAATTCGTTTTTGTTGTTTAGCAGAAAAATCACAAGTTGGTGCATGAGTAAAATCACCAATTTGCGGATTATTTTGTAATGCTTCTGGTGGTAATGTTCCAATTTCATCTGGTCAATCTAAAATCATTGTTTCAGTTTCTTTATCATAATCTGTTGCAACATAACCTTTATTAATAAATTTACTAACAGGACCTCTATATATTTCATTTTCATTATCATCAACTAAATCATCATATAATTTAATTTGTTTTGATAATGTAAATTCTTTTTGTTGTTCAATTAATTCATCAACTTGATTTCTAGTATAAAATGCTTTTAAGTCAATTTTTTCAACATCTATTTCATCATCATTATAACTTGAAAATATTTGTTTTAATTCTGTTAATCTTGCTCATATTTTCATTCTACTAGGTGCTAAATCTCAAACATTAATTGTAGGAGTACTATTTGCACTAAATTGAGTACCATTATTAAATTGAATAGTAGCATCAACATTAAATTCAATTGGTGTACGATTAAATACTCAATGTTCAACCATAACATAAACCATATCTCTTAATGTTTCTTTAATTAATTCATCTTTAAAACTATCGAAAGGAAATTTAGATAAAATAAAATCAAGATAAGCATTAATATCATTTTGAGCACGAATAGCAAAAGTTTTAAATCAATCATTAACATTAGATCATGTTTGTATATATTGCTGTGGGGTTTCTGTAATTTTTCCAGTTAATGGATATCAGTTATTATAATTTTCAAGACTGACATCAGTTCAAAGTTTATTAATCATAATTTATCATTCCTTAAAAAATGCTTTTTTATAATGCTTAGTTTTTGTTTTAGTTTTTCTATGTGAAATATGGATAATTTCTTTTTGCAACTTTTTCTTACCCTTTTCTACAACTTGACTATATGCAAATTTTTCTAAATGATGTAATAATCCAGTACCAAATAAAGTGTTTACTGAAAATTTTAAACCAACATTTTTAAATGATTTGTTAATATTTTCAATAGGATTATTAATAACATTTACTACTTTATGATAAGTTCTAATAGTTCTAAATATTTCTCTATATACTTTAAAACTATCTCTAATTACTTGTTGAACAACTGGTGGAGCAAATGCTATTGCTTTTAATCATTTATTACGATTAACACCATAACCAATGTATCAACCACTATATCAACGATATCAATGAAATGGATGTATTTGAGTAACAAAAGTTTTTGCTTTAAGAATACTATCAACAACTGTAATTGGTTTATATTTAGGATTACGATGATAAATAGTAATTGCACATTTATCTAATGACAAAGGTTGAATTTTACAACCCATAAATACTGGTGAATTTAATGGAATTAATTGTGCGTGTTTAATTGCTCTTTTTTCTGCACTAGTAAATAAATCAGTTGCTTTTTCTTTTAATTTATTAATT